>NZ_JBIASS010000005.1:327833-524202 GCF_042890955.1 Streptomyces sp. NPDC001933 | reverse complement strand
CAGGGGGGACCCTGTGGGAGAGTAGGACGCCGCCGAACTCCTTTTACGGGAAAGCCCCGTGTCCTTGTGGACACGGGGCTTTTCTGCGTTCTACGGCCTTTTCCTTTGTCAGCGCGGCCTGGGGAAGACGGCGCGCAGTGCGGAGCCCCGGGTGATGAATGCGACCTGGATGACCGGCACCATGCAGACGGCCTGAGTCACGGCGTACCACAGCGGGCAGACCCCCGGAATCAGATCGACGGCGATGATCGCGATCGGCATTATTACGGCGACGGCGCTCACGCGCTCGAAGGCCCTTCGGGATCCCCGGGATGCGGCCACGGCCAGCCGGTGGACCAGCACGGCGATCAGGGGAAGCAGGACCGCCCGGACCCACATGAAGGTGTTCACCGTGTGACCGCCGGCCGATACCGCGGTGATCGCCAGGAGGGCGAGGGCGCCGAGTGCGCCGTAGACCTTGAGACTGTTCTTCACCGCGCCGAAGGCTTCCTGGGTGCGGGGAGCGTCGAGGAGGGCCGGTCCGGTGGCGGTGGTCGTGCTGTGCTTCTCGGTTTCCATGTTCAGCGACGCTACGAAGCGCCCGGCCGGCGCGGTATGCGTCTGGACCCACGGGTGGGTGGGGCTGGACCCACTACCCGACTGGCCCGGGCGCCGGCGGGTTCCGCGCGGTGCACAGTGGGAGCACCGAACGGGTAGCGGAGGGAGAGCCAGTGAGATCCGTGAGATCCGTGAGAGCTGTGAGGCAGCCGGGTTCGTGGCCGGTGCGCGTCGGCGTGGGTTTCGTACAGGCGTGTGTCGTGGCGGTGGTCAGCATGCTGGTTCCGGCGGTGTGGGCCGCCGCGGTGGCGCTGGGGATCCGGTGGGGTGCGGCGAACCCGTGGTCGTGGGTGCTGCCGGTCGTCCTGGTGTGCGTGGGAACGCTCGGCCTCTCCCGCCCGGTGTGTCGGACGGTGCGCTTCCTCGTCGCGCGATGGACCGGCACCGTCGTTCCGGCCGGATACCGGCAGGCCGGATCGGTGACACAGCTGTCCACCGGGTACTGGTGGAACGGCTTCGGTTACGAGCGCAGCAGGCGTGACGCCCTCATGGACCAGAAGTGGCGGGTCCGTTGGAAGGACCCCGCCAACTGGCGCGACCTGCGCTTTCTGGCCGTCGTGCCGTTCACCGCGGGCGTGGTCGCGTCGCTCCCGCCGGCCGGGCTGGCCGCGGCGGCCGTCGGGCTCGGCCGTTCTGGGGCCGTGGCGCGTGTCGTCGGGGTGCTCGGCCTGGCGGTGGCGGTCGCCGGTGCCCCGTACGCCTGGCGGTGCATCGAGCCGGTGGCCGTCCGCTTCCTGCGGGCGTCGCACGCGATGGTGCTGGCGGACCGGGTGGCGGAGCTGACGGCCCAGCGTGCGGACACGACTGTCGCGCAGGCCGCCGAGATCCGCCGGATCGAGCGGGATCTGCACGACGGGGCGCAGGCCAGGCTGGTCGCGCTCGGGCTCTCCCTGGCGACGGCGGAGAAGCTGATGGAAACCGATCCCGACCGGGCCAGGGAGCTGATGCGGGCGGCGCGGTCCGGTGCCGCCACGTCACTGACCGAGCTCCGCGAACTGGTGAGGGGAATCAGCCCGCCGGTGCTGAGTGACCGGGGGCTCGTCGAGGCCGTCCGCGCGTTCGCCCTGGACAGCCCGCTCGAAGTGGCCGTCACCGCCGACGTCCGGCTGCGACTGGAACCGCCGATCGAGTCCGCCCTCTACTTCGGGATCGTCGAGCTGGTGACGAACACGGTGAAGCACGCCCGTGCGACCCGGGCGCAGATCTCGATCACCGGGGAAGGTGCCCGCCTGGTCGTCGATGTCGAGGACGACGGCCGGGGCGGAGCGACAGTGCGCGCCGGTGGTGGACTGGCGGGGCTGCGCCAACGGCTCGCGGTCTTCGACGGCACCCTGGAGATCGTCGGCCCGGCAGGCGGTCCGACCCGCGCGAGGATAGTGGTGCCATGCGAATCGTTGTAGCCGAGGATCTCTACCTCCTGCGGGACGGGATGGTCCGTCTCATCGAGGCGTACGGGCACGAGGTGGTGGCGACGGCGACCACCGGACCCGAGACGCTGGACGCGCTGCTGAAGTGGCATACGGACGTCGCCGTTGTCGACATCCGTATGCCGCCGACCCAGTCGGACGAGGGCTTGCGGGCGGCCCTTGCCGCGCGCCGCGAACTGCCCGGACTGCCGGTCCTGATCCTCTCCCAGTACGTCGAACAGCTCTATGCCCGCGAGCTGTTGGCCGACGGAGCCGGCGGCATCGGCTACTTCCTCAAGGAGAGCGTGTTCGACGCCGACCAGTTCGTCGACGCTCTGGAACGCGTAGCCGGTGGCGGGACCGCGATGGACCCCGCCGTCATCGCCAAACTGCTCTCCAGCGGGCCCTCTGACCGACGGCTGGAAGGGCTCACCGAACGCGAACACTCCGTGCTCGGTCTCATGGCCGAAGGACTGTCCAACCAGGCCATCGGCAGGCGGCTCTTCCTCAGCGAGAGTGCCATCGGCAAGTACACCACCTCCATGTTCGGCAAGCTCGGCATCACCGATGACGACGACAGCAACCGTCGCGTCCTGGCGGTCCTCACCTACCTGAACAATCCCTGACCTGCCTCAACGGCCCCTTGCCTGCCTGAACAGCCCCTGGCGGGCCTCGCGAGGAGTCATACCCCCTGGGGCCAGCGGGAGCGTGCCTGTTCCCGGGAGCGGAGGAGGGCCAGGGTCGGCAGTCCCATCCCCCGGCCGTTCGCCAGCAGTTCCGGGAGCCGGGGGAGGGGTGCCACCGCGGCGATGTCGTCGAGCACGAGCGTCATTGGTGGGTCGAGCCGACCGTCGGATGACCGTGCGGCCATGCGGCGGCCGTGCTCGACCACGTGCGAGGCGAGCGCCGTGAGCAGGGGCATTGCTCCCGGCCCCGAGCGGGGGTCCTCGATCGGCTCACCCACCACATAGAGGGTGCCCCCCTCGCCCGCGAATGATTCCAGCGCGATCGAATCGGACCGGTTCGGCGTGCAGGCCTCGCGGATGTGCACCGACGAGAGCGCGCCGAACGCCCGCACCGTCAACTCCTGGGCCATCTCGCGTCGTTCGGGGTGGGCGGTCAGCGCCGACTCCAGCAGACCGGCGAGTCCGGACGCCGCTTTGGGGTGGGTACGGAGCAGGCGCACCGGTTCGTGGGCGCTGCCGCCGAGGGCCCAGCGGTGGACCTGGCGGAAGGGCCGGCCGTCTATGGCGGCGGCGTGCAGCCAGCACTGCAGGAGCGTTTCCGCAGTGTCGGCGGTCGCCGCGTCGATACGGGCCTGCGGCCGGACCGGGGCCAGCAGCGCGGCGGAGCGGGCGGCGGCCGTCTCGGGCTGTTCGCAGCCTGCGGTGGGGGACCAGTGCAGGCGGGCCGGGGTGTCGCAGAGGTGGCCCGGGTCGTAGACGAGGACCGGGCCGAGCTTGGCGCGGGCGTCCTTCGTCTCGGCCCAGACGCTGGGGTCGGAGGTGACGACGAGCGCTGGGCCGTCGGCTTCGTTGATGGCCTGGACGGCGGTGGGACGACGCGCCGAGGCCGGTCCGTAGACGACGGGGGCGCGGGGGGAGGGGAGCGGGGGGAGACCGGGGGCGGGGGTTCCGGGTTCGGTACCGGCACCGGTTTCGGTACTGGCACCGGCACCGGCACCGGATTCGGATTCGGCTTCGGCTTCGGCTTCGGCGCCGACTCCGGTGAGAAGGGTGGTGTCGGCCAGGGCGTGTTCCATGGGGACGGCAGCGGGGGCAGGGACAGAGGCGGAGGCAGAAGCGGCTGTGGGTGGCTGTGCCCGGCGCCGGGTTTTCTGCTGTTGCCGCGACCGTACGGGCTCGTCCTCGTACTCGTCCTCGTACTCGTTCCCGTACTTGTTTCCGTGCTCGTTCCCGTACTCGTGCCTTTCGCCGCCCCCGTACCGCTCGCTCCGCTGCCGCGCCCGTACCGCCCGCCAGCGGGCCACCACGCCCAGCACGAACACCGTCAGTACCAGCAGCACCATCAGTTCGCCGATGAACAGGCCCCAGAAGAGCCCGTACCCGGAGAGCTCGCCCGCCGGGGTGTTCGGCCAGGCGGCCGGGAGGTCGTGCGGTGCGGTGACGAGCCGGCGCAACGACAAGGGGGTCTCGGCGAGCGTGACGCCCTCCGGCCAGGCGCCGTGCGCGAACAGTCCGGCCAGCCCGGTGGCCGTCCACGCCAGTAGCGTCAGCCCGAGCAGGAAGGCCAGCAGGCCGATCAGCAGGCCGTCCGGGATGCCGCCGCTGCTGCTTCCACTGCCGCTGCCGCCGTTACGTTGCTCAGCGCGCCCCGCCATGTCATGCCACCGTTGACTCGGACGAATCGTTCAGCCGTTGCTGGTGCTCGATCCGTGCCGCGCGCTGCTCCGCCTCCAGGTCCGCGGCGCGTACGTCCTCGGGGAGGAGTTCGACGGCGGAGGACTCGGTCATGGCGCGGTCGGTGAAGACCAGGGGACGTTCCGCTTCGGTGATCAGGTGCTTGACCACCTGGACGTTGCCGTTGACGTCCCAGACGGCGATGCCGGGGGTGAGGGTCGGGATGATCTCGACCGCCCACCGGGGCAGGCCGAGCACGCGTCCCGTCGCTCTGGCCTCGTCGGCCTTCTGGGCGTAGATCGTGCGGGTCGACGCCATCTTGAGGATCGCCGCGGCCTCGCGGGCCGCCGCTCCGTCGACGACGTCGCTGAGGTGGTGGACGACGGCCACGAACGACAGGCCGAGGCGGCGCCCGAACTTCAGCAGTCGCTGGAAGAGCTGGGCCACGAAAGGCGAGTTGATGATGTGCCAGGCCTCTTCCACCAGGAAGATGCGCTTCTTCCGGTCGGGCCTGATCCAGGTGTGCTCCAGCCAGACGCCGACGATCGCCATCAGGATCGGCATCGCGATCGAGTTCCGGTCGATGTGCGAGAGGTCGAAGACGATCAGCGGGGCGTCGAGGTCGATGCCGACGCTCGTCGGCCCGTCGAACATGCCGCGCAGGTCACCGTCGACCAGCCGGTCCAGGACGAGGGCGACGTCCAGGCCCCAGGCCCGTACATCGTCTATGTCGACGTTCATCGCCTCGGCGGACTCGGGCTCCGGGTGGCGGAGCTGGTCGACGATGTCGGTCAGGACCGGCTGCCGGTCGGTGATCGTCTCGTTGACGTAGGCGTGGGCGACCTTCAGCGCGAAGCCGGACCGCTCGTCCAGGCCGTGCCCCATCGCGACCTCGATGATCGTACGGAGCAGGGCGAGCTGGCCGGTGGTGGTGATCGAGGGGTCGAGCGGGTTGAGCCGGATGCCGCCGTTGAGGGCGGCGGTCGGGTCGAGGCGGATCGGGGTGAGGCCGAGCTCCTGGGCGATGAGGTTCCACTCGCCGACGCCGTCCTCGCCCTGGGCGTCCAGGACGACGACCTGGCGGTCGCGGAAGCGGAGCTGGCGGAGCACGTACGTCTTCTCCAGCGCGGACTTGCCGTTGCCGGACTCGCCGAGCACCAGCCAGTGCGGGGCGGGCAGCTGCTGTCCGTACAGCTGGAAGGGGTCGTAGATGTAGCCCTTGCCGGAGTAGACCTCGCGGCCGATGATCACGCCGGAGTCGCCGAGGCCGGGGGCCGCGGTGGGCAGATAGACGGCCTGGGCCTGTCCGGTCGATGTGCGGACGGGCAGCCTGGTCGTCTCCACCTTCCCGAAGAGGAAGGCGGTGAAGGCGTCCGACAGCGCGGACAGCGGATCTCGCATGGCGTGACCGACCTCCCTTTCGTTTCTCTCGGTTGTCCCGGTTGCTGTGCGGGTTGTCGTAGTCGTACGGGCTGTTGTGCGGGGTGCTGTACGGGTTGTTGTACGAGGTGCTTACGGGTTGTCGTACGGCTAGCGGCGGATGCCGGTGGCGAACGGCAGGGTGTTCACGAAGGCGCGGTGGTGCTCGCGGTCGCACCACTCCAGCTTGAGATAGGACTTGCCGGCCGAGGCCCGGATCGTGCGCTTGTCGCGGGCCAGAGCCTCGGGCGAGCGTGACGACACGGTGATGTACCCCACCAGGTTCACCCCGGCCGCGCCGCTCGCGAGATCTTCACCCCGCTGGTCGAGGCGGCCGTGCGCGGCGATGTCGCGGGGGTCCACGGTGCGGTTCATCTTGGCCTGGCGGCTGGCTTCCGCCTCGTCGTTCGTCTTCTCGGTGAGCATCCGTTCGATGGCGACCTCGGTGGGTTCCAGGTCCATGCAGACCGCGACCGTACGGATCACATCGGGGGTGTGGACGAGGAGCGGGGCCAGGAAGTTGACGCCGACGGGGGTCATCGGCCACTCCTTCACCCAGGCCGTGGAGTGGCACCAGGGGGCACGGGTGACCGACTCGCGGGTCTTGGCCTGGAGGAACGTCGGCTCGACCGCGTCCAGTTCGGCCGGCCAGGCATTGCGCTTGGTCATGGCCTGGATGTGGTCGATGGGGTGGTCGGGGTCGTACATCGAGTGCACCAGGGAGGCGAGCCGGCTCTGGCCGAGCGGCTGGCGGACCCGGATGTCGGCCTCGGCGAGGCGGGCGCAGATGTCGGTGAGCTCGCGCGCCATGACGACGGCGAGGCCCGCGTCCCTGTCGAGCCTGCGGCCGGACTGGGGGCGGGCGGCGCGGGCCATGGCGTTGGCCTCGGCGGCCAGTTCGCGGGTGTAGTGCATGCAGGCCACGAGGTAGGCGCGGTGCTGCTCGCTGGAGGTGGAGACCATGGACTGGAGCTGGTCGTAGGAATCCTGGAGCCAGCCCGGGGACGTCTTGTCGCCGCGCTGGGCGACGTCCTTGGCATGCGCGTCGGGGTCGGCGGGGAGCGTACGGGCCAGCATCTGGATGCGGGTCACGAAGCCGTCGCCGTTGGCGACGTGCTTCAGCAGGGTGCCGAACCGGTCGACGAGCGCTTCCTGGTCCTCGCTGTCGCGGAGCCCGACGCCGGGGCCCTCGATCTCGATCGCGGCGGTGACGGTGCGGCGGTCGGCGTGCAGGAGTACGGCGATCTCGTCCGGGCCGAAGGGGGCCGCGAGCCAGTTGATCCGGCCGATGCCGGGGGGCGGTCCGATCTCGACCTCACGCCCGTCGGCGCCGACGCCCGCCTCCATGGCGGCGGAGCGGTAGGTCGTACCGCGGCGCAGGGAGCGCTTGTAGCTGCGGTTGATCTCGAACCATTTGTAGAAGGTGCGGTGCTTGTACGGGAGGTACACGATCGCCAGGGCGAGGAGGGGGAAGCCCGTGAGCAGCACGATCCGCAGGGACAGGATCGGGACGATCAGCCCGCTCATCATGCCGAGGAACGCGCCAGCGATGATCAGGGCGATCTCGCCGGTCTCGCGGTTCTTGCCGACGATCGCGTTCGGCCGGGCCCGGCCGATGAGATACGTACGGCGGGGCGCGATCGTATGGGACGGAGTCGTCAACGCCCTCCACCTCCCGTGCTGTTGTTACCTGAACTGCCTGATCCGCCACCTCGGTGGGAGCGGCTGCCGTGCGGGGTGCCGGAGGTCGGCCCGGATCCGCTGCGCGGCGGAGGTGTGACGCCGCCGACTCCGCTTCCGCCGGGGTTGCGGGAGCTGTGCGCGGCGACTCCGCCGCTGACCGCGTTGGCCGGCCGGCCGCCACCGCTGCCGCTGTCGCCGCTGTTCTGGCCGCTGCGGCTGCTGTGGGTCTTGATGCCCTGGGAGACGAGGGCGGCGGGGGAGCTGATCAGCGCGGCGGCCTGGGAGCCGTCGGTGGCCTGCTTGCGGTTGGTGCGGGCGCCCTGGATCTCGTCGCCGAAGCCGGGGACGAAGCGGTAGATCATCGCGGAGGCGAAGATCGCCAGCAGGATGATGGCGAGACCGGACACGACGGCGGAGAACGCGTTCGGCCCGTCGTTCTGGGAGAGCGCACCGGCGAGCCCGAGCACGACGACGATGACCGGCTTCACCATGATCACCGCGACCATGATGCCCGCCCAGCGCCGGACGTGGCCCCACATGTTCTTGTCGACGAGCCCGGCGTAGACGACGGTGCCGAGCAGGGCGCCTACGTAGAGCAGGGCGGCCCGGATCACCAGCTCCAGCCAGAGGACGCCCGCGGCGAGGATCGAGACGAGCGAGACGACGATCAGCATGATCGGCCCGCCGCCGATGTCGGAGCCCTTCTTGAGCGCCTCGGCGAACGACCCGAAGAAGACGTCGGTCTGCCCGCCGGAGGACGAGGCGATGACATCGGTGACGCCGTCGGTCGCGGAGACGACCGTGTAGAGGATCAGCGGGGTGAACGCGGAGGCGAGCACCGTCAGCCACAGGAACCCGATGGCCTCGGAGATCGCAGTGGTCAGCGGCACGCCACGGATTGCCCGCTTGGCGACGGCGAGCAGCCACAGGACGAGCGTCAGGACGGTGGAGGCGGCGAAGACGATCGCGTACTGCTGGAGGAACTTGGTGTTCGTGAAGTCGACGTTGGCGGTGCTCTTCACGGCCTCGCTGAGCTTGCCGACGATCCATGCGGCGGCGTCGGCGCAGCCGCGGGCGAGGGAGGAGAGGGGGTCGAGGGAGTTGTCGACGGTGGAGGGGACGTTGGTCTTGGGGGCTGCGTCGCCTTTTTCGCAGTAGTCCTTGGCAAGCCCGACGATGAGGTCGCATGCGTCGTTGCTCTTGCTGGGCGACGGCGTGGGCGATGGTGAAGGGGCTGCGGCTGCCTGCGAAGCCAGCAGGATCACGGTGGCCGGCAGGCTTCCCAGGACTGCTAGGAGGGAACGCGCGCTCGGGCGGCGGCTATCGGGCATAGGTGAAGCCTCCGTATCCCTCGACCGCACCAGCGATTTCGTCTGCAGTCGATGCTCTGTTGTCGCCGTTTACGGGCGTGGGGCCTTCCTTCTGGCTCGACGACTCGATTCGCCAGTCGCCTCCGACCCACTTGAGCTTCTCGGAGATGGTGAACCAGGTCGCTGTGACGGGCTTGGTGGAGCCCTGTCCGGCCATTCCCACGAGCCCCGTGCACCAGACCTCGACTGTGGCTGTGTCGCCGCTTCGCTCGATCACCTTCGTGCCGACGGGGATGGTCCGGGAAACGAACGTCAGGCCACTGGGGGTGGTGCCGTCCTCGTTGAGGCCGACGTTCTTGAGGAAGCCCGGAGAGTAGGCCTTCGTCAGGGCGGTCAGCAGGTTCTCCACGACAGCCGGGTCGTGGGTGGTCTCAATGATGCTTCGTCGGGTGTCCGCGTTGAACATCCCGACGGAACCCAGCGCCACCGCATAGTTGGACGCCGCGCTCTGCGCCCCCTGCTCGTCATGCGCGAACCCCGACGGAATCGTGCCGTTCTTCCCCGTGACCGGCTTGGTCCCCGTGGCAGCTGTGGACGCCGCCTCCGGCTTGCTCCCCGCGCTTCCCGAATCGCCGTCGTTGCCGTCCCCGCGGCCCCCGCCGATGTTGGCGAAAGCGATGGCCGCGATCAGGAGGACGACCACTCCGGCCATCGTGATGAGCGAGCGGGAAGCGCGTGCTGGGCGGCGGGGGGCGTTGTAGCCGTCGCCGCCCTCGCCGTCGGGCAGGCGGGTACGGGTCTGGCGTGTCCCGCCGATGGTGCTGTATGCATCATCCGTACGGCCCGAGTCGTAGCCGTTCTCATCGCCGTGGCTCATGCCGCGTACGCCCCCTCAACCGTTGCCTGAACCGGGTAGTACGACGGTAGCCGTGCGGGATGCCGCGCGGACGCGGTGTGGTGACTCGACATCAGGGGACGCAACCTCTGCCGGTGGGCACGACGGACGGGTGGTGTGGGGGTGGGCGGGACTGCCCCTGGCGTGGAATGACAGCCGGTCAGACGGCCATTCCGTAGACGATGGTGAACAGGGTTCCGAGCGATCCGATGATGAACACACCGGTCAGACCAGCAACGATCAGCCCCTTGCCCTGCTCGGCGCTGAACGTGTCGCGCAGTGCCGTCGCACCGATGCGCTGTTTCGCCGCACCCCAGACCGCGATGCCGAGGCAGAGCAGGATGGCGATGGCCATCACGACCTCGATCATTACGCGGGCCTCGTTGCCCAAGGTCCCGAACGGCCCCCAGTTCGGGGCGATTCCGCCGATGATGGTGGTGATGTCGCCCTTTTCAGCTGCCAGGATCATGTAAGTCACCGCCCCTGTTGGGTAGTTCATTGCCCCTGCCACACGGCACGGGTCGCTCTCTATCTTCGCTGATGAAACTGCTCTCGCACGACGGCTTGGCGGCTCTCTTTACCCGGATCCCGCACATTTGACCGGTCCGACCACCCTGACCTGCGGATCGAATCGATGTATGACCGAATACGTATGGTTACTCTGTGTATCACGGGGTGTGACCCCGGGCAATGATTGCCATCCCGCCACCCTGGCCGAGAATTTTGCACACGCCCTGGTCAACGCCCCGGATCCGGTCGGAGCAGGGGCCGGTCAGAGAAGCGGATGGCGTGGGACGGGCGGCCGGGGCGGCGTGGTCCAGGAGGACGGCGGCCGGAAATCGCACCAGGTGCCGTCGAAGGGAAACGTTCCGGCCTCGGCGAGCCGGGCCACCGAGGCGCCCTCGTCCCGGATCGCCGAGGCCTCGTCAGCCGACCAGTAGACGGGGTGACCGGTCTTCTCGGCGAAGGACTCCTCGTCCTTCCATCGCCAGCTCCGGTCCGGCGCGACGTTGATGTCGAGTTCGTGGTCGGTGATGTCGATGTCGTCACCGCGATGGATCCGGCGCTCCAGGTTCACGTACCAGCCACGGAACTTCCGTCTGCGGCCGAACAGCCAGAGCACCGAGTGCGCCGCGCCGGCCGGCTGGTAGAAGAGCGCGCTGCCCATCGGCCAGCGGTCGGCGACCACCGGGTAGCCGCCGGGCGGGCGGTCGTCGGGCGCGATGTCCCGCAGGTGCGCCCCGTTCGGAAGTTCCGTACGCCACATAGGGGTGCCGGTCTCCATCCACACCAGCTGGCCCCGGTCGGTGCGCTCGACGAGGCGTACGGGGACCGACGCACTCAGGTGGCCGCCGATGAAGAAGTTCCAGCGGAGGATCCGGCCCGGCTCGTCGTTCATGCCGTCGTTCATGCCGTTGATCATGCCCGCGCCACGGGGGCCGAACACGTGGTCCGATTACCTGATGCCATGCCATGCCATGCCATGCCGTGCCGTGCCATCGAAAGGGCGTACGCCTCCCCGAGACGGTGCGTCAGTCGGAGACGATGTCCCGGGCCGCGAGGATCTCCTCCTTGAACGGGATGCCCAGCCCGCAGTCCCGGGCGCCGCTGATCCGCCGCAGGTTCGGCAGCAGGTCGAGGTCGTCGAGCGAGCCCACGTCGAACAGGTCGTCCTCGCCGTCCCAGACCGGGGAGCACTCGTAGTACACCTGGAGCCCGCCGTCGATGACGAGGGTGTCCAGCGTCGCAAGCAGTTCCTCGCTGATCTCCAGTGCCTCGAAGTGGGCGTGGGCCTCGTCGAGCACCGTGTGGGCGAGATCGTTGTCGAACGCGTAGAGCTGCGGGTCGGGGATCCCTTTGGCCCGCAGGCACTCGTCGATGCTGAAGGCCGGGGTGAGTGTCCTGTCCCCGTACATGAGTTTCTCGATGACCGGCAGCTTGAAGTTGAAGTCGCGGAAGTCAGGCATGGCGGGACCCTGCAAAAGGCCCGTGGTCCCGGTGTCCGGGGCAGGCGCCGGGGGCCGTTGTCAGTACCGCCTGCCAGACTCGTACACATGACCAGCAGCACCGGAACTCCCGTCCCGCTCCCGGCCAATCACCGCATCTCCGAGACGTACGCCGACTGGGCGCGCGCCCGGGTTCCCGGTGCCGAGGCCGGTGCCCGTGAAGTGCTGGAGCGGGCGGACAGCGGCCGGCACCGGGCCTGGGAGAAGCCCGGACGGTTCATGGACGAGACGGAGCGCCTGGCGCGGGGCCTGCCGGCCGCCCATCTGCCCTGGTTCTGGGACACCATCGGGCACTGGATGCTGGATACGCACCGCCGGTCCGCCGCGCGTGCGTACGGGAACGCGCGCACCGCGGAGCGCACCCACGGGCTGCCCGTCGACCCGGACTGGCGGCTGGCGAACCTTCAGTTGTTCGCCCGCTTCGGCGCGCTTCCCGCCACCGAACTCAGCGGCGCCCCGGCCTGGCTGGCCGAGGTGTTCGAGCCGGGCGACGCGCACCGCGAGTTCATGCGGCTGCTGACCACCTGGGCGGCGTCACCGGGCGAGCTGCCCGCCGATCTGGCCCGCCGGGTCCGGGATTCCGTGCGCGCGGCGGGGCTCGGAGCCGACGAGGAGGCGCGGGTGCTGGGCGAGGTGCTCGCGTCCGCTGCCGGCAAGGCCGTGCCGGACCGGCTGCTCGACGCGGCGCTCGGCCCGCTCTCCGCCCACCCGCCGGCCGACGACCGGGCCGCCGCCCTGCTCGATCTGTTCCCCGAGTCGAAGAACGACGCGGCCGCCTGGCTGCGGCTGCTCATCGGCTGCGGCGCCGCCGACGCCGCCGCGGCCGGCCGGATCACCCCGGAGGGCGGCCTCGGCGAGTGGCTGCGGCGGTACGCCACCCGGTACTCCCACCGGACCGTCGCCGGTGGCGGGGTGACCCGCCAGGCCATGCCCGTCGAACTCTTCGATCTGGTGGCCCGGTTCGCGCCGCTGCTGAAGCAGGACGGCACCCCGGTCCGGCTCCACGAGGACCGCTACCGGTGGCCGCACCTGGACGCCGACCTGCTCGACGTCTGCCTCGCCGAGGGCATCCCCGTCCACGACCCGGGCCCCACGATTTCCCTGGAGTTCTGGGACGAGGACGCGAGGCGCGATCTCAGGGCCCTCGCCGCCGACCCCGTGTTCGGCTCCCGGCTCGAAGGCACGGTGCACGCCGGGCTCCGGTCCCGGGGAGGCACCGCCATCAGCCGGCTCCCGCACAATCCGGGCATCGCGGCCGAGGTGCACGGCCGGGTCGAGAAGCTGCTCGACAGCCTGCGCGGCGGCGGGCTCGCCGCGGCCGACGAAGCCGTGGACGAGCTGCACGGCCTCCTCGACCGGCCCACCGCCATCGCCCTTGACGGCATCGAGGAGGCCCTCGACGCGCTGGACCTCACCGGCCCGCTGGCCCGCGCCCTGCGCGCCGGGCTGCCCGAGGAGCTGGGCTGGACCGCCCTGGAGGAGGCCCTCGCCCAATTCCGGCCGGACGAGACGGTGCACGTCACCTCCACCTGGCCGGTGCTCACGCTGTACGGGGAGACCCGCGCGTTCGCCGTCGACCACGCGGGCCGGCGCGGCGAGCACACCCTTGAGCTGCCGGAAGGCGCCCACCACCCCACGGTGCACTGGGTCGGCGGCCAGTTCCTCGTCGCCTGGACCGGCTCGGGCGACGAGCACGGCATCTGCACGGCGTACTGGTCGGGCAGCCCCGCCGACACGTTCGTACCGGAAGACTCCTACGGGCTGCGCCCCTACGGCGGCAGCATCCGGGGCGGCCTCGGCTACCAGTTCCAGACCCCGGACGGCGGCGGCCGGTTCGACGGCGAGAAGATCCTGCGGCCCGGCGACACCACGGGAGCCGGCCACCACGACTACCAGATGTACGACGGCCGGCACTTCTGGAGCACCGAGGTGTTCAGCGAGGACCGCCGCGGCGGATGGCTCCGGACGGACCCCGCCACCGGCGCGCCCGCCACCGACCACACCCTGCCCGGCTTCCACACCCCCGACTCGCTCCCGGACGGCACCAGGCCCTTCCCCGACCATCGCATCCTCGCCGAACTGCCGCCCGGCGCCCCGCAGTCCCCCCTCGGCCAGGACGGCCGGCTCACCGGCTGCCGGGTCAACTACCGCACGCCGTACGCCGGTCCCTCGCCCCGCGAGTTCGAGCTGGAGTCCATCGACGGCCGCACCGCGTCCTACCGCACCGCCACCTGGGGCCGCCGCCCGTGGGGCATCCTCGGCCTCCCGGCCGGCGGTGAGGACGCCGTCGTGGTCGGCAGCACCACCGTCCGCTGCCACGCCGCCGAGGACAACTCGCTGCTCTGGCAGGTCCGGGGCTTCCCCGGCAGCCACCGCACCGGGCGGATCCGGCCCACCCTCGGCGAGCAGGCCGGTCCCGTACCGCCGCCCGCCTTCTGGCACTTCCTCACCCCGCGCGACGAGCCCTCCTCCCGTGCGCTGCGCGCGGTCACCGAGGAGGCCGTCCGCGAACTGCTGTCGCCGTCCGGCTCCGGGGACGCACCGGCCGGGGTGACCGACCCCCGGATCCGGCAGGGCGTGGCCCGCGCCGTGCGGCTCGCCGCCGATGTGCTGCGCCGCCGCCGCGAGCTGTCGCACCGGGTGGCCGTCATGCGCTCCGGACCGGTCGTCGAACTGCCCGATCCGGAGCCCGACACCCGGCTCGTCCCGGCCCTGCACGGCCTGCTGGCCCAGTTCCGGGGGTACGAGGAACGGCCGCCGCAGCCGCAGCCCGCCCTCCTCACCGCGGTCGCCGCCGACGGCCGCTATCTGCGCGGCGAGATCGACGACGAGGTACGGGTGCTGGCCCTGCCCGCCCCTCCGACCGAATGGGCGGTACTGACCGGCCGGATCGACGCCGTGGCCTGGCGGGCCGCTGTCGCCGCCACCCCCGACGAGCACCGGCGGGCACTGACCGCGCTGCTCGGCGTGTGGAGCCGCCAGCCGTTCGCGGAGCCGGGCACCACCTGGCGCACCGGCCGCGCCCCGGAGTCCGGGATCGCCGAACTCCGCTCGTCCGGCGCCCCGGTGGCCTCCGGCCCGGTCCGCAGCGACCTCGTCCCCTTCCTCCAGCCGGCCGCCGACCCGGCGCCCGCCGGTGCCGAGGAGTCCGAGACCCGCACCATCGCGGGCGACGACACCACGAGGCTGCCCCGCCTGCTGGCCCTGCTTGCCGAACGCGGCCCGCTGCCGGTGCCCGAGGAGGCCGTGGACCTGTTCAGGTGGCGTACGGGGGTGCCGCGCGCGATCGCCGCCCTGGTCCTCGACGGCTTCGCCGGCAGCGACGACTACGCGGTCCACCTCAAGCTCTGCCGCGCCAAGCCGTACAAGGCCGACCGGACCCTGGCGCACGCGTACGACGTCGCGCGGATGAACCTCGGCCCGGAGGGCCGGCGTGCCGTGCTTGCCGCCGCGGTCCCCGTCGACCCGGCGGACCTCTGGGAGCCCGGCGGGATGACCGCAGCCGCGGACCGGATGGCCACCGAGTGGTCCGAACGGGTCGCGGTCACCCCGTACGCCGACGACGGCAGCCATGCCGCCGCGCTGGCCAAGGACCACGACCTGCCCGCGCCCTGGGCCACCGCCCTGCTCGCCGGCCGCCTGGCGGAATCCCCGTCCCCACTGGACGCCGACGGGATACGGGCCGCCGTCACCGCCCTCACCTGGGCGTTCACCGAGCGTCCGGTCGGCGACCCGGCCGCAGCGGGCGCCCGCGCCCTCCTCGACCACCTCGCGGACGCCTTCCCCGCCGGCCACCTCACCGCCCTGCGCGCCCTGGCCGACCGCTCGACGGTCACCCCGGTCCCGCCCGGCCAGTACGAGTCCAACCCGCTCTTCGGCGTCCCGGCCCTGGTGGACGAGGTGGCCGCGTCCCTGGGCGTCAGCCGCGACGCGGCGGCCCTCCATCTCCAGCTGCATGCCCTCGACCGCCCGGCCGACCGCACCGTACGCCGCTGGAACGCCTGGACCCTCGACCACCACCGCGCCGTCCGAAAGGAACTCACCGCCGCGAAGGCCCCGCGCCCAGTACCTTTCCCCGCCCCGACGACTCCGTCCGCCGCCGTCCCACCACCCGTGCACGAACGGTTCGCCGGCGTCTGGGCGGACATCGGCTCCTCTCGGCGGTGAGGCCCGCCCGGCGCCGTCACCGTCAACGCCAGATGTCGCCGGGCAACTTGCGTGCGCGCAGCGGGGCGTTGAGGCCGCGCGCCATGTCCTTGGCCGTGTTGTCCGTATGGAACGCGTGGCGGGGAACGGCGGTGGTCATGTGGGCCTTACGTGGGGAATTCGCCGCACCAATTGCGTCCCAGAAGGGTGGCGGGCAGGTACTCGGACTCGACTTCGATGGGGATGCCCGCGTCGTGGGCGAAGCAGGCCATGGCCAGCGGCGCGAGCGCGACGAGGCCCGTGACCAGGTTGGCCCGGTCCTCGTGGGACCAGTACTCCTTGTGCCACTGGAGGGCGGCGGCGAGAGCGCGGTTGAAGCCCACGTGGTCATTGCGGACGATCCGGTGGAACATCTCCATCGGCGGGTAGAGGAGCTTGCCCACCACCTCCTGGTCGGCGCTGGTGTCCGAGTCCGCGCCGCCGATGGCGGCCACCAGTTTTGAGCCGAGGTCGTCGCCGCCGAGCCAGTAGGTCTGGAGAGCGTCGATCCAGGCGTACTCGAACTCCTCGTAGTGTGCACCGTTCTCCCGCAGCAGAGACAGGGGCACTCGGCACAGGGTCGTGATCCTGTCCCGTTCCCGGCACACCACGGCGAGGTAGAAGGCGATGAGCCAGGTGCTCGGACCCACGTACGGCTGCGGGCCGGTGGCCTGGAGGATGCGGTCCTTGTGCGCGATGCGGCACTGGACGTGGCCCTCGGTCGTGGTCGCGGCGGCGAACACGGCGGAGCCGAGCTGCATCGCGTTCACCCAGGCGTTCCAGGTGGGAAAGAGCGATCCTCGCGGGTTCAGCAGGCAGTGTCCTTTGGCCACCATGAGGCAGGTGTCGAGGGCCTCGCCCAGGCCGGTGGAGTCCGTCTCCAGCCCGTCGATCCACCTGTCAGCGCTCTCCTGGAGAACAGAGATGCCCCCTTCCGCGTGCTCCGCGGGGAAGGGGTGGCGGAGAATGATCGAGACCAACGCGTTTCTTCTCCTGTGCTGATTTATGCAGATTGCTTGACCGGGGCGAAGAACTGACCGTGTCTTCCGGTGGTACTACGGCGTCGCCGGGGGTCTCAGGTGGGGAATTCGCCGAGCCAGCTGTGCTGGAGAAGGTGCTTGGGAAGGTAGTCGGATTCGACGCCGATGGGGAATTTTCCGTCGTAGGCGAGACAGGCGATGGCCAGCGGCCCGAGGGCGATGGCGCCCTTGATGTCGGTTGTCCGTTCTTCGGTCAGAGTCCAGTACGCCTGGTGCAGTTTCAGGGCTTCGATGAGGGCGGGGGTGAAGCCTTCGGTGTCCCTGGTGACGAAGTGGTAGAAGAGGTTGATCGGCGGATACAGCTGACCTTGCAGAAGGTCGAGCGGGGCGATTCGTGCGACTGAGGGGTCCGACATCTGGATCGCGGCGGTGAGCTTCTCTACCAGCCCTGGTCGCCGCAGCCAGTAGGTCTGAAGTGTGTCGACCCAGTGATAGATGTACTCGTCGTACGCCCCTTCCGGAGCACGTAGCCGCTCCAGAGGAATCTCGCACAGTTGCGTCATCCGTTGCTGCTCGCGGCAGATGACGGCGAGCCAGAACGCCATCAGCCAGTTGCCCGCGTCGGCGGACGACCGCGGGCCCACGGCTGCCGGGAGGTTACGCAGTTTCCGGTTGATGCGGCATTCGACGGTTCCTTCGTTCATCCCTGTCACGGCGAAGAGTGCCGAGCTCACCTGCATGGCGTTGACCGTGGCCTCCCAGGTCTCCACTGCTGCCGCCCTCGGGTCGACGACGCAATGGGCACGCAGGGACAGGACGGCCGTGCCGAGCACGGAGTCGATCACGTCCGTCGACTCTTCGAGACGGTTGATGCTTCTGAACAGGTAATTGTCCGTTCGCTCCGTGAACCGCTCGGCTTCGGGGCCGCCAGGCATGTCATGTCGGGCAAAGGCTACGGTCACGGAAGGGACTCCTTGCTGATGTCGAATCGCCGGTAATAATAGCCATTGTATATACCCGAATTTTTCGCACCCTTGACGGCAACATACTCTAGCTTGCGATATTTCATTGCATTCTCCAGGGCCTCAACGGTCTCGTACTCGCCTCGCTCCTTCATTCTCTCGATGATGTCAAGGAAGTACTCGCGGCTTCCTTGGGAAACTTGCTTACCGTTGGGCAGGGTCCTTCTTCCGAGGTCGGTCGTCGTACTGCTCTTGGCCTCGATGACTACGACACGGCCATCTTCGTGTGTCCACACTTGATCGAACTGGTCGTTTCCGTTCTTCGGGCCAAGGAGTTCTTCTTTCTGAAACCCCGGATGTTGCTCGGCCATGTAATGGTGCTCTGCTACCGTTTCCCCGAATTCCTCGGTGGCATTTCCCATCCGGGTATGGGATTCTTTGTATGTGCCTTTCGCTTCCCCCCAGAGTCCGGCCGTTTCATGCGTTCCATGAATTTTGTGGGCCTTGGCCGCATCTGCCTTCCAGTCTGTTACCAGGTTGTCCCACTGGATGGCGAAGTGGCGCTTCTGCGCGGACTCTTCCAGGATCCTTGATCTGATCTTGCTTGTGACTGTGTCCGCATTTACGGAAATATATCCGTCATCCAGGTAGTGAGGGGCGGGAGGAGGAGGAACATCCTTGGCGCGGATCCATGGGCTATTTTCCGACAGGCGAGTGAGCTGAGGTGGAGCGAACCCGCTCAGGTCGCGCCTCTCCACCCTTACGCGGGTTCCGTCTTTCCTGTAGTAACGATCGAAGTACCCAGGCTCTTCGTTGGCCCGGTAGACCTGGATTTCCTCGATCTGCTCCAGCGTGAGCGGACGACGCGAACTGTAGGGGTTGGCGCCGTCGTGCATGAAGTTGGGGCGTGGCACGGGCTGGCGTTGCGGTGGGATCGCGCCGTCGCCGATGTGGGGGGCGCCGCTGTGGCTACCGGTGCCTGGAGGGCCGGCGTAGCCGGAGCCGGTGGGCAGATCGCTGCCGATGGCGGGGCCAGTGCCCGGCGTCCGGGTGTGGTGGGCAGGCCCGTTGCCGCCCGTGGGCGCTTCGCGGCCTCTGCTTGTGCCTTCGTTGTGCCCGCCGGAGGGGCCATCGAGTCCGCTCGCCCTGTGGCCATCGCCTTGGTCACCTGCAGCACCCCTGCCAGGGCCGTTGCCGTGGCCGGCCTCGGCGGACGGCTCGTGGCTGCCCGAGGGACCGTAGTCGAGGTCGTCCGCGTGGCCTCCGGAGAAGTGGTCGCCGACGTGTGCCGTGGGGCTGTTGAGGCCATCTTCAACGCGGCCTGCGTCTCCGAGGTTATTGCCGACGCTGCTACCCAACTTGATGGAACTGTCGGCCGTTTGCCCGCCCGCACCGGCGAGAACGGGCTGCCTGCTGGGGGAGCCGACGCGGGGAGCACCCGAACTGGTCGTGGTTGGGCGGTTGTCCGGGGAGCCTTCGCGTTGGATGTCCTCGGCCTTCTGCAGAACATTGCCGTTCTCGTCGAGGAGGTTGTGCTCGTTGTCGAAGTAACGGATTGGTTCGCCGGGGCCAGTGGGCAGCCTGACGGTGCCTTCGGGGAGTGCTACGGCGCCTTCGGGGAGGCGGATGGTGTCGTTGGTGAGGACGGTGGCGCCTTCGGGGACGGTGGCGCCTTCGGGGAGGTGGAAGGTGTTGCCAGGGAGGCGGAGGGTGCCTTCGGGGAGGGTGATGACATGGTCGGGGAGCGGGGGGAGTTCGATGCGTCCCAGGCCCTTGAGGCCGGCCATCACGTCGCCGATGCGGGTCAGCCCGGCGCCCGCGCCCTTGAAGACGTAGGTCATGGGGTCCACGGCGCGGGCGGTCTTGCTGGTGAGGGAGAGGGCCTTGGCTGCCAGGCCGGCTTTGCCCGCGCCTGCTGCTGCGCCGCCGGTGCCGCCGGTGAAGACGGTGGTCAGGACGTTGAAGGTGACCGCTCCGGCGGCGCGGGAGGGGTTGCTGCCCCACTGGTCCCAGGCCACCAGGGCCTTGCCGGTCTCCCTCACCGCCTTGCGGGAGTCCTGTATCCAGGCCGAGTATTTGTCGCCGGGCAGGGTGTGCAGGACGAGCTGGGCGACGGGGGAGAGCCCGGTGGCGAGTTTGGCCAGACCGGTCCAGGCCTCTCCAGCTGCGTCCCCGCCCTCGACACCGACCAGGGTCCCCAGGCCCTTGATCGTGCCCCAGACCCCGTCGACGAGGAAGCCCTTGCCGAAGTCGTAGGCGTGCTCCCACACCTGCCACCAGGGTGTCGACTCCTCGACGGCTTCGCCCCAGGGCAGGCTCTCCGCTTGCTTGAGGGCCTCGGCGTCGTACCCGTAGGTGCCCTGCTTGCCGGAGCCGTCACCGGTTTTCAGGGCCGTACCGCCGACCAGGGCGACGATCTTGGCGTGACAGGCCCGTTCCACCTCCTGGAACGCGGCCCAGACCTCGGCTATCTCATTGCGGCGTTGGTTGTTCTCCTCGACCAGGTCGCCGTCCTCGCGCCACTTGTCGTCCCCGTCCACCTTCACCCGGAAGGCGACGGCATCCCGCTTCAGCTCCTTGAGCTTCTCCACCAAAGGGAACGCGTCGTCCGAGTAGGTGCTCAGCGCACCGGCGATGACGCACAGGTCCGAACTCAGAGACAGCCCGGTCGCCGCGACCGGGGCGGTCGTCGCGAACAACTGCTCCGCCTCGGGCGCCTTGTAGAAGGCACTCAGCCCGCCGAAACTGCGGTGCACGTCACCGGCAGCCGTCACGATCGCGGTGCCATGGCCGGACAGCGCCGTCACTTTCGTGTCGAGCAGCGCCAGATCACCGGTGAAGACCGGTATGCCGACCGGATCGACCGGCCCGGGGCCGCTCACCGCCGGTCCCCGGTGTGGCGCAGGAGATCCAGACGCACGGCCCTGGCCGCGTTCTGGGCGTGCTCGGCGGCCTCCAGATCACCCCGGCAGTACGCGTTCGTGGCGTCCACCGCACCCAGAACCGAGGCCTCGGTGCGCTCGGACATCGACCGGAAGTCCTTTTCGCGCTCCTTCAGATACTCACCCAGCGCCGCGGCCACCGGCCCCATCGCCGTACGCGACAGCGGAGCCTGCCCCGGAGCCACCGGGCCCTGCAAAGGCGTGACCGCCTGCGCACCCGGCACCGCCGTACCCGCCGCCTGCGCAGCCTCCGACACTGTCGCCGTGAGCGCCGTCAGGGCCTTCGCCAGATCACCCGCATGCGTACCGACCACCCTCAACTGGCCCTGCACACCCTGCGGCCTGATATCCCACCCCACCATGGGGAGGCCCCCTCATTGTTGCGTCCTGCTGAATCCGGCCGATGGCCCGCTTCAAGGACGCATGCAGCTGACCTGGGCGGTGCGAACGGTTGTTCGCTTGATCACCCCTATCAACCAGGGCGTCGCTAGCGCAATCAGCAAATCGGCAATTGGCCAACACTGGCTCACTCATGACTTGGTGATGCGTACTGATCGCAGCCTTGCCGGTGTCGGGAGAGGTGTTTGCAGCTATGGATGTGCGCGGAGTCCTCTGCCCGCCCGCGAGCGGTTCGCCCGTGCGTGGGCAGAGGTCGGATCTCCGCTTCGGCGGTGAGGGCCCGGCTCTAACCGGCGGGTTCGGCGAAGTGGTCGAACTCGCCCGCCACGACACCCTTGGTGAAGGCCACCCATTTCGTTCGGGTGGTCGTGACGATGTTGGCGGGGTCGCTGGTCTCGCGGAGGTAGACGAGCTCATTCGGCCCGAAGGCGATCTCGATCCAGGGGCCGGGGCCCTCCGAGCCTTCGGGGGCGGCGCGGACCCAGGTCAGGTCGGTCGGGATGCGGGGGGCGTCAGTCACGGGTGGGGTTCTCCTTGGTGGTGCCTACCAGGTCGGCTACGCGTACGCAGGAGTTGCCCTGGGCGCAGACAGGCAGGTAGGACGACTTCTGCTATTCGTGGGCTGGATGTCCAGCCGCCACCGGTGCTTCCACCAGCAGTCTTCCGGAGACCGGCCGGTATCCCAGTGATCGGTTCAGCGCTGTCACGGGCAGGTTCTCCTGGTTGACGGTCGAGGTGACGGCGCGGACTCCGGGGAAGTGTTCGTGGAGCCGGATGGCTTGTTCAGCCTTGATCCATCGGGCCAGTCCTTGACGGCGGTGTTCGGGGAGGACGGCGGTGTCGTGCTGGTCGGCCACGGGGCCGCCACTCGGTGGGACGGTGGCCACTGTGGCGGCGACGACCTCGCCGGAGGCCGAGTGAACGGCGGCGCTCACCATCAGTTGGTCACCAGCTACGGTCATCGTCGCCTCCCACGCGCGTACCGCAGCGGTGTCCCACGTCCGGGACCGCATCTGGAGCGCGGCGCCCGGGGCATCCAGTACATGGCCCATCACGCGCCCGAAAGAGGTGGTCAGCTGCTCGGGTGCTGATCTGATCCAGTGCTCCAGCCGGTAGGCGGGAGGCCGGCACGCCACCAGTTCCCGGCAGCGTGCCAGCACCCACTCCTGGTCGAGCCGTTGTTCTTGAAGTTCGAGGTTCAGCACAACGCGCAGGCCGGGAACGGTGCGAGCGAAGGACTCCCCGGTGGAACCAGTACCGGCCAGCACCGTGCTTTGCAGCCGGTCCATCCCGGCATCCTCGGCAGCTCGCACGGCTTCGAGGAGCAACACGGAGCCGATGCCGTTGCGGCGGGCCGACGGCGCAACGAACAGGCGGAGGAATCCAGTACCCGGCTGGTGCGGCTGCGGTCGCAGCTGAGCGACCCCGCTGACCGCGTCGCCGGAACCGATGCGAGCGGCCCAGCGCATCGCCGGTGGCTCCTCGGTCAGGAGCCGTTCGGCCAGAGCAGATTGCGAGACCGTGCTTCCGGACGAATCCCTGTAGCCGTCGCTGAACACCGCACACCAGGCCGCGAGGTCGGCTGCGGACGCGTGCCGTGGCAGGAAAGGCTCAACCGTCACCGTGGTCATCACAGCACTCTGCCACGGGTGCGGTCCTCCTTGATGGTGCGTACGAGGGCGGACCAGGCGGCGGGGGTGGTGTGGAGTATCGCTCCCGTGGGGTCGCCGGATTCGGTGAGGTCGACTGTGCCGGGGGTGGGGATGGCTACGTGTATGCAGGACTCACCCTCGCCGCAGTAGGACGACTTCTGCCATTCAAGAGCTGGATGTCTCACGTGTGCGGTCCTCCTTGATGGTTCGTACGAGGGCGGACCAGGCGGTGGGTGTGGTGTGGAGAATCGCTCCGGTGGGGTCGGCGGACTCGGTGAGGTCGACCGTGCCGGGGGTGGGGGCAGCTACGTGTATGCATGCCTCGCCTTGTGCGCAGTAGGACGACTTCTGCCAGACGTACGCAGACATCTCGGCTCCTTTCACAGGTCTCTGGCGACCTTGTGGATGAGTTCTTGGGACTGCCCGGCGTCCAGAGCTGCGGCGTCGAGTCGTGCGAGAAGCAGGCGGTACTGGGCTAGCTGGGCCTCTGCATCGATGAACACAGGTCCGTGTGACTGGTCGAGTTGCGCGGTGTCGAGCGCGGGCACCGGTCCGTGCACGTAGTACACGGACTGCCCTGAGCCCGGGTAGTACGTGGCCTCGAACGGGATTACGCGAATGGTCGCGTGGGGCAGTTCGCTCATCTTGAGCAGGTGCCGGAGTTGGACCCGTGCGATGTCCGGCCCGCCGAACTTCATGCGGAGAGCAGCTTCGTGGATAACGGCTCGGTAGGAGATGGGGCTCGTCCGGTAGAGCACTTCCTGGCGTTTGACGCGGTACGAGACGCGGTGCTCGATCTCCGGCGGCGAAAGCTCGGGAACGGCCTGCCGGTAGATCTCCCTGGCGTGATCAACGGTCTGGAGTAGTCCGGGAATGTGGATGCTATGCGCCGCATGCAGTCCGGTGCCGTGGTGTTCGATCTCGGCCAGGTCGAGCAGCTTGGGCGGCAGAATCTCCCGGTACTCCTCCCACCAGCCGCGCTTGCGGTCGCCTGTCATGGCAACGAGCGCATCGATCAGGGATTGGTCGGTACAGGAGTACGTGTGGGCCGCGACCCGTACGCGGTCGGCGCTCACGCCGAAGCGCGCCACCTCTATGTTGCTGAGCTGCCCCGAGCTCGTGCCGAGAAGGTCGGCTGCTTGCGTCGTGGTCATCCCGGCGCGTTCCCGCAGCTTGCGCAACTCGACACCGAGCCGGATGCGGCGTGCGGTAGGGGCGGCCCTGCCTGCCATCTCGAACCCTTCCTGGAATGAGGCTGAGGCGGTCGGTCACTCACACGAGTGGTTCAGCTCAAGGATTCCGGTCATTGAGTGAAAACAATCCTTGCGGAAATCTAGTCTGTGTCTCAGGCCACCCGCCCGGAAGTACCCCGCTCGACGGAGCGGCCTCGTCACCGGGCAATCCGAAGCGCACCATCCGACTTCCCTCCGTGAACGGAGACTTCCATGGTCAGTGCCACGGTATCCCCGCCCTGGACATACACCCTCCAACTTCCGCAGGATCCCCGCGCCCCAGGCGTCGCCCGTGCCACCCTCCGCAACGTCCTGCGCGTGCACGGCATGCGCGAACTCACCGAGATCGCCGAGCTGTTGGCGAGCGAGCTGGTCACCAACGCGTACCTGTACTCCTCGGGGCCGTACTCGCTCCGGCTGCGCGACGCCGGGCGCAGCCGCGTACGGATGAGTGTGTGGGACAGCGATACGCACATCCCGGCACCGTTCCGGTGGGGTGCCCAGGCGCCGGAGGAACTGGCCGAGCGGGGGCGGGGGTTGTACCTCGTCACGTTGTACGCGGAGTGCTGGGGCGCGTACCCCATGCGGGGCGGGCTGCCGGGGCAGGGCGGGAAGCTGCTCTGGGTGGAATGCGCGGCGAAGGCGTAGCGGGCGGAGGTGGCACATGGCTCGGGGCGCCACCGTGGTGCTCGGTGACGCCCCAATGTGCCTGGCGAACTGGTGTGGCCGTTACGTGTGCGGCTCCCTGCGCGTCAGGGCCGGATGCCGTCGTACTGGAGGACGCGGTACGGCGTCTTGCCGTGGTTCACGGACTGCCACTGCGAGGCGATCAGGGTCAGGGATGTGGCGCTCGCGCTGCCGGGGTGGATGTATCCGCCGTAGAGAAACGGGAGTTGGGGCTTGCCCCAGTGGTGGGGCGGGAGGCCGTCGCCGACGATCTGGGGCTTGGGGGCGGTCCAGGCGGCGTCCGGGCGGGGTGCGGTGCGGGTGCAGATCGAGTAGTCGTCCACGTCGAAGTAGCTCATGCAGTACGTGTTGCCGATCCGCTTGACGGAGAACTCGCCGATCTTGTTCCCGGACAGCATGACCGACGGCCCCACCGCCCTCGTCCACTGCCAACGGCCGTCCAGGAAGGCCCAGTTCTCCTGGGCCCCGAAGTTGCCCGCGCGGAACTCGTCGGGCCAGATGCGGAACAGCTGGATCGCTCCGCCGTCGGCGGTGTTCGCGTGCGTGCCGTTCCAGTGCTTGGAGAAGATGTACAGCCAGCCGTCGGGGTCGATGCCCGCGAACGACCACATCCCGTACATGGACTGGTTGGTCCCCTGGGTGTCGCCGGCCCAGTGGTACGGGTAGTCCTGCCAGGTCACGCCGTAGTCGTCCGAGTACGCGACGCCCGACATCAGCGAACCGTCGTACCCGGCCGGGATGTTCTCCCACAGGGCCACGGACGTGTACTGGATGTAGGTACGGCCCCCGAATTCGATGCAGTCGTTGGGGATGCGGGAGATCTCGAAGCCGTGCCCGTTGTCCGCCCAGTGCGCGTAGTCGAAGCACTGATTGGCGGCGCCCCCGGTCGGCATCGCCCAGGAGAACGAGATCGGGGACGCGCCGGAGGCGTCGAAGTTCGCCTGGTTCAGGATCACCGGGGAACCCAGGTAGGGGTCGGCCTGGGCGATCCCGCCGAACGCGTCGCCGAACACGTAGCCCCAGGTGTTGTCGTGCTCCCGGTAGTACGGGATCGCCAGGTCCCCCGAGCCGAGCCCCTGCGCGCTCGCCGAGTCACCGGGCTGCTCGCACAGCGGGGTGCCGGTCTGGAGCAGCCGGGCGGCCGGGCGCCCGGCCGCCGTCCGGGCGGACCGGTCGTCGGCGGCCGCCACGCCGGGGGCGGCCCCCAGCAGGCCGGCGCCCAGGGCGAAGCCCATGCCTGCCTTGAGCGCCGACCGGCGGGTGGCGGCGGCTCGATGGGCCGGCTGCGAGGGCTGCGAGGGCTGTGGGGGCTGTGAAGGGGTGGGCATGTTCGGCTCTCCGTGTGTCTGAGGGTGGGGAGGGGCGAAGAGTGAGGTACGGGGTTACGGGGAAGCGGGGGTACGGCAGTTGTCCGTGTCAGGCCTTGCGGAGGCGCCCGATGATGCCGTCGAGGTCGCGGAGGAACAGCGGTACGCGGAACTCATGGCTGCCGGGCTCCTCGTGCGCCTCGTACGGGATGCCGGCCCCGTCGAGGAGGCCGCGGAACTCCCGCTGGCCCTGGAGCACGTTGTCCTCGGTGATCTGGCTGAACCAGGGCACGGCCTGGCCACCGGTCCCGGCGACCAGGAAGACCCGCTTGTTGCGGTAGCTCTCGATGCGCTCGACCGGGTTGTCGGCGCTGACCCGGGCCTCGTCCCACAGCGGAGCGCCGTAGACCGTGCCGCCCGCCAGGTCCGCGGCGGCGGAGGACACATTGGCCCAGTGCGTGACCGCGCCGAGATTGCGGCGCAGGCTGGCCGGGCCGGAGTGGGCGCTGACCGAGGCGAAGTGGCCGTAGTACTTCGCGGCGTACTTCAGCGCGCCGAAGCCGCCCATCGAGAACCCGGCGACGGCGCGGCCGTCGTACTCGGCGTACGTACGGAAGTTCGCGTCGATCCACGGGAGCAGCTGGGCGATGTGGAAGGTCTCCCAGTTCCGGGGGCCGGTGTTGGAGCTGACCGGGTTGGAGTACCAGCCGGCGTGGCCGCCGTCGGGCATCACGACGATGATCGGCTTCCCGGCGGTCCAGTCGCGGACGCCCGCGCGGTCGAACTCGATGAAGTCCGAGGTGAGGCCGCCGCCGTGGAAGAGGTAGAGCACCGGGTAGGTGCGGCCGCTGGTGTCGTAGTCGTCGGGGAGCAGGACGTTGACGCCGGGGTTCCAGCCGATCGCGCCGGTCTGGAACCGGTAGTACTTCATGCGCCGGTCGCGCTCGTCGTGGTTCACGATGTGCAGCCCGAAGCCGTCACTGGCCGCGCTCGCCGTCGTGGCCGTGGCCAGAACGCCCCCGGCGCCGAGCGCCAGTGCCGCGGAGAGCCCGCCGGCGGTCTTCAGGACGTTCCGGCGGGTGGGGTGCTGCTCGCTCAACGCGATCTCCTAGTTCTCGGTCGGTTCTCGGTCGGTTCTCGGTCAGTTGGTTCTCGGTCGGCCGTCGGTCAGTTGGTGGTGATCCAGGTGCCCTTTTCGGCGGTCCAGTGGATGGTGGCCTTCTGGAATTTCTGGGCTTTGCCGCCGCCTGCTTCGTCGGTTTCGTCGGTGAGGGGGTAGCCGAGTGCGGTTTCGTGTCCGGCGGCGTGGAAGGCGTCGTAGATGGCGCCGTGGACGGTGTGGGCGCCGGTCTGGGGGGACCAGAGGAAGAGTCCTCGTTCGAAGAACTGGTAGCGGCCCTTGGTGCCGTCGGGTGCTTGTGCGGCGTCGGCTTCGTCGGTGGTGGGGAAGCCCCAGCGGCGTTCGGCGTCGGTGTCCCAGAACTTCGTGAGGATGTCCCCGTAGATCGCGTGGGCCTCGTCCGGGTGCCAGATGACGATCCCGTTCTGGAACTGCTGGAAGCGCCCGCCGAGCGAGGAGTCGCGCTCACCCGTGATCGGCCGGCCCAGCGGACCATTGGGGCCGCCCGTGCTGTCGTACTTCGTCGCGATGGTGCCGTACGGGATCAGGTCGTCCAGGTTGTTGTACCGGCGGGGCGTGAAGCCCCTGAGCCCGTCGCCCCACACCCGCTCCTCGGCGACGTGCCCGAAGTCGTACTCCTCGCGCACCACCGGCTGGGTGTGGGCGGGGTCCGCCCAGCGGAGGAACAGCGCCACGTGGTCCGTGCCGCCCGAGTCGCGCAGCAGGGCGTCACCGGGCTGCAGGTCGCTCGCCGGGATGTCGAAGGTGACGTCCCACAGGCCCCACGTGGTCAGGGACGTACCGAGGTTCCAGGCCATCGACACATAGCCCGAGCAGTCCGGCCGGTAGCAGCCGAACTGGTTCTGGTGGCAGCCGCTCTGGCTGTACGGCACCTGCTCGGCGATCCACGACCACGCGCGGTCCATCGCCTCGCCGCGCCCGATCGGCCCGCCCGGCTCCGACGCGGTCGCGGCCGGTGCCGTGGTGAACATGACCGCGAGGGCCGCCATGACCAGTGTCACCGCACCGAGCGCACGCCGGAGAGTCAGTCGGAAGTCCAGCGATCCGGGCGATCTCACGGAGCTGATCGATCTCATTACTGCCTCCCCGTCAGTTGGTGGTGATCCAGGTGCCCTTTTCGGCGGTCCAGTGGATGGTGGCCTTCTGGAATTTCTGGGCTTTGCCGCCGCCTGCTTCGTCGGTTTCGTCGGTGAGGGGGTAGCCGAGTGCGGTTTCGTGTCCGGCGGCGTGGAAGGCGTCGTAGATGGCGCCGTGGACGGTGTGGGCGCCGGTCTGGGGGGACCAGAGGAAGAGTCCTCGTTCGAAGAACTGGTAGCGGCCCTTGGTGCCGTCGGGTGCTTGTGCGGCGTCGGCTTCGTCGGTGGTCGGGAAGCCCCAGCGGCGTTCGGCGTCGGTGTCCCAGAACTTCGTGAGGATGTCCCCGTAGATCGCGTGGGCCTCGTCCGGGTGCCAGATGACGATCCCGTTCTGGAAGAGCTGGAACCGCCCGCCGAGCGAGGAGTCCTCCTCGGCCCGGACCGGCCGGCCCAGCGGACCATTGGGGCCGCCGAGGGCGGCGTACTTCACGCCGATCGTGCCGTACGGCTGGAACGCCTCGGCCATCAACTCCCGGGCGTAGCCCTCCGCCTGCGGGTAGCGCTCGGGGTACGCGGAGCGCTGGACGGCCTGGGCCAGCTCGCCCGCGGTGTCCCAGTCGGGCTCCATCTGCTGGGCCACCTCGAAGAACTTGTTCGCCGCGTAGTCGACGTCGAGGCACTGGGCGGGTTCGCACCAGCCCTGCGAGGGCCGCTGCTGGAAGACACCGAGGGAATCCCGGTCCCCGCACGCCAGGTTGTTCATCCGGGACTCGACCCAGCCCGTCTCGAAGCCGGCGAGCATCACCTTGTCGGACACGCCGCGGCGCTGCCCGACCTCGTACACCTTGCGGGTCACGGCGATGTCCCGGTCCGCCGGGATGTCGCAGTACAGCGTGGCCGGTGCGGCGTGCCCGAGGGGGCCCGGCACATCGCTCGCGCTCTGCGCGAATGCCGGGTTGCCGAGGCCGGTCACGGCGGCCAGTGCGACCAGCAGGACCGCTGATCTCCGTATCGCGCGTCGTTCGGTAGAGCCACGCACGTGCCTGCTCCTTCGTGTCGGAAAAGCCTGGAGGAGAACGGGAGGGACTGAGGGGACCCGGGAACTCGTGGAGTTCCGGGCGCCGGTGTCAGGACCAGCTCTGGTACGGGGTGTCGTTGCACGCCCAGGTGCGGAAGCCCAGCGAGCTGTCGTCGATGCACCGCAGGGTGGCCTGGTTCTGGAAGCGGACGGTGCCGTCGGCCCAGACCTTGACCCACCAGCTCTGCTCCGGGCTGGAGCTGCACGTGCCGACGGTACGGAACCCGTTGTCCGTGTCCTCGATGCAGCGGCCCGTGTTGATGTTGCGCAGCTGGCGTGTTCCGTCGTCCCAGGTGTGTACGGTCCACAGCTGCGGGCTGCTTCCGTTGCAGCTCCACGTGCGGAAGCCGTTGTCGGTGTCGTCCATGCAGCGGCCCGTGGCCTGATTGCGGAAACTCTGGATGGCGTCGTCGGCCCGCGCGGGGGACGGCGAGCCGTTCTCGGCGGCCAGGGCGCCGGAAGGTGCGGCCAGGGAGGCGAGGGCGAAGACCCCGCCGAGCAGGAGCGAGCGCGTGCCACGCATGGGCTGTTTCCTCTTCCGTCCGTTGGTTCTCGGGCGAGTTGGCGACGGTCCGGAAAGTAGTGGCGGGGTGCCGGGCCGCACATCCGGAACGATCCGGAGTGACAGCCCGCGACGCGAACGCCGAAACTCAACGGACAGGCACGGACGCGGGTACGGAGGTGGGTACTTGCGCGGGTACGGGCGTGGGCGCGGGGGTGCCCGTGGGGCGCGGGCAGTCGGGGACTTGGGGGTGGTCCGCCGTACGCACGGCCGGCAGCCAGGCGATGGTGACGGCGGAGGCAGCGGCGGAGGAGGCGGAGGCCGACGAAGCGGTCGAGCCGGCCGGCAGGCGGACGCGGTACCACTCGGTGGAGCTCGCGTCCGACTCGTCGATGATGGGGATCCCCCGGGCGAGGCGGCAGTCGACGGCGAGGACGTCGCCGTGCCACACCCGTACCGGTACAACGTTGTCGACGGTGTACGGCTGAAGCGGGTCGATCGCCAGGCCGAGGCTGCACTGCGGGTTCCGGTCCGTACGTACCCGGCACCCGTCGTCGGCGTTGAACACCCTGAGCCGGGCCGGTGGTCCGCTCCTCGCACCCGAGGCGCCGTCGCCGACGGCCCCGACGGCGTGCGACCAGACCGTCGCGGCCACCGAGCACACGGCGACGGTCACCAGGGCGGCGCGGGACCTCCACCGGCGGCGTGCGGGACGGGGCGCCGGCGACCGGGCGGTGATGCGCGCGAGGAGGCTCTCGGCGCTGTGCTCGGCGCGGTCGGCGTGGGTCGGGGCCAGGCAGTCGGCGGCCAGGGCGCGCCAGAACGGCGGCAGCGCACCGGCGAGCCGCAGCGGTGCGCGCCCGTCGGCGTACTCCTGCACCGCCGCACCGCGCGCCACCGGCGTCGCGCCGGGGAACGGCGAGGCACCGGAGGCGAACACCTCGTGGACCATGATGCCCAGGGCCCAGATGTCGGCACTGGGCCGGACCTCCACGCCGTGCTCGCCGAGCGGGGCCTGCCAGCGTTCGGGCGGGAGGTAGTCCAGGGTGCCCATGGGCGGCGCGTACCCGTGGGTGCCGTGGGTGCCGGTCAGTTCGGTGGCGAGCCCGAAGTCCGACAGCTTGAGCGCACCGTCGGCCATCAGCAGGATGTTCTCCGGCTTGAGGTCGCCGTGCACCCAGCCGCTGCGGTGCAGATGGGCCAGGCCTTCGCAGATCTCGGCGAACAGCCGGGCGGCGTCCGCTTCGGCACCCCCGGCATCGAACAGGTCACGCAGACTGCGTTCGGCCCGCTCCATCACCAGCACGATCGCACCGTCCAGGAACGGCCGGTCCGGGTCGCTGATCACGAGGGAGTCCAGCAGACGGATCAGCCTCGGATGGCCGGCCCGGTGGCCGAGTTCGACCTCCCGCCGGGCGGTCTCCGCGACCTTGCGGGCCTGACGCGGTGCGAGGCCCGCGGTCGGCAGGAACTTGAGCGCGACCTCCGCCGGCCGCGATTGCGGCCCCGACCCGGGGTTCAGGCGTTGTTCCGACCCCGACCCCGACCCCGACTCCGACCCCGACTCCGACCCCGAACCCGGTCCCGAATCCGACCCCGGTCCCGCCTCCGGTCGCTGTGGTGAGCGGTCGACCGGGCGGCCCGCGTACACCGTTGCCCAGCCGCCGGACGCGATCGGCTCGGTGACCTCCCAGCCGCCGACCCGGTAGCCGCGCGGAAGCAGCTCCGTACGTTCACTTCCCGCCCGGGGGCCGCGGCCCTCGGTGGGCCTGCCGCTCAACTGTCCGTCTCCCGCCCCCGGACGCGCGTGGTGGTACGGGGCGGCAGCAGCGCCAGGTGTTCCTCCCGTACGAGCCCGAACCGCAGCGCGACCCCGACGAGGGCCTCCCGCTTTCCGTTGCGGCGCGCCCCTCCGGATCCCTGCTCGGCAGGAGCGCTGATCCGCATCTTCTCCTCGGCGAGGTAGTCGATGTGCGAGCTGACCGCCCGCGCCTTCAACTGGCCGCACGAGGCGTGCCCCTTGAGCCGTTCGACGATCTGCGGAGTGGTCGGCACCGCGACCGGCGACTCGTCGCGCAGCCGGGGTTCGCAGAGTGCGACCAGGATCAGGAAGTAGAGGGCCGTCTCGTCCAGCGAGTACGCCATGACGGTGCGGCTGCCCCACTGGCCCGCGGCGCCGTCGGGGCCCGGGCAGGGGTCCAGATAGACGTGGTCGGGCGCGAACACCTGGAAGGAGACGGTGGTGTTGCGGCGGGTGGGCAGCACGACCCGGGAGAACTCGAAGGGGATGGGGGCGCCGGCCCGCCGGGGCGGGACCCGCAGATACTCTCCCGCGCCTTCCGGGTTCTCCACCAGGTAGCTCTGGGTCGTGCTGTGGTTGCTCAGCTGCCAGTGGTCGTCCGTCACCCGGATCTCGCCGGCCAGCCGGGAGATGGCCTCGTCGTCGAGGCGCAGTTCGACCGGGGTCGTCGCGGAGCCCCGCCCGAAACGCGCCACTTCCCCCGGACCCAGCCGCAACGTCACCGGATCGGCCGGGGCACCGGAAGGTACCCCTCCGCCGTCGTCGCTCCTTCGCGGCAGATAGACCACGATCCCGCTCAGTGCACCCACCTCGCCCCCGTGTCGGTGACTCCCACTCCGGCCGTACGTTACCCATCCGGCTGAGCCGTCCCCGCCCGGATTCTGGTCGTTTTCGGACTGCTTCCGGACGGCCGCGGAGCCGCCTCCGGACCGTCCGCCGCGAGGCGGTGCCGGCCCGGGAACGGGTGTCGGCGGGGCTCGTGCCGGGCGCCCAGCTTCAGGTTCTTGCGAAGGGGTGAGCACCCGAGCCCGACGGACTCCGCGTTCAACTCGGCGTGAGGGAAGGGGTACTCACCGTGGAACACGACTTAGCCCGCTCTGACGAACTGGCTGGATTTGGCGCATCCGTTGAGTGGATCGGCTAGTCCGGTGGAGTCGCCGATCGTCCCTGGCGCGGGGAGGGGACGAGAACGCCGCAGAGGGCCCGGATCCAGGATGGTCCAGGCCCTCTGCGGCGTATGTTGCGTGTGCGGTGCGTACGACGAGGGGGGAGGGGAGGAACCGCGTCCCGCGGAGCTCGTCGCCCTCGGTCAGCAGGTCAGTTGCCCGCCGTCTTCATGGAGCTCACCGCGTCGGCGACCGTGCTCCGGTACAGGCCGAGCTTCGGGTCGCCGACCTTGACGTCCGGGCCGAGCTCGAAGTTCTGCGTGTCCGCGTTGGGCATGTGGTCGCCGTCGGCCAGCACGTTCATCTCGTTGACCCAGGTCACGCCGCCCTTGCCGCCCGGGTTGAGGTCGATCACCGCGATGGCGGCCGTCTTGGGCTTGACCGGGTACGCGGGCGCGCCGCCCAGGCCGCCGGGAACCGCCGGCGTGATGTCGCCGCTGTGGTCCGAGGCCTTCGAGGCGCCCAGGCTGACCCGCGGGAAGTAGCTCAGGCCGCAGGAGTTCGCGCCGGTGTTGTTGACCTCGATCACGTGCTGGGTGGCCGAACCCTCCAGGGGGTACACGCGCACCGACAGGTCCCCGCTCTGGCACGGGTGCTTGTAGGCGTAGCTGTCGCTGGTGTTGCCGCCCGACGTGCTGCCGCCGCCGGAGGAGCCGGTCTTCGAGGTGCCCGTCTTCGTGGCTCCGGTGTTCTGCGCGGCGTCGCCGGCCTTCTTGTCGTCCGTGGTCGTGGCGTCGGTCGAGGGCTGGGAGGAGGAGACCGACGCGGTGTTGTCGGCCGGGCCGGCGGACTTCGTACCGGTCTCGTCGCCGTTGCAGGCGGTGAGGGCCAGAGCCAGGACCGCGGTGACGGCGCCGAGGGTAGCGGTGTGCTTGCGGCTGCGGAACGTACGCATCGAAATCTCCCAGGATGAGGGTGAGGCAAGGCCCGGATCCTGCGGCGAACCGCTCTCTCTGACCTCTTGACAACATAAGCATCCTGTGGGTCGCTCACGTTCCGCTGACGCCTCACTGACGTCCTGCTGACGTCCTCGAATGGACGTCCACGGAGTGGACACCCACGAAGCTGACGTCCACGAAATGGCGGACAAGGAAATCTGGTGGTGCGTGGAAGGGGTGCCTGCCAGACTCCGCGCAGATGCCGTACGAGGCCGGCCCCCGGGCAGGACGGGGAGGCGGAGGCCCCCTGGCAGGACGTCATGTGGCACATCCCGGAGTACGGGACCGCCCCCGAGGACCTGGCCGCCGCCGCGCTCCAGCGCCTCGCCACGGTGGACCCGAGGACGTACGGAGGGGACGGCGGTGTCCGGTAGGGCGGGCGACCGTCCACCGTTCGGGTGATCCGCTCCGGGGGCGGCACGTCGGGAGGCCCGGTAACCACGGGCCGCTCCGCCGACCTGCGCCCGGGCACGTGGCGTGTCGCCCCCGCCTGATTTGGCACAGTGCCGCTCCGCGATCGAGAACGGGCGGGTGGGCGCAGTGGCAGTGGTGGGACAACCGGCAGGCCGACAGGAGCCGAGCGGTGGTGGGGACGTACTGAAGCACAGCGGCGGTGCCTGGTTGCGGGCGGCCGGTGGTGCGGAAGTGATGTGTACGCACCTCGGTCCGGTGAAGTCGGAGCTGGAGACCGCGCACGAGGGCCTCATCGCCGGGACCGGCGGACTGACCGCGATGGCGGAACTGGGCGCAGTACGGGAGTCATGGACGCGGAGGTTCGAGGCGGCGCGCGGGGAGTGCCGGGCGCTGGCCGGGAAACTACGGGCCGTCGCGCGGATCCAGGGCGAGACGGACGAGACCGTGAAGTCAGCCTTGGCCTCGGTGTCACCGGAGCCGTTGCTGTCGCTGCCGTCGTCGTCGCCGTCGTCGGGTCGGGACGAGGCGCGATGACGCTGACCTGGGCACAGTTACGGGATCTCAAGTGCGGCGAACTGGAGGGCGCGGCCGACGGGTGGGGGAAGGCGAGCAACCGTGCCGACGCGGGCCGGGACCGGATCGAGACGCAGCTGCTGAGCGGGTTGCGCGACACGCAGCGCGGCGAGGCGGCGAAGGCGGCGGTCGGACGGCTGCGGCAGATGAGCCGGAACCTGGGATACCTCTACACGGAGTGCGGCCTGCTCCGTACGACGCTGAACAGCCTGGCCCATGAGCTGCGCATTCAGCAGCGGGCGTTGCGGCAGGCGCTGGATGAAGCGGAGGCCCTGAAGTTCACCGTGCACGGGGACGGTTCGGTGACGTATCCGGCGGCGGGCGAGGGCCTGATCGACGGCAGGCCGCTGCCGGGCGGCACGGCAACGGCGGCGGCCGTGGCGCCAGGCCTGCACGCACCTTCGGGCCTGGTCGCCCCCAACCCGAACGTGGCGAAGGCGCAGGACATCGCGGACCGGGTCGCGAAGGCCGTGCGGACGGCGGCCGAGATCGACTGGCGGTACGCCCGGATCCTGCGGAGGCTGAAGGCCGAAGAGGGCCTGAAGGTCCCGGACTCGACGTGGAAGGACGCGGCGGGTGACGCGGCAGCGGTACGCGACGCGGCACGCGGCTACCTGAAGGACGCGATCCCGTACGACGCGTCCCCGGCCGAGCGGAAGTCCTGGTGGTCCGCCCTGACGGACGAACAGCGCGAGGAGTACCTCGCGGTGTACCCGGACCGGATCGGCAACCTGGACGGCATTCCGGCGCTGGTACGGGATGCGGCGAACCGGGACAACCTCCAGCTGCTGATGGGGAAGCTGGAGGGGCGGGACGATGCGAAGTCGCAGACGCAGCTGGCGGCGCTGCGGGAGATCGACCGGCAGCTGCGGGCGGGCAGCCGCCCTCCGATGTACCTGCTCGGCATCGGGGACGAGGGGAACGGGCGGGCGATCGTCTCCTTCGGGAATCCGGATGCGGCGAGGAACGTGGCGGCGTACGTCCCCGGATTGAACACTTCCTTGGACAAGGAATTCGCGACAGGTGACATCAAGCGCGCTTGGGACACTGCCAAGGGCGCTCACAAGTACGACCATTCCAGTGCGGCCATCACCTGGCTCGGATATGACGCGCCGCAATCGCCGGATGGCATGTCCAGCCTCTCGGTGGCGGGAACGAAAAGAGCCGAGGAGGGCGGCGTCGCCTTCAATGGCTTCATGGCAGGGCTGTCGGCCACCAACGAGACCGGGGACCCGCACCTCACGGCGATCGGGCACTCCTACGGCTCGCGCACCGTGGGAGCCGCGACGCAGCACGACGGTGGCATCCCGGGGGTTGATGACATCGTCCTGGTCGGCAGCCCGGGGGTAGGCGTCGATCGCGCGGAGGACCTCGGAGTCGGCAAGGACCATGTATTCGTCGGTGCGGCCGAACACGACGTGGTGACCAAGGTTCCGTCCGGGCAGGAGAGCCTGGTCGGCGCACTGGGAACGATCGCTGCCGGTCCGGTGGTCGGGTATCTGGCGGGGGACATGGCCGACCAGGGGGACGACGACATCTGGTTCGGCAAGGATCCGGCGAGCGAAGCATTCGGCGCCCGGCGATTTCCCGCGAATGAGGGCCCTCCTCTGGTCGGTCTGCACGGCCTCTCGCTCGATGCGCACTCCCAGTACTTCAGCCCGAAGAAGGATTACGTGTCCGCAGACAGCATTGCGCTGATCGCTGCTGGAAGATCTCGCGATATCCAGCTGGAGGAACCCCGGTGAAGTCCCGGTTTCGGGCCCTTGGCGCAGCGGTGGTGTTGTGCCTGACGCTTTCTGGTTGCGCAGGGGAAATTGCCTCAACAGGTCCGGGAGGGCTGGAGAAGATGGACATGCAGGACGCGGCGAATCGGGCCGATCAACTGCTTGATGCCGTACTGGGGGAGATCAGGCCGGAAGTTCAGTGGGCGCACGGGCCGACCAGTACGGGCAGCTGCGACGTGTCTCGTATGCGCGTGGTCATGACCGTCGTGTCCGAAGGGCGGAGAGGCAGCTTCCTCGGTGTGGTGGACCGCTTCTGGCGCCGGAGCGGGTACAGGATCAAGGCCGTCAACAAGAATGCGGATGTTCCGGCGATCTATGCGCAGACGAAGGACGGCTTCGGAGTCAGCCTCAGCATCGGTGGCGAGGGACAGGCATTCTTCGAGGTGGACAGCCCCTGCGTGAAGGAGTCGGAGGTCGCTGAGTCCACCACGCCGCCGAACGGTCCCGGCTACGACGGCGTCTACCCCCTTCCCCGCCCCAACGTCCGCTCCCCCTTCTGGTCCGCCGGAGCACCCTGACGCTCCATCACTGCCCCCAATGACCCGTAACGGACCGGTCGGTGGCAGTACGGGATGGGTCGCGGGTGCGACGTTGAGCCCGGCATTGGGTCCTGGGGCCCATGCCGGGTCTGCGCTGCTGTGGTCGCATACGGATACCGGGGGGAACTGTCGCTGCGCCCACTCACAAAGCTGGGGAGACTCGCCGTGTCTGGCATACGAGAACTAGCGGTACCGGGTGGTGCTGACTTGAGCACCGCCGAGGTCCCTCCGGGCAGGCAGCCACTGTCGCGCCCCTTGCAGGCGGTACTGATTCTCGTCCGATTGCTCTTCGTTCTCACGGTCGTGGGCGCGTTCGACGCACTGGTCGTGGCCTCGTCCGTCGATGCGGTGGACGGCCGGCTGCTGGGGATGGTGCTGTACGCGTCGCTGCCCGGCATCGCCGGGTTCGTGTTGTCGCTGTACATGCGGACCGGTGGCGTCTGGATCCGGCGCGGGCTCCTGGCCGTGAGCGCCTGGCTCCTGCTCGGTGCGCTGGCGACGCTGAACGACGCGGAGAACGGCCGGGGCGTGACGCAACTGGTGCTGCCCGTCGTCATCCTCGTCCTGCTGTCCCGGTCCAGCTCCCGCGCATGGTTCAGGCTCGCCCCCGAACAGCGCGTCGAGCACCGGTCGTTCAGCGTCGTACGGCGGATGCTCAAGGCGCGTCGGGACAACGGTCAGACCGCGATGGAGTACCTGGGCATGATCCTCGTGGTCGTGGCCCTCATCGGCGGGCTGGTGGCCACGGGAATTGGCGGGCAGGTGTCCGGTCAACTCCGCAACGCCATCTGCCAGCTGACCGGAAGCGCCTGCCCGCCGCCCGGTGCCATCGCCGACGGCAGCAACGGGAACGGCAACGGCAACGGGGGCGGGAACGGCAGCGGCGGTGGTGCCGGGACCGAAGGCGCGACCGTGACCGGTGGAACGGGCTCCGGAGGGTCGGACGCGACCGGCGGCAGCGGCTCGGGGGGCAGTGGCTCCGGCGGTAGTGGCTCCGGTGGGGGCGATGCCTCGGGTGGCGCAGGTGGCGCAGGTGGCGCCAGCGGTGCTGGTGGCGCTGGTGGTTCGGATGGAAACGGTGGTTCTTCTACAGAAGTCAACGCGGGTAGACAAACCCCGGTCCCCGGTTCCACCGACGAATCCAAGGGCGGCTTCCTCACCGGAGTCGTGGGCGACGACGGTCTGCTGGGCGACGTCACCGGGGCCATCGACACGATCGCGCACCCCGTCGACACCGCCAAGGGCGTCGTCGACCAGTACGCGCAGGCCGCGAACAAGGCCGGCGACAAGTGGGACACGGGCAAGTACATCCAGGCCGCCTGGGACGTGACCAAGGGTTCCGGCGGAGGCGGCAGCGCGCTCACCGGGCTGCCCGGGTCCGGTACCCGCGTCGAGTCCGCGGTAAGGGACGGGGAGCGGCAGTACCTCAACGACCGCATCCCGCGCGGCGGCACCGCGGCCGGCCGCGAGCACTGGTGGAACGGGCTGACGCAGGAACAGCGCGACCGCTACCTGGAGCTCCTCCCGGACCAGATCGGCAGCCTGGACGGGATTCCGGTGGCGGACCGGGACACGGCCAACCGCCGCAACCTGCCGAACCTGATCTCGAAGCTGGAGGGCAAGACCGACAAGAAGTCGAAGGAGCAGCTGGCCGGGCTGCGCGAGATCGACCGGCAGCTGAAGGAGGGCAGCCAGCCCCCGATGTACCTCATCGGCATCAGCGATGAGGGCAACGGCCGGGCGATCGTCTCCTACGGGAACCCCGACACCTCGAAGAACGTGTCGGCCTACGTGCCGGGGCTGAACACCGCCCTCGACGAGGAGTTCGCGAAGAGCGGCCTCAAGCGGGCCCATGACACGGCGATCGGCGCCCAGGGCTACGACCCGTCCAGCGCGGCGATCATCTGGCTCGGGTACGACGCCCCGCAGACGCCGGACGGGCTGCAGAGCCTGGCGGTCGCCGGTACCGGGCGGGCGGAGAAGGGCGGCGCGGCGTACAACGACTTCATGAGCGGCATCGTCGCGACCAACCAGAACAAGGACCCGCACATCACGGCCATCGGGCACTCCTACGGCTCGCGCACCGTCGGCGCCGCGACCCAGAAGCTCGGGGGGATCCCGGGGGTGGACGACATCATCCTGGTCGGCAGCCCCGGGGTGGGCGTGGACCGGGCCGTGGACCTCGGGGTCGGTGCCGGGCACGTCTTCGTCGGCGCCGCGGCCAACGACCCGGTGACCAAGCTCCCGTCCAAGACACAGGTCGTCGTGGGTGGGATCGGGATGATCCTGGGCGGTCCGGCCGGGGCGTACGCCGCAGGGGACCTCGCGGACCCGGGCGACGACGACCTCTGGTTCGGCAAGGACCCGGCGAGCGCGGCGTTCGGGGCCAGGCGGTTCCCGGTGGATCCGGGCAAGCCCATGAGCTTCGACTCGCACTCCAATTACTTCACCCCGTCACGGGACGCCGTGTCCGCCGACAGCATCGCCCTTATCGTGTCGGGACACGCCGACCGGCTCAAGATTGAGGAGTACCGATGAGCCGAAGGTTCCAGATCGTCGCGGTGGCTCTGGCCGTAGGTTTCGCGCTGTCCGCCTGCGGCAGCGAGAAGGCGCAGCCGGGTGCGGACACGAGCACCACGGCCACCAAGAGCGCCAAGAGCGACAAGAGCACCAAGGGGAACAGCATGGACATGCAGGAGGCCGCCGACCGGGCCGACGGCATGCTCGACGACACACTGAAGGCGATCGACCCCGAGGTGCAGTGGGCCCACGGCCCGACGACGAAGGGCAGCTGCGATGTGACGCGCAGGCGCACCGTGATGACCATCGTCTCTGCGGACCGGCGGCAGGGCTTCCTGGACCAGATCGAGAAGTTCTGGCGCGCCGGCGACTACCGCATCAAGGCGAAGAACAAGGACGAGCAGTTCCCGGCGGTCTACGCGGTGTCGAAGGACGGATTCGGCATCAGCGTGAGCATCCGGGCCAAGGGGCAGGCATTCTTCGAGGCGGACAGCCCCTGTGTGAAGGAGTCGAAGGTCGCCGACTCCACGTCGAAGCCGAACGGGCCGGCCTACAAGGGCGTCTACCCGCTGCCGAGCCCCAACGTGCGCTCCGACTTCTGGTCCGCCGGAGCCTCCTGACGGTCACTCGGTCACTCGGTCGTTCAGTGGGTGCGCCGGTCGATCCGGCCGGTGCACCCGGTGCGCCGGGCGGACGGTTCCGTGCGCCGGATTGGCCGGCCTGTGAGCCCCGGTGACCCGGAAGACTCGCACACACCCTCGAAAACGGCCATGAACACGTCCCCGATGGGGGATGGTTGAGGGGTGCGGAAATTCTGGGTGGTCGGTGGCATCGGTGTAGGCATGGCCATGTGCTTCGTGGCGCTGCTCGTCGTCGGCACGTACTCCGCCGCCGCCGGACTCGCAGGTTCCGGTGGCGGCGGAGCCGTTGCGCTGGCCAAGGGGGCCGTGCCCGCGAAGTACCAGTCGCTGGTGCAGAAGTGGGGCAACCTCTGCTCCGCCATCAACCCGGCCCTGCTCGCCGCCCAGCTCTACCAGGAGAGCGGGTGGAACCCCCGGGCCGAGAGTCCCGCCGCCGCGCAGGGCATCGCCCAGTTCATCCCCGGCACCTGGGCCGGCCACGGGATCGACGGGGACAAGGACGGCGACCGGGACGTATGGGATCCGGCCGACGCGATCCCGTCCGCCGCCTCGTACGACTGCGAACTCGCCGGGTACGTGAAGAAGGTGCCGGGGGATCAGACGGACAACATGCTGGCCGCGTACAACGCCGGCGCGTACCGGGTGATCCGGGCCGGTGGGATCCCGGACATCTCGGAGACCCAGAACTACGTCACCATCATCCGTTCCCTGGAGAAGAGCTTCGCCAAGCCCGTCGGGCGTGTACAGCCCTCGGAGCAGGCGGCCGGGGCGATCTACTTCGCGCAGAAGAAGCTCGGTACGCCGTACCTCTGGGGCGGGAACGGCACGCCCGAGCAGAACGGGCGGTTCGACTGCTCGGGGCTGACCCAGGCCGCGTACCGGACCGTGGACATCGAGCTGCCCCGGGTGGCGAACGATCAGTACAACGCCGGGCCGCACCCCTCCCGGGACGAGCTGCTCCCCGGCGACCTGGTCTTCTTCTCGAACGACCTGGGCAACTCGCGGGCCATCCACCACGTGGGGATCTATGTCGGCGGCGGGTACATGATCAACGCTCCGTACACCGGGGCCGTGATCCGGTTCGACAAGATCGACGCGCCCGACTACTTCGGCGCGACGCGCGTGACCAAGGACGGGGCCGCCGCCCTTCCGACGGACCGGCCGGCGGCATGACGCAGCGGCGGCGGTGGCCGGAACTCTCTGTGAAGCCTGGGCCCTGAGCTGCGACGACGAGTCACTCTTCGATAACGTCATGGTGATCATTCGGTGGAGAGTGGAACGCGGACACAGGGGGCGTCGTTCCCTGAGTGGACCGGAGCGACTGCGCACCGGTTCGTGAAGCACTGAATTACGCAGTGATCGAACCGACACGGGGGTTCGTCAAAGCGGTGCACACGGGTGTGCCCGCGGCAGCAGACAAGGCAAGGGGCCGCAGCAGATGGCTGGACTCGCACTGGATGGGTCGAACCCCGACGTCAGCCTGCTTTACGACATCAACGGACTGGCGAAGTCCGCTCCCACCTGGTTCGACCGGGTCATGGAGTTCGTCGGTGAGTACGGAATCATGCTCGGCATGGTCCTCGTGGTCCTGTGGTGCTGGTGGAGCGTGCGCCGGCGCGGCACGGCCGACGACTCGGCGACCGCGGTCTCCGGGCTCGTCTGGGCGCCGCTCGCCGCCGGGATCGCGCTCCTGATCAACATCCCGATCCGCGGATTCGTGCACCGGCCCCGCCCGTTCAGGGACCACCAGGGGCTGGACGTCCTGGTGGCGGGGAAGAACGACTTCTCCTTCGTCAGCGACCACGCCACGATGGCGATGGCCCTGGCCGTCGGGATCTTCGTGGCCAACCGGAAGTTCGGCATCGCCGCGATCGCGCTCGCCCTCCTGGAGGGCTTCTGCCGGATCTACATGGGCGTCCACTACCCGACCGACGTCATCGGCGGATTCGCGCTCGGCACCGCGGTCGCCCTGCTGCTCGCCCCGCTGGCGATGATGCTGCTGACCCCGCTGGTGGCGGCGGTCTCGCGGTCGGACCGGTTCGGGTGGCTCGTACGGTCGCGCCGGCCGGTGCCGGTGGCGGCGGCCGGAGGCCCGGCCGGGGCGTTCGGAATCCCCGAGCCGCGGCCGGGCACGGGCGGCGGCGACGGCGAGAAGGACCTCGCGGCATAAGGGCCGGCGCCCTCAGAGCGCCTGCGGGAAGGCGAAGAGGCGGTCGGGGTCGTACTGCTTCCTCAGACCGGCGAGGCGGTCGGCCGCCGAGCCGTAGTAGGCCCGGCGCCAGTCGGTCAGCGTCGGGTCGGTGTAGTTCTGGTACGCCGCTCCCGACGCGTGACGGCGCATCGCCGCATGAGTGTTTTTCAGCCAGTCCTGCTGGGCGGTGCCCGTCGTACCGGGGCTCCAGGAACCGATGTACTGCGCGAGCACCCGCGAGCCCCGGTGGACGAACGCCGTCGACTGTGGGGAGACCCGGTTGATCGCCCCGCCGAGCGCGGTGAGCGCGATGGAGCCGCCGCCCCCGGACTGTGTCACCGGAATCCGGGTGAACGCCTCGGTCCGGTCGAGCAGGGCCTGCACGCCCGCCGGGGACAGCGAGCGGTCGTAGAAGTCGGACGCGGCGGCGTACGTCTCGCGCCGGAGCGTGCCCTGCGTGGTGCGGCCGGGCGTCGTCCCCGGCAGATGGCACTGGGCGTCGGTGATGCCCGAGCAGCCCGCGTACACGAGCATCGACTCCTGGTAGCTGCGGCGGCGCAGCGACACGGAGGAGGCCGAGGCGCCGATCCGGTCGGCCAGGCGGTCGACGGCGTTCTGCAGGTCGCCGTACGTACCGAGGCTGAACGCGGCGACCGAGACGGTCGGGTTGCCGCCCCCGGGGCCGGCGGCGAGGTGTGCGGAGGACCAGATCTCGTCGGGCTGGTCCGGACCCCACTCCTGCCAGGCCGAGACGACGGACCGGGCGCGTGACCACGGCCACGACATGTAGGCGGTGACGGTCTGCGGGACCGGGCGGGTGCGGAACGTCAGCTCGGTGACCACGCCGAAGTTGCCGTTGCCCGCGCCGCGCAGCGCCCAGAAGAGGTCCGGCTGGTGCCCGGCGTCCACGGTGAGGGTCTTGCCGTCGGCCGTGACGAGCGTCGCCGCGGTCAGGCTGTCGCAGGTCAGGCCGTACGCGCGGGAGGCGACGCCGTGGCCGCCGCCGAGGGTGAGGCCGGAGACGCCGACGGTGGGGCAGGAGCCGCCGGGGATCGTCAGTCCGCTGCGGGCGAGGCCCTGGTAGACGTCGATGAGCTTGGCGCCCGCGCCGATCGTGCCGTCCGTCCCGACGCGGGACAGCGACGAGACGTCGATGACGAGCCGTCCGTTCCCGCTCGACCAGCCCGCGTACGAGTGGCCGCCGCTGCGGATGGAGACGGGGGTGCCCGTGCGGCGGGCGAAGGCCAGGCACTCGCGGACGTCCGCCTCGTGCCGGACATAGGCGACGGCGGCGGGCTTCAGGCCGTCGAAGCGGGTGTTGTAGAGCTGACGGGCGGTCGGATACGAGGCGTCCTGGGGTTGTACGAGGCCGCCGTCGAGGCTCTTGGCCAGGGCCGAGAAGCCAGCTGGTCCGGTGGGGGTGGACTTCGACGGGGCCGGTGGGGCGGACGAGGCAGCCGTGCTGCCCGAGGTACCGGAGCCGTCGGAGGTGCCGGCGGCGTCGGACGGGGCCGTGGAGCCGCCGGAAGTGCCGCTGCAGGCGGTGGCGGTGACGCCGACGAGCGCGGCGGCGCCCGCGGTGAGGAGGGTGCGCCGGGCGGGCAGGGGCGGCAGGTTCATCGGATCTCCGAGTCTTGGCGCTCATGGGCCGGCCGGCGGTGGCTGGGGGAGGCCGGGCGTGGGGGGATCGGCTGCAGAGGTGGAGGTCGGGGACGGCGGAAGGGCCGGGGGGGAGAGAGATCAGGGTGCCGCGCGGTGCTCCGCGGCATCCGTACGTGCCCGGTCCCTGGAGCGGCGGGCCGGGCCGGACCAGCCGCAGGCGCAGCGTGCGGTGCAGAAGGAACCGCGCTCCACGGTCGTGGGTTCGTGCCCGGCGGACGTGGCGGTGGGGGCGGTCGGCGGGACCTTGTCGGTGCGTCGGTCATACACCCGTCCACGGTACTGGCCACGGCCACCCGGCGGTGTGCCCGGCGGGGGCGGCGTGACGGGGGACACGGGTCGTCGTTATGCGGAACGGACGGGCCTCTCGGGCAGGCGTTACGGCGTTGGGGGTTGGCAGGCGATGGTGGTGCGGCAGCACAGGTCCAAGGGCGGGGCGCGTGCTGTCTGCGCCCTTGCCGTGGTGGGCGTGATGGCGGCGACCGCCGGTTGCTCGGCGGGCGGAGGCGGTGACCCGGCCGTGGCCGACGAACGGGGCGGGGCCGACTCCCTCGACGCGGTCCACCGCGCGGCCGCGGTGCTCGCGGGGACGGTGAGCGGGACGGGAACGGCGGCGGTGGCCTCCCCTGGTCCCTCGGCCTCCCCTGGTCCCTCGGCAGCCGCCGGTTCCTCGGCCTCCCCGGGCTCCGGGGCCGTCGCCGGGACCGCCGAGGTGCTGACGTCGATGGAGACCGCGTCGGGCGGGACGCGGGTGACCATCCGGGGCCGGGGCACGTACGACTTCCGCAACCGGACCGGCCGGCTCACCGTCGTGCTGCCCGAGGACGCCGCCGGTGAGGACGAGCACCGCCCCATCACCGAACTGCTGGCCCCCGGCGCGCTCTACATGATGAACCGCGGCGCCGGAGTGCCCGTCGACAAATGGGTCAGGGTGGACACGACGACCCTGGAGGACGGCAACCTCGTCACCGGCGGGGTGACCGATCCGATGGCCGCCGCCGAACTGCTGCGCGGGGCGCGGCAGGTGACGTACGTGGAGAAGACCGTGCTCGCCGGGGTCCCCGTGCGGCACTACCGGGGGACGGCGGACATCGGGCTGGCCGCGCGCGAGGCCGCGCCCGGATCGCGCGGGGCGCTGGCCGCGGCAGCGAAAGGGTTCAGCAAGGTCACGGTGCCGTTCGACGCGTACCTCGACGAGCAGGGGCGGCTGCGCAAGGTGCGCCACCGGTTCAGCTTCGCCAACAAGGGGCCGGCGGTGGAGGTGGTGTCGACCACACTGCTGTACGGGTTCGGGGTGCCGGTCTCCGTACGGCTGCCGGACGGCCGTGACATCTACACCGGGCAGATCCGGCAGGAATAGCCGAGCGGTGGACGGGCGGGGGTGCGAGCCAGGACGCGGGCGGGGATGCCGGTCAGGATGCGGGCGGGGAGGCGGGCGTGACGTAGGTATGCCGGCGCCGGCGAAATGGTCCGTCCGTGCCATGCGCGGCGCGTGGTCCGCTCCCTACGCTAGGAAGCCGGTGACGGCAGTGAGAGGCGAGTGACGTGGTGACGCTCAGCGCGCGGACCGTATCCGACCATGTGGCCCTCGCCGAGATCGAGCTCTGCGGTGAGCTGATGATCGCCGCGTCGGCCGCGATCGGGGAACGGCTCAGCGCGGACCGTATCGACGAGGTGCTCAACGTCCGCGTGATCACCGAGCGGGCCACCGTCCCCCGGCAGGGATAGCGCCGGGGGTGAGCGCGGCGTCTGCGGCCCGAGCCCCCGCCATCAGGTGCGGAGCAGCCGGGCGATCGCCTTCGTGGCTTCCTCGACCTTGGCGTCGATCTCCTCGCCGCCCTTGACCGCCGCGTCCGCGACGCAGTGCCGCAGGTGCTCCTCCAGCAGCTGGAGCGCGAACGACTGGAGCGCCTTCGTGGACGCCGATACCTGGGTCAGTATGTCGATGCAGTAGACGTCCTCGTCGACCATGCGCTGGAGGCCGCGGATCTGGCCCTCGATCCGGCGCAGCCGCTTGAGGTGTTCGGCCTTCTGGTGGTGATAACCGTGTATGCCCCGGTCGTGATCGGTGATGGCGGATTCCGTCTCCGTGGCGGTCCCGGCGGCCTCGGTGGTGGTCATTACTGCCTCCCGTTTTCCCTTTACCCTGCCGTTTATATACCCCTGGTGGGTATATCCTAACGAATTCATCTGAAACGTGACCGGGGGCCCGTGCTGATCACAGTGCCTGATGCGCGACACTGAAGAACGCCGGTTAGCCGTGGCCGGATGATGCGCCTAGCATCAGCCTGACCGAATCCAAAGCACCCCGAGGACCCCACGTGCGCTTTCGTCTGACCCCCAGGGAGACGAGCTTCTACGACATGTTCTCCGCGTCCGCGGACAACATCGTCACGGGCTCGAAACTCCTGATGGAACTGCTCGGGGCGGACTCTGCCTCCCGAGTCGAGATCGCGGAGCGCATGCGGGCAGCGGAGCACGCGGGGGACGATGCCACCCACGCGATCTTCCACCAGCTGAACTCCTCTTTCATTACGCCGTTCGACCGCGAGGACATTTACAACCTCGCTTCGTCGCTCGACGACATCATGGACTTCATGGAGGAGGCCGTCGACCTGGTCGTGCTCTACCAGGTCGAGGAACTCCCCAACGGCATTGCCCAGCAGATCGAGGTGCTGGCCCGCGCGGCCGAGCTGACCGCCGAGGCGATGCCGGGGCTGCGCACGATGGACAATCTCACCGAGTACTGGATCGAGGTCAACCGCCTGGAGAACCAGGCCGACCAGATCCACCGCAAGCTGCTCGCTCATCTCTTCAACGGCAAGTACGACGCCATAGAGGTGCTGAAGCTCAAGCAGATCGTGGACGTGCTGGAAGAGGCGGCCGACGCGTTCGAGCACGTCGCCAACACGGTGGAGACCATCGCGGTCAAGGAGTCCTGAACCACGTGGACACCTTTGCGCTGATCGTGACCATCGGTGTCGCGCTCGGCTTCACGTATACGAACGGCTTCCACGACTCGGCGAACGCCATCGCCACGTCCGTCTCCACCCGTGCGCTCACCCCCCGCGCGGCGCTCGCGATGGCCGCGGTGATGAACCTGGCCGGTGCGTTCCTCGGCAGCGGTGTCGCCAAGACTGTCAGCGAGGGCCTGATCGCCACTCCCGAGGGCGCCAAGGGGATGGGAATCCTCTTCGCCGCGCTCGTCGGCGCGATCATCTGGAACCTCGTCACCTGGTACTACGGCCTGCCGTCCTCGTCCTCGCACGCCCTGTTCGGCGGCATGGTCGGTGCGGCGCTGGCCGGCGGGACACTGGTGCACTGGGACGGGGTGCTCGACAAGGTCGTCATCCCGATGTTCGTCTCGCCGGTCATAGGTCTGGTCGTCGGCTATCTGGTGATGGTCGCGATCATGTGGATGTTCCGGAAGTCCAACCCGCACAAGGCCAAGCGCGGCTTCCGGATCGCGCAGACGGTCTCGGCCGCGGGCATGGCGCTCGGCCACGGTCTCCAGGACGCGCAGAAGACCATGGGCATCGTGGTGATGGCCCTGGTCATCGCCGACGTCGAGAGCCCGAGCGACCCGATCCCGGTCTGGGTGAAGCTGGTCTGCGCGCTGATGCTCTCGCTGGGTACGTACGCGGGTGGCTGGCGCATCATGCGGACGCTCGGCCGGAAGATCATCGAGCTGGACCCGCCGCAGGGGTTCGCGGCGGAGACCACGGGCGCCTCGATCATGTTCGGATCGGCGTTCCTGTTCCACGCGCCGATCTCCACGACGCATGTGATCACCTCCGCGATCATGGGTGTGGGCGCCACGAAGCGGGTGAACGCCGTCCGCTGGGGCGTCGCCAAGAACATCATCCTGGGCTGGTTCATCACGATGCCGGCCGCGGGACTGGTCGCCGCGGCGAGCTACGGGGTCGTGGTCCTGTTCTTCGGCTGACGGCTGGGGCGGCTGATGGCCGTCATCCGCTGGGACACGGCGGTACGTACGTACGGAAATGGGGCCGCCCCCACTCCCTTCGCGGGAGTGGGGGCGGCCCCTTCGCCTTGTGGTGGCACCGCCATGCAGCACCCCAAGGCAGTCTGGGGACGAGGCCGGTTCGCCGGAGGGGTGAGGCGGTTCGCCGGTGGAAACCCACCACCGGGCGTAACCACCCACGTCCCCGGCCCACGCCGGCTCCGTTGCCGGGTGACCTGTCTATCCGAAGCGTCCCGAGATGTAGTCCTCGGTGGCCTGGACGGACGGGTTGGAGAAGATGCGTTCCGTCTCGTCGATCTCGATGAGCTTGCCGGGCTTGCCGACCGCCGCGAGGTTGAAGAACGCCGTGCGGTCCGAGACGCGGGCCGCCTGCTGCATGTTGTGCGTCACGATGACGATCGTGAAGCGCTCCTTCAGCTCGCCGATCAGGTCCTCGATGGCGAGGGTGGAGATCGGGTCCAGGGCGGAGCACGGCTCGTCCATCAGCAGCACGTCCGGCTCGACCGCGATCGCGCGGGCGATGCACAGACGCTGCTGCTGACCGCCGGAGAGACCGGAGCCGGGCTTGTTCAGCCGGTCCTTGACCTCGTTCCAGAGGTTGGCGCCGCGCAGCGACTTCTCGACGATCTCGGGCAGCTGGCTCTTCTTGTACGAGCCGTTCAGCTTGAGGCCGGCCGCGACGTTGTCGAAGATCGACATCGTCGGGAACGGGTTCGGGCGCTGGAAGACCATGCCGACCGTGCGGCGCACGGTGACCGGGTCGACGTTCGCCCCGTACAGGTTCTCGTCGTCCAGCAGCACCTTGCCCTCGACGCGGCCACCGGGGGTGACCTCGTGCATGCGGTTCAGGGTGCGCAGGAAGGTGGACTTGCCGCAGCCGGACGGGCCGATGAAGGCGGTCACGGAGCGGGGCTCCACGGTCATCGAGATGTCCTCGATGGCGAGGTGGGAGCCGTAGTAGGCGGACAGACCGCTGACGTCGATGCGCTTGGCCATCTGAATCACTGCTTCTTTCGTGCCGCGTCAGCGGCCGGTCTTCGGGGCCTTCCAGCGGGCGATGCCGCGGGCCACCAGGTTGAGGATCATGACGAAGGCGATCAGGACCAGCGCGGCGGCCCAGGCACGGTCGTACGACTGGTCGGTACCGACCCGGTACTGCTCCCAGATGTAGAAGGGGAGCGAGGACTGTGCACCCTGGAACGGGTTGGGGTTGATCAGCTGGCTGCCGAAGACCAGCAGCATGATCGGCGCGGTCTCACCGGCGATGCGGGCGATCGCGAGCATCACACCGGTGGTGATGCCGCCGATCGCGGTCGGCAGGACCACCTTCAGGATCGTGCGCCACTTCGGGACGCCGAGGGCGAGCGATGCCTCGCGGAGCTCGTTCGGGACGAGCTTGAGCATCTCCTCGGTGGAGCGGACCACGACCGGGATCATCAGGATCGTGAGCGCCAGCGCGCCCATCAGGCCGGACGGCTGGGTCTTCGTCATCAGCATGATCGAGAGGATGAAGAGACCGGCGACGATGGACGGGATGCCCGTCATGACGTCGACGAAGAAGGTCACGGCCTTGGCCAGTGCGCCCCTGCCGTACTCCACCAGGTAGACGGCGGTCAGCATGCCGATCGGGGCGGAGATCACGGTGGCGATGCCGACCTGCTCCAGCGTCCCGATCAGCGCGTGGTAGACACCGCCGGTCGGCTCGGAGCCGAGCACGCCGGCCATCGAGTGGGTCAGGAAGTACCCGTCCAGGCGCTCCGCGCCCCGGCTGATCGTCGTCCACAGCAGCGAGGCGAGCGGCACGACGGCCAGCAGGAAGCACACCCAGACGATGCTGGTCGCGAGCCGGTCCTTGGCCTGGCGCCGGTTCTCCACGACCGAGGTCGCGATGTACGAGATGACGACGAAGAGGAGGGCGGAGAACAGCCCCCACTGGGTGCGGCTCTGCCAGCCGGCCGCGGCACCGGTGCCCACGCCCAGCGCGAGCGCCACGGCGGCGAAGGCGAACGGGGCCCAGCGGGGCAGTGCCCGGCTGCTCAGGCTCGTCGAGCGCTTGGGCGCCGTCGCGGCGGGACGCTCCTGTATGCCCGTGTTGGCTGCCTGGCTCATGCGTTGGCCCCCGAGTATTCCTTGCGGCGGGCGATGATCAGCCGGGCCGCGCCGTTGACCAGCAGGGTGAGGACGAAGAGCACGAGGCCCGAGGCGATCAGGGCGTCGCGCCCGAACTCGTCGGCCTCGTCGAACTTCGCGGCGATGTTCTGGGCGAAGGTGCCGCCGCCGGGGTTGAGCAGGTGCCCGGAGATGACGAAGCTCGGCGACAGGACCGTGGCGACGGCCATCGTCTCGCCGAGCGCGCGGCCCAGGCCCAGCATCGAGGCGGAGATCACGCCGGAGCGGCCGAAGGGGAGCACCGAGAGGCGGATGACTTCCCAGCGGGTGGCGCCGAGTGCGAGGGCGGCCTCCTCGTTCATCTTCGGGACCTGGAGGAAGACCTCGCGGCTGACGCTGGTCACGATCGGCAGGATCATGATCGCGAGCAGGATGCCGACGGTGAAGAGCGAGCGGGCGACGCCGACCTCGGTCTTCTCGAAGATGTACGTCCAGCCGAAGAACTGGTCGAGCCAGAGGTTCAGGCCCTCCAGGTACGGGACCAGGACGAGGGCGCCCCAGATGCCGTACACGATGCTCGGTACTGCGGCGAGCAGGTCGACGACGTACGCGAGGGGCGCGGCCAGCTTGCGCGGCGCGTAGTGCGAGATGAACAGGGCGATGCCGACAGCGACCGGGACGGCGATGGCCATCGCGATGATCGAGCTGACGACCGTGCCGAAGAGGAGGACCGCGATGCCGAACACCGGCGGGTCACCGGCCGGGTTCCAGTCGAAGGTGGTGAAGAAGTTGCCTTCGTTCTTGGAGACGGCGATCGAGGCGCGGTAGGTCAGGAACACGGCGATCGACGCCATGATCACGAGCAGCAGAATGCCCGAGCCCCTGGAGAGGCCCAGGAAGACCTTGTCGCCCAAGCGGCCGGAGCCGACGCGCTTGCGCACCACCGGCGGTGCCGGCGGATTTTCTATCGGTGTGGTGGAAGCCATGGTCTTTCCGGTCTGTGTGGGGGAGCGGTCTGGCTCCCCTGGCGGCGGTGCACCGGATGGGTGGTGGCGGACCGGTCCGGAGGGGTGCACCGGACCGGTCTGCCGGATGTTGCTGTTGTTACTGGTGTTGCTGGTGTGCTGGTTCTGCTGAAGGCGTTACGGGCGTTGCCTGCCCGTCCCGGTTACGAGAGGGAGGCGATGGTCTCGCGGACCTTGCTGTTGATCTCGGTCGGGATCGGCGCGTAACCGGCCTCGGTGAGGAGCTTCTGGCCCTCGTCACCGGCGGTGTAGTTGAGGAAGGACTTGACCGTGGAGAGGGTCTCGGGCTTGTTGCCCTTGTCGCAGACGATCTCGTACGTCACCAGGACGATCGGGTAGGCGCCCTCGGCCTTGGTGGTGTAGTCGAGGTCCAGCGCCAGGTCCTTGCCGGTGCCCTTGATCTTGGCGGCGGCGATGGCCTTGGAGGCATTCTCCGAGGTGGCCTTGACCGGGGCGGAGCCACCGGTGTCGATGTCCACGGTGGAGATCGACTGCGAGGTGGCGTAGCTGAGCTCGAAGTAGCCGATCGAGCCGTCGACCTGCTTCACCTGGGCGGCGACACCGGAGGAGCCGGACGCGGCCTGGCCACCGGGGGCCGGCCACTTCTTCTCGGCCTCGTACTTCCAGTCGCTCGGGGCGGCAGCGCCGAGGTACTTGCCGAGGTTCTGCGTGGTGCCGGAGTCCTCGGAGCGGTGGAAGGCCTGGATCGGCTTGTCCGGGAGCTTCGCGCCGGTGTTGAGCTTGGCGATCGCCTCGTCGTTCCACTTCTTGATCTTGCCGTCGAAGATCTTGGCGAGGGTGGGGGCGTCCAGCGTGAGGCTGTCGACACCCTCCAGGTGGAAGCCGATGGCGACCGGGCCGCCGACCATCGGGAGGTTGATGCCCTGGCCGCCCTTGCAGATCTTCTTCGATTCGGCGACCTCTTCGGGCTTCAGCGCCGAGTCGGAACCGGCGAAGCCGACGGTGCCCTGGTTGAAGGCGACGATGCCCTCGCCGGAGGAGGAGGACTTGTAGTTGATCTCGACGCCGGAGCAGCCGGCCATGTAGTTCTTGGCCCAGAGGTCCATGGCGTTCTTCTGCGCGCTGGAGCCGGAGGCGGGCAGCTGGCCCTTGGCGTCGTCGCACTTGATGTTCGACGCGGCGCTGGTCTTCCCGCCGTTGCCGCCGGTCGTGCCGCTGTTGTCGTCCGAGCCGCACGCCGTGAGGACCAGGGCGCCGGAGACGGCAAGGGCACCGAGCGCGGTGGCACGAAGCAGGTTCTTGCGCTGAAGCTTCACTTTCGGGTGTTCCTTCCAGGAGCCGCCGAGGTCTTTTCGTTCTACGACGGCGTGCGATGTGGTGGGTGCTCCGGCGTTGCGCCGTGCCCCGTGCACTGCCGAAGTTAGGCAGAACAGGTGAAGCGGCCTACGGGGGAGAGTGAACGGAAGGTGAACCGTGTCGGACGGTGTGGTTCTGGCCCTTGGCCGGGGCCCGGTGGAAGTCAGCGGCACGGTGGGGCCGGGCCCGGCGGCGTCAGTGCTCCGGCAGCGTCGCGAGCAGGGCGTCCAGCAGCTCCCGGTCGCGGTCCTGGGTGAGACGGGTACGGGCCGCCGCCGGGGAGAGCCAGCTCACCCGGTCGACCTCGGTGCCGGGCACGAAGGAGCCGCCGGTCGCCTCTGCCGCCCAGTAGGCGACCTCTTTGGGCCGGCCGTTCGCGAGATAGCGGATCGTGGGGAGCGCGGCCCCGGGGGCGCAGTGGTGGCCGGTCTCCTCCAGGACCTCGCGCCGGGCGGCGTCCAGCGCGGGCTCGCCGCGCTTCAGCTTCCCCTTGGGGTGCGACCAGTCGTCGTAACGGGGCCGGTGGACCAGACAGATCTCCAGCATGCCGGAGCGCTCCGACCGCCGCCACAGCACGCACCCGGCGGCGAGCACCGGCCCGTTCCCGGTGCGCTTGGCACCGGGGCTCCCGGCGCGCCCGGCGCGCCCGGCGCGCCCGGCACCGCGGGCGCCCACCGTCCCGCTCATGGCGCGGTCACGGCCGCGGCGTACGGCCAGCTCGCCCGGAACACGCCGCGGGCGGCCTCCACCTCATGGCGCTGGTCGGCGTGGAGCACGCCCAGGGCGTACGCGGTCGCGGGCGCGATGCGGGGCGTACGGGCCGCCGACGACGCCGCCGCGGCCGCCTCCGAGGCATCCCGGTGCAGATCGAGCGCGCGCCCCGGCGCGGTCAGGACCGGATCGGGGGCGCCCCGCACCACCTCGTGGGCGTACCGGTGCAGCCGCAGCAGCAGCCGGGCCCGGTGCCAGGGCGCGTCCTGCGCCTCGTTGTACGGCTCGACCGCCTGGCCGGAGGGGAGCGCCGCCACCGCGCCGAGCAACTGCTGTTCGGCCCGGTCGGCGGGCCCGTGCAGCATCTCCTCGGCCGGGGCCGCGGCCGCCGGGGCGAGCGGGACCTCCGAGGCGAGCAGCGCGACGGAGTCGGCCACCGCGTGGAAGCGGGAGGAGCCGAGCGCCTGGAGGGCGGCGGAGTGGGCACGGGTCCTGGCGAGGGTCAGCTGCCGGTCGAGGAGCGCTCCGGCGCGGGCTGCGCCGACACCGAGGGCGGCGCGCTCCTTGTCGGCGGCGCTGTCGGAGCCGGACCCGTTGCGGGCGGTGGGCAGCGAGGTGCCGGACAGGGCGTGCAGGGCTTCGAGGAGCCGGTGCAGCCGGGTCGCGTAGGCGTGTTCCCTGGCCAGGGTGCCCGACAGCCAGGCCAGTTCGGTACGGAGCTGCTCGGCCCAGGTGGCGTCCAGCGCCGCCCGGAAGGTGTGCAGCGTGCCGCCGATCCGGCGCGAGGAGCGGCGCAGCGCGCCGGCGGCCTCCTCGGCTCCGTGGGTCCCGGCGTCCGTGGGGGCGCTGTTCTCGCGGTGCAGGCGCAGGCTGCGGAGGAATTCGGCGGCCTGTTCCTGAAGGTAGGGCGCGAGTACCGCGCCCGCCGTAAGGTCCGCGAGGTCCGCCTGCGTCGTCTGGTGGTCATGGCGTCGCACGCCGGCGCCTCCGGGCGTCAATGAGCATTTCCTGTACGTGCCGCAGCGGCTGGCCGTCCGCGTCCGTGGAGTGCCGGGTCCAGTTCCCGTCGGAACCCAGGTGCCAGGAGGAGGTGGTGTCGGCCATGCCGGTCTCCAGGAGACGGCTGAGCGCGGCGCGGTGGGCGGGGTCGGTGACCCGGACCAGTGCTTCGATCCGGCGGTCGAGGTTGCGGTGCATCATGTCGGCGCTGCCGAACCACACTTCGGGTTCGCCGCCGTTGCCGAAGGCGAAGACCCGGGAGTGTTCGAGGAAGCGGCCCAGTATCGAGCGGACCCGGATGTTCTCGGAGAGACCGGTGACGCCGGGGCGGATCGCGCAGATGCCGCGTACCCATATGTCGACCGGTACGCCGGCGGCCGCGGCCCGGTAGCAGGCGTCGATGATCGCTTCATCGACCATCGAGTTGACCTTGATGCGGACGTAGGCGGTCCGCCCGGCCCGCTGGTGGGTGATCTCCTTGTTGATCCGGGTGATCAGCCCGTCCCGCAGGGATTTCGGGGCGACCAGGAGACGGCGGTAGGTCTCGCGGCGGGAGTAGCCGGAGAGCCGGTTGAAGAGGTCGGAGAGGTCCGCGCCGACCTGCGGGTCCGCCGTCAGCAGGCCGAGGTCCTCGTACAGCCGTGCCGTCTTGGGGTGGTAGTTGCCGGTCCCGACGTGCGAGTAGCGGCGCAGCGTGTCGCCCTCCTGGCGGACCACGAGCGACAGCTTGCAGTGGGTCTTCAGTCCGACGAGGCCGTAGACGACGTGGCAGCCGGACTCCTCCAGCTTCCGCGCCCACTTGATGTTGGCCTGCTCGTCGAAGCGGGCCTTGATCTCCACGAGCACCAGGACCTGCTTGCCGGACTCGGCGGCGTCGATGAGGGCGTCCACTATCGGCGAGTCGCCCGAGGTCCGGTACAGGGTCTGCTTGATGGCGAGGACGTCGGGGTCGCTCGCGGCCTGCTCCAGGAACGCCTGTACGGAGGTGGAGAAGGAGTCGTACGGGTGGTGCAGGAGCACGTCGCGTTCGCGCAGCGCGGCGAAGACGTCGGGCGCGGAGGCGGATTCGACCTCGGAGAGGTCGCGGTGGGTGCCGGCGATGAACTTGGGGAACTTCAGCTCGGGCCGGTCCAGGGACGCTATGCCGAAGAGCCCGGTCAGATCGAGCGGTCCGGGCAGCGGGTAGACCTCGGCGTCGGACACCTTCAGCTCGCGCACCAGCAGGTCCAGCACGTACGGGTCGATGGACTCCTCGACCTCCAGCCGGACCGGCGGGCCGAACCGGCGCCGCATGAGCTCCTTCTCCAGGGCCTTGAGGAGGTTCTCGGCGTCGTCCTCCTCGACCTCCAGGTCCTCGTTCCTGGTGACCCGGAACATGTGGTGGGCGAGGACCTCCATGCCCGGGAAGAGCTCTTCGAGGTGGGCCGCGATGACGTCCTCTATGGGCACGTACCGCTGCGGCGACGCCTCCAGGAAGCGGGTCAGCAGCGGCGGCACCTTGACCCGGGCGAAGTGGCGGTGGCCGCTGACCGGGTTGCGTACGACGACGGCGAGGTTGAGCGAGAGCCCCGAGATGTACGGGAAGGGGTGCGCCGGGTCGACGGCGAGCGGGGTCAGCACGGGGAAGACGCGCTGCCGGAAGAAGGTGAACAGGCGGGCCTGCTCCTTCTCGTTCAGCTCGGGCCAGCGGATCAGCTGTATGCCCTCGTCGGACAGGGCGGGGGCGACGTCCTGCTGGTAGCAGGCGGCGTGCCGGGCCATGAGCTCGCGCGAGCGGGTCCAGATCAGGTCCAGGACCTCGCGGGGCTGGAGTCCGGAGGCGGAACGGGTGGCGACGCCGGTGGCGATACGGCGCTTCAGTCCGGCCACCCGGACCATGAAGAACTCGTCCAGGTTCGAGGCGAAGATGGCGAGGAAATTAGCCCGTTCGAGGAGGGGGGTCGCGGGGTCCTCGGCCAGTTCGAGCACCCGTTCGTTGAACGCGAGCCAACTGCGCTCGCGGTCCAGGAAACGGCCCTGTGGCAGCTCGTCGCCGTCGACATCGGGTTCGTACGCGTCGACGTCGGCGTCGATGTCGGGATCCAGATCGGCGGCGGTGGACAGCGCGGCGCCGTTGGAGGCGGCGGTGGCGACGGCGCGCGGCCGGTGCGCGGCGAGTGAGCCGACCGACGGCTGCACGGTGGGCTGGACCGGTACCTCGGAGCTGGGCTGCTGGCTCATGGCCCTATTCTTCCGCGCGAATGGCTCAGGAGGCGCGCCGGAGGGGGCGGAGATCGCGGGGAACGCACGGTTGACGTCGTTCGTGCGGTCTCCGCCGGGTTTTCTCCCGTTGCGGGAGGTCGGCACGGCTGGCTGCATCCTGAAAGGGTGGCAAGCGCTTCTGAATGGCTGGTAACGGCGACATGACGTGCAGGAAGCGGTGTCGCGTGCGCGGATTGGTCATACGAACCGGTTCCGGACCCCCGGCGAGGGGCCCGGAACGTACGGACGTCAGCCGTGCCGGCGGCGCAGTACCCGGAAGGCGACGGCGACGGCTAGGGCGGCCAGGGCGAGCAGGATGCCGGTCTCGACGAGCTGGAGGGGCCAGAAGTGCGAGGCGGGGTGGTAGTCGGAGAAGCCGGTGACACCGCCCTGGTCGCGCACGCAGCTCGCGGGGTCCTCCGGGACCGTCCTGCCGGACTTGAAGCAGTCCTTCCAGTAAATCGCCTCGCCGGAGGCGGTGAGCATGCCCGATTCGAGGTACCAGGAGCCGCTGTCCGGTTGCTCTCCGACGGCGCGGAGGGTCGGCCAGAGAGACTGACGGACCCTGCCGAGGCCCACCGCGACCGTGCCGAGGAGGACGACGGTGACGCCCATGGCCAGGACGGTACGGCGTAGGAGCAGGGCGCACAGGGCTCCGACGGCCACTGCCAGCAGGGCGAAGGCGGCCGCGGTCGTTCCGAGGGCGGGATTGACGCTGGTTTCGTACCAGCCGAGCCCGGAGGAGTTCTGGCTCTGCAGCAGGTAGGACCTGCCCCAGCCGTAGGCGAGGGCCAGGACGGTGGTCCCGGAGACCGCCAGGGCGGCGGGAACCGCGAGCCGCGCCGCCAGCCACTGCGCAGGTGAGGCGGACTGGGCCCAGGCCAGCCTGAATGTTCCGCTCTCCAGCTCCCGGGCGATCAGCGGGCCCGCCACGAAGACTCCGACGAGCAGGCCGAGCAGCACCATGATCGTGCCGCCGTTCGACATGAACGTCTCCGCGGTGGTCCGCGCGTAGGACGGCAGGTAGAAGTCGTCCCCGCATGTGGTGGTGTCGCCGTCGGCACACAGCTCGTCGCTGTTCGCGATCCATATCCGCAACGCGACCACGGTGCCGATTCCGAGCAGCAGCAGTGCGGCCGTCGCCCACAGAGCACGGCGGTGCTGGCGTACGACGACCCGTACCGGGCCGCGCAGAGTGATCGCGCTCATACCGCAGCCACCTCCTGGCCGGCCTTGCCGGCCGCCGCGCTCGGCGTCAGCAGCGCCGGGGCCTCCGGCGACCGCAGATGCGCCAGCAGCAGTTCCTCCAGGGAAGGCTCGGTGGCCTCCCAGACGTCGGTGTCCACGGGTCCCTGCCTCCGTACGAGTGCGGTCTGCAGCCGTCCCGCGGTGCGGGACTCGACGACGGTGTGCGGTGCGGTGTCCCGTACCGGGCCGGTGAGCAGGGTGTGCGCGGCGAGGAGGTCCTCCGTCTCGCCGCCGAGGCGGATCCGGCCGCCGTCGACGAGCAGGAGGTAGTCGCAGGCGCCCTCCAGCTCGGTGAGGATGTGCGAGGACATCACGATCGTGGTGGAGTGCTCGGCGGCCTCCGCCATCAGGGCGCCCATCAGCTGGTGGCGGGCGAGCGGGTCGAGGTCGGCCATCGGCTCGTCCAGCAGCAGCAGTTCGGGCCGCTTGCCCAGCGCGAGGGCCAGGGCGAGCCGGGTGCGCTGGCCGCCGGAGAGGTCACGGACCCGGGCGTCGCGCGGGAGCTCCCCGGCGATGCGTTCGGCGGTGTCCTGGTCCCAGGTGGCGGGGTTCAGCTCGTCGCCCGCCCAGAGCGTCGCGGCGACCGTCAACTGCGGGTACAGCGGCTTGTCCTGGGCCACGAAGGCCATCCGGGCACGGGCCTGGCCGGGAGCCGTGCCCAGTACCCGCACCATCCCCTCCGACGGCCGCAGGAAGCCGGCCGCGAGGGCCAGCAGGGTGGACTTGCCCGCGCCGTTGGGTCCGACGAGGGCACACACCCGCCCGGCGGGCAGCCGGAAGGAGCAGTCGCGCAGCGCCCACCCCCTGCCTCTGCCCCGGTACTTCATGCCGAGGCCGGTGGCCTCGATCGCAGCGCCTGTCATCCGGCTTGATCCCCCTTGAAAGTCCTGTCCAGTACGGCGGTGAAGAGCGCGCTCACGTCGTCCTTCTCCAGCCCGGCCGCGCGGGCCCGGCGGGTCCAGTCGGCGAGTTCGGCGCGCAGCGGTGCGTCGTCGGCGGCCGCCGCGCCGCCGAGGGTCCGGGTGACGAAGGTGCCGAGCCCGCGCCGGGCCTCGACCAGGCCCTCGCGCTCCAGCTCCCGGTAGGCCTTGAGCACGGTGTTCGGGTTGATGGCGGTGGCTTCGACGACCTCGCGCGCGGTGGGCAGCCGGTCGCCGGGCTCCAGCAGACCGAGACGGAGCGCTTGCTTGGTCTGCTGGACGATCTGGAGGTACGTGGCGACGCCGCTGCGCCGGTCGATGCGGTACTCGACCGCTGCGGACTCTGCCATGTTCACCCCTTTCACTAATTGAGTAGTGAAAGGGTGGCGCAAAGAAGGGGCGGCGTCAAGCGACGCCGCCCCTGGGGGGAGTTGGGCCCGTAGGCCCTTGCCTCAGGACTCCGTGCGGTACATCAGGTCCACCTCGTGTGTCGCGAAGCCCATCCGCTCGTAGACGGCCAGCGCCGCCTTGTTGTCCGCGTCCACGTAGAGCATCGCGGTCGGCAGTGCCTCGGCGGCCAGATGGCGCAGCCCGATCGCGGTGAGCGCCTTGCCGAGCCCGCCGCCCTGCGCGTCGGGCCGGATGCCGACGACGTACACCTCGCCGAGCTGCTCCTCGGCGTGCACCTTCGTCCAGTGGAAGCCGATCAGCTCGCCGTCGCGCTCGGCCAGGAAGAACCCCTTCGGGTCGAACCACGGCTCCGCCTTGCGGTCGTCCAGGTCGCGCTGGGTCAGCGAACCCTGCTCCGGGTGGTGCGCGAAGGCGGCGCGGTTCACCGCGAGCCAGGCGGCGTCGTCCTCGCCGGGCACGAAGGTGCGGATGGTGACGCCGGGCGGCAGCACCGGCTCCGCGATGTCCAGCGGGGCCAACGGGCGGCGCAGCTGGCGCAGTTCACGGAAGAGCGAGAGGCCGAGGACCTGCGCGAGATGCCGCGCCGCGGACTTCCCGCCGTGCGCCCACACCCGCAGCCGCTTCCCGGTCACGGCGAGCAGCGCCGCGCCCAGCGCCCGCCCGTGGCCCTGCCCCCGGTACGCCGGATGCACGACCAGCTCGGCGGCCGGAGCCTCGACGGGGTCGGTGTCCTCCAGCTGTGCGTACCCGACCAGGACCGGCCCGCTGGTCAGCAGCAGGTGCCGGACCCCCTCCCGCTGCCCGCCCCGAAGCTGCAACCGCCCCTGCTCGGAGACGGCCTGCCTGCCGTCGGACCGGGCCGCCTCGGCGAGCAGATCGGACACGGCGTCCGCCTGCTCGGGGGAGAGCTCGTCGAGCGTCCGGATCTCGCGTCCGGGAGCGGGGAGGGGTGCGTCAGTCGTCATGTCTACGAGCCTAAGGGGGCGGGGTGCATACCGGGGTGGTGTGCGGGCGCTTCGGGACTCGGTCGGCGGTCTGCGGTGTGTTCAGCACACCGTCGGCGATACGGGAGAGATCTCCGGCGCTCGGCAGCAGCTCGCGCACCCGGTCGGGCAGCCCGGCATGCGTGCCGACGGCAGGCGGCGACCTCGGTGCCTCACCGCATGGCAACCAGTTCGTAACCGCGGAAACCTGTCGCGCTACGCGCGTTGACCCTAGGCTGCGCACGAAGTCTCCAGACTCGTCACCACTTTCGACCTCCCGCTGAACTCACAAGGGGACCGATGTCAGCGACACCGCAGAAGAACCGCGCATCCCGGCGGGTGCTCGCCGCCGCGGCCGGGCTCGCCACCATGGGCGCGCTCGTCGCCGCGATGCCGGCCGGCGCCCAGGACCGCCACGGCCACGGTCACGGGCACGGCCACCACAAGCCGGGCCGCACCGTCGACGTACAGCTGCTGTCCTTCAACGACCTGCACGGGAACCTGGAGCCGCCGGCCGGCTCGGCCGGCACGGTCACCGAGACGCAGGCGGACGGTACGACCAAGGCGATCCCGGCCGGCGGCGTCGAGTACCTCGCCTCCTCGCTGCGCACCGCGCGCAAGGGGCACCCGTACTCGATCACCGCGGCCGGCGGCGACATGGTGGGCGCGAGCCCGCTGCTGTCCGGTCTCTTCCACGACGAGCCGACCATCGAGGCGCTCAACAAGATCGACCTCGATGTCACGACCGTCGGCAACCACGAGTTCGACGAGGGCGCCACCGAGCTGGCCCGCCTCCAGAACGGCGGCTGTCACCCGGTCGAGGGGTGCTACGAGAAGGACAAGAAGTTCGAGGGTGCCGACTTCCCCTACCTCGCCGCCAATGTGACGAACGAGAAGTCCGGCAAGCCGATCCTCAAGCCGTACACGGTCTGGAAGAAGAACGGCGTCAAGATCGGCTTCATCGGGGTGACCCTGGAGGGCACGCCGAACATCGTCACGGCCAACGGCGTCAAGGGCCTGAAGTTCCACGACGAGATCGAGACGATCAACAAGTACGCCAAGAAGCTGGACCGCCAGGGCGTCAAGTCCATCGTCGCGCTGATCCACGAGGGCGGGGCCCCGGCCTCCACCTCGTACAACTACGACTGCGACAGCTCCGGCGCCGGTGACGGCATCTCCGGGCCGATCACCGACATCGCCAAGGGCATCACGCCCAAGGTCGACGCCCTGGTCACGGGCCACACCCACCAGGCGTACGTGTGCACCATCCCGGACCCGGCGGGCAACCCGCGCCTGGTCACCTCGGCGTCCTCCTTCGGCAAGCTCTACACCGACACGACGCTCACGTACGACCGCCGCACCAAGGACATCGTCCGTACGTCGGTGAAGTCGTCGAGCCCCTCGAACCCCACCTCGGCGAACCACATCGTCAGCCGGGACCAGCCCAAGGCCAATGACATGACGGCCCTGATCGCGCGCTGGAACACCCTCGCGGCGCCCATCGCGAACCGGCCGCAGGGCTACATCACCGCCGACATCAACGGCCGCGGCTCCACGGCCCCCGAGAAGCCGCTCGGCGACCTGATCGCCGACGCCCAGCTGGAGGGCCTGGCCCCGGCGGACAAGGGCGGGGCGGTCGTCGCCCTCATGAACCCGGGCGGCATCCGCGCGGACCTGGTGCACAAGGCGAGCGGCGCCGAGGGCGACGGGGTGGTGACGTACGGGGAGTCCTTCACCGTGCAGCCCTTCACCAACATGATGAACGTCGTCGACCTCACCGGAGCCCAGCTGGTCGCCGCGCTCCAGCAGCAGGTCAGCGGCTCCAACGAGGCCAGCCCGAAGATCCTCCAGGTCTCCAAGGGCCTCACCTACACCCTGGACATGACGAAGACGGGCGCGGCCCGCGTGGTCACCGACACCATCAAGCTCAACGGTGAGGCGATCGACCCGGCCAAGACCTACCGCGTCGCGATGAACGAGTTCCTGGCGGGCGGCGGCGACGGCTTCGCCGCCCTCGGCGAGGGCACGAACAAGCTGGTCGGCGCCTCCGACCTGGACCTGTTCAACGCCTACCTGTCGGCCCACTCCACGGCCGAGGCCCCGCTGGCCCCGCCGGCGGCGGACCGGATCACGGTCATCCAGTAGTAACTCCCGTACGCGGGTGAGCGGGGCGGTGGGCCGGCGGGCCCACCGCCCTTCCGCGTACGCGGCCGTCAGAGCTTCCGAACGTCACCCCGCGCCACGTCCAGCCCGCCGCGAGCACCGCGTCGCGCACCGGGTCCTTCAGGTCCGAGGTGTCGACGCCGAAGGTCTGCGTCGGGCCGTCCTCCCCGTCCTCCCCGCGCCCGAGCGTCCAGCTCTTCGTGCTCACGCTCACCTGGCCGCGCGCCGCCTCGGCGGAGAGCGCCAGGCGGGGAGTGTCTCCCGCTAGGTGACCTGCCACATCCGGTCCACGGCGCGGACCTCGTTCCTGTCGGGGACCAACCGCAGGCGGATCTGGAGGAGTTCACGCACCTGAGCGCGTAGGAAGAAGGTCCGCCACGCGGGTTCCAGGATCCGCCACTCCGCCACCAGGTCGGCGTCCTCCGCCGAGCCGTCCCGCACCAGCCAGGGCACCTCCGGCCCGCCCGAGCCCCCTTGCTCGGTCCTCGCCCGAGTCCACGGTGCCGGATCCCGCACACCGCCCGGTGCCACCCCCTGCAAAAGAACGTGACACATCAGGGGCCAACCGTCACGTTCGAACTTCCTGGTGCTGCTGGAAGGGGCATGGTGATCGCTGCCACCCCTGTGGCCCGATGGACCTGCCGGTCCCGGGACGGCCGTCGGGCCTGTTCCCGTCGTGACGTGCACCCGCCATAATCCCTGGGTCGACCCCCCACGGCAGACGGAGGCACTTCCCGCATGAGCCCGTACACCGCCACTCGCCGGAACTTCCTGGCCGGCGCACTCGCCGCCACCGCCACCGTCCTGATCGGCGCGGGATCCGCAGGTGCAGCCGACCGCCAAGTCCTCAGTACCCAGGACTGGATGGGCGCCGTCCCCGACGCCACCGGGCTGCAGCGCCTCACGATCCCCGGCTCGCACGACTCCGGCGCCCGCTACGGCGGACCCTGGACCGAGTGCCAGAACACCACGATCGCGGAGCAGCTGAACAGCGGCATCCGTTTCCTGGACGTGCGGTGCCGGGCCACCGGTGGCTCGTTCGCGATCCATCACGGGGCCTCGTACCAGAACCTGATGTTCGGCGATGTGCTGGGCGCCTGCTGGGACTTCCTGGCGGCCCACCCCACCGAGACCGTGCTGATGAGGGTCAAGCAGGAGTACTCGGAGGAGAGCGACGCGACGTTCCGGGCGATCTTCGACGACTACCTCGACAACCGGGGCTGGCGGCCGCTGTTCCGTATCGATCCGGCGCTGCCCTCGCTGGGTCAGGCGCGCGGCAAGGTCGTGCTGCTGGCCGACAACGGCGGGCTGCCCGGTGTCCGGTACGCCGACTCGGGGCTCTTCGACATCCAGGACGACTACATGGCGGAGCCGTTCGCCAAGTACTCGAAGATCGAGGCCCAGTTCCGCAAGGCCGCCCAGCAGCCCGGGAAGCTGTACATGAACTACGTCAGCACCGCCGCCCTGATGCCGCCGCGCTGGAACGCGGACCGGCTCAACCCGCAGGTGCAGTCGTTCCTGGACGGCTCGGAGGCGGCGGGCTGGACCGGGCTCGGGATCGTCCCGCTGGACTTCCCCGCCACCCGGTCGGGCCTGGTGGAATCGCTGATCCGGCACAATCCAGGGGTCTGAGGGGCGCGGGCGGGGCCCTGCCGCAGACCTGGGCCCTGCCGTGGCCTCCCCGGCCGCCGGTCTCAGGCCCGTTTGTAGTAGTAGCCGGAGCCGGCGGAATTCACGTAGAACTTGATGCCACTGCCGTTGATGACGAAGTACGACGGGGCGAGACTCGGGCGGCAGTAGGGGACGCTGGGGCCGACGAGCTTGGCGGTGCCGACGTTGATACGGCTGCCGCCACTCGCCGTGGAGGTCACCTTCCCCTCGTACGGGCACTGGTTGTAGAGGTAGTCGGACAGGTGCACCACACCGGCCCGGGAGATGGTGATGGTGTTCGGCTGCCCGGAGTTGTACATGTCGCCGTACTTCCAGGTGCCCACGAACTTCGAGGGGACCGAGGTCCCGCCGCCCGAGCCGCCGGTGGATCCCGAGGTGCCGCTCGAACCGCCGCCGCCCGACGTGCTGGTGCCGCCTCCCGACGACGATCCGCCGCCACCGGACGAGCTGCTGGACGATCCGCCGGACGAGGTTCCGCCCGCGGACGACGTGTCGCCCGCGCCGGAGGATCCCGAACTTCCGCCCGGGTCCGGGGCGTTCCGGCCGTCCTTTCCGTCCCGGCCGTCCTTGCCGTCGTCGCCCTTCTTGCCCTTGTCTCCGGAGGCGTTGGGGCTCTTCTTCCCCGGGGAGGGGGTGCCCTCCGGTGATGACGACGACGATGACGACGGCGACGTGGGGGAGGCCGGACCAGTCGCGCCGGCGGACGGGGCGGACGCGTGGTTTCCGCTGTCGCTGCTGAACGGCTGGAGAACGGCCACCGTGCCGCCGCCCCCGGCCAGGAGTACGACCACGGGGACGGACACGACCCACTTCCGGCGCCCCTCCCGCTTGCGCTTCGGCTCGGTCGTCCCGCCGACGAGGACCGCCTCGGGGACGACCTCGGGAGCGGGCCCCGCCGGCCGGAGGCCGACCGTGCTGCGGTCCACACGCTCCTGCCGTACTGGCGCCGCCTCCGCGTCCAGGAGCTGCGCCGACTGCCGTGCGAGGTGACCCACCACCTCCGCCGGCAGCCACGACGCCGGCGCCGGGGCGGGGTGTCGGCGGTCCGGCTCGGCCAACAGCTCGTCCACGGACGGGCGTTCGCTGACCGACTTGGTCAGGAGGCGGGTGATCAGGGTGCGCAGACGCTCGTCGCGCACCGGTTCGAGGTCGGGGTCGGCCTCCACTATGCGGTACATCACCGCGTGCTGGTTGCTCGCCGCGTGGCCGAACGGAAGCGTTCCGGTCGCCGCGTAGGTCAGTACGGTCCCGAGCGTGAACACATCGCTCTTCGGGCTCGCGCTCTCGCCGAGGATCTGCTCCGGGGCCATGAACCCCGGTGTCCCGATCACCATCCCCGTGCTGGTGAGCAGGGATTCGACCGAGGTCTCGACGGCACGGGCGATGCCGAAGTCGATGACCTTGGCACCCTCCATCGTGATCATCACGTTCGAGGGCTTGAGGTCGCGGTGGACGATTCCGGCCGCGTGGATGTCCTTGAGTGCCCGCAGGAGCCCGTCGGCGAGGGCGAGCACGGCCTCGGCGGGCAGCGCGCCGTGGCCCCGTACGACCTGTTCGAGGGAGAGCCCCGGTACGTAGCCGGTGGCCACCCAGGGGTACTCCTCGTCGGGGGCGGCGTCCAGCACGGGCGCGGTGTAGCGCTCGCCCACCCGCCTCGCCGCGTCGACCTCGCGGCGGAAGCGGGCCCTGAACTGGGGATCCGCGACGTGCTCCGCGTGCACCACCTTGACCGCGACGGTGCGGCCGCCCTCGGAACGGGCGAGATAGACCCGGCCCATACCGCCCGCGCCGAGCCTGCCGAGCAACAGATAGGGCCCGATGCGGGCCGGGTCGTTCGCGGTCAGCGGCTTGATGCCGCCGTCGACGTTGTCCTCGCTGCTCTCGTGATCGTCGTTGTGCACGCCGGCCATGTTCGAACGCTCCCCCGCGTGTCCCGCGCCGCAGCCCGTGGGACCGTCTCAGTCATCCGAAATCCGCGTGCTCTGCTGCGACTTGACGCAATCGGTGTTCAGTCTGAGGTACGACACGCAGCTATTGGAACTACTTCCGGAAAGAATTCCAGAAGCTTCACTACGCTGTTCCCGGAGACACTCCACGAGGGACCTCCGGTTCCGGGAACGAGGACGGCATCGATGAGCCCGAAGCAACAACGTGGTGAGGCCACTGCCGCCCAGGTGCTCGACTGCGCACTCGACATCTATGCGGCGGAGGGCGAAGCCGGCCTCACGCTCGGCGCGATCACCTCGGCCAGCGGGGTCAGTGCGGGAAGCATCTACCACCACTTCGGCAGCCTCCAAGGAGTGGCGCTCGCGCTCGCACAGTCCTGGCTGGGCCGGCTCCTCGACGATCTGGGCAAGGCATTGGAGCAGACGGACGACGCCCGTTCCGGCGTCCACGCCGTGGTGCGGGCCTACCTGCGCTTCGCCCAGCTCCACCCGGACGCGGCACGGCTCATGCACTCCGTCACCGCGGACCGCGAGATCGCCGCACACGCCCGTCAGCTCCGGGGCGCCCAGGAAGCCCGGCTGGCCCCGATCGCGGCCTGGCTGCATGCCCATCAGGCGTCGGGGCAGCTCGTCGACCTGCCCCTGCCCGTACTGGAATCGCTGATCCTGGGCCCCGTGACGGGCATCGTGCGCCGCTGGCTCTCCGTCGGGGACATCGACATGGAAGAAGCCGAACGGACGGTCCCGGACCACATCTGGCGCTCCGTCGGCCGGTGAGCGGGCCCGGGGCCGCCGTCGGGCCTGGTCGAATCCCTGATTCGGCGCAACCCGGGGATCTGCGCCCTGACCGACACGGCGCTTGCGTTTCTTTCGAATTGCGCGATGCTGGGTCTGCTCTCAAAGGAGGCAGAGCCATGCACGGCACTACTGAAGACCGCACTCTGCTGCCCGAGCACCGCGCGGAGATCGCCGAGCTCTGCGCCTTCCTGGACCAGGCCCCGCAAGCTGTGGAGCCGTCCCTGCTGCGCGGCCCCGACGGCGCCACGCGCACGCTGCCCCCGGAGGTCTACGAGGCGCTGATGGTGGTGGTGCGGGCCCTGTCGGAGGGCAAGGCCGTGACGGTCGCACTGGTGAACACCACGCTGACCACGCAAGAGGCTGCCGACCTCCTGGGGGTCAGTCGGCCGACGTTCGTCAAGATCCTCGATGAGGGCGGGATCCCCTTCTCGCGGCCGGGAAGGCACCGCAGAGTGCTCTTGGCCGACGTTCTCGACTACAAGGAGAAGAGACGCTCGCAGCGTCGCCGAGGACTGGACGAACTGGTCGGACTGACCGAGGACGCCGGTCTCTACGACAACTGATCAGTTGAATCCGCCCGAGCCGACTGGAGCGATGTGCAGCGCGTCGTCCTGGGCACCTGTGTCCTCTTCCCGAACTACCTCAGGGACCGCATTGCTGAGACTCGCCGAGGCCGAGCTCTACGAACCGCTCTGGTCCACCGACATCCTGGACGAACTGACCAGGAACGTCGGCGAGCGTATCGGGGCCTTGAAGGCCAAGGGAATCGTCGAAGCGATGGCGGGCACATTTCCCGACAGCCTTGTGTCGGGGTACGAGGCACTCATACCCGCCATGGCGAACGACCCCAAGGACCGGCATGTGCTGGCGGCAGCGGTCCGGGGCCAGGCGCATGCAGTCGTCACGCTGAACGTGAAGGGCTCACAGCCCCGGCGGCGGCTGCGGCGCCCCCGGCAGGCGGATCGAGGCGATCGTGCCCGGACCCTCCGCCGCCGGGCGCAGGGTGATCTCGCCGCCCGACTGCTGGACCGTGCGGGCGACGATCGACAGGCCCAGGCCCGAGCCGGGGAGCTGGCGGGCGGACGGGGAGCGCCAGAAGCGTTCGAAGACGTGGGGGAGTTCGTCGGCGGGGATGCCGGGGCCCTGGTCCCGCACGGTCAGTTCGCCGTCGCGCAGGGCGATCTCGATCGTGCCGCGGGGTGGGCTGAACTTGACCGCGTTGTCCAGGACGTTGACCACCGCCCGCTCCAGCGCGGCGGGCTCGGCCCGTACGTACCAGGGGGTCAGGTCCGCCCTGAGGGTCAGCTCGGGGCCGCGCAGCCGGGCGCGTTCCAGGGCGGTGTCCGCGATGTCGTGCAGCGCGACGACCTGGAGCGGGCCAGGGGTGGGGGCGTCGGGGCGGGCCAGTTCCTGGAGGTCGCCGATGAGTGAGGCCAGCTCGGTCATCTGGGCCTTGACCGACTTCATCAGGGCCTTGCGGTCGTCGGGCGGGATGGCCCGGCCGGTGTCCTCGCTGCGGGCGAGGAGTTCGACGTTGGTGCGCAGCGACGTCAGCGGGGTCCGCAGCTCGTGGCCGGCGTCCGCGATCAGCTGGGCCTGGCGGTCGCGGGAGCTGGCCAGGGACGCGGTCATCGAGTTGAAGGAGCGGGACAGCCGGGCGATCTCGTCCTCGCCGTCGACCGGGATGCGGACGGTGAGGTCCTCGGTACGGGCGACGTGCTCGACGGCCTCGGTGAGCTCGTCGACGGGGCGCAGTCCGGTGCGGGCGACCCAGAGACCGGCCGCGCCCGCGCCGACGACGCCGATGCCGGAGACGGCCAGGAGCATCCAGGCGAGGGTGGAGAGCGGGTCGTCGATCTCGCTCATCGGACGGGCGATGGAGACCGCGAAGCTTCCCGGGACCAGGCCGGGTGCCGGGTTGCGGGTCTCGTACGCGTACGTGTACACGCGCATCTTCTCGCCGCTCTTCGTGCTGGCCGTGTGCAGGACGTCGTCCCGCACACCGGCGGCCACGGCGATGTCGGCGGCCGTCACGCCGATCGGTGAGGCCCCGGCGGAGGTGCAGGTGCTCCCGGACACGGTGACGAGCTGCACGGTGTACGTCCCCGCGATCGGCGGGACGGTCGCCCGGTCGGGGTGGGTGCAGGCGATGAACAGCTTCTGCAGGTAGTCGTCGCTGACCGTGACATTGCGCAGCGAGGCATCCAGCTGGCTCTCCAGCTGCGCCTTCGTCGCGAACCAGCAGCCCGCCGCGACCGCCGCGACCGCGACCGCCACCGCCGTCGCCACCAGCAGTGCGAGCCGGGACCGCAGCGGCAGGGCGCGGAGCCGGCGCAGGGGGCCGGTCATCCGTCACCGCCGCCGGAGCGGAGCGCGTAGCCGACACCCCGCACGGTGTGCACGAGGCGCGGCTCGCCGCCCGCCTCCGTCTTGCGGCGCAGGTACATCACGTACACGTCCAGGGAGTTGGAGCTCGGCTCGAAGTCGAAGCCCCACACCGCCTTGAGGATCTGCTCGCGGGTCAGCACCTGGCGCGGGTGGGCCAGGAACATCTCCAGCAGGGTGAACTCGGTACGGGTCAGCTCGACCCGGCGGGTGCCCCGGGTGACCTCGCGGGTGGCCAGGTTCATGCGCAGGTCCGCGAAGGCCAGCACATTGTCGTCGGGGACGGCGCCGCCCGCCGCGGCCGCGTAGGAGCTGCGGCGCAGCAGGGCCCGGATGCGGGCGAACAGCTCGTCCAGCTCGAAGGGCTTGACCAGGTAGTCGTCGGCGCCCGCGTCGAGACCGGTGACCCGGTCGCCGACGGTGTCGCGGGCGGTGAGCATCAGGATGGGCGTGGTGGTGCCCGTGGAGCGGAGCCGGCGGGCGGCGGTCAGGCCGTCCATCCGGGGCATCTGGATGTCGAGGACGATGAGGTCGGGGGCGTACGAATCCGCCTTGGCGAGGGCGTCGAGGCCGTCGACGGCCACCTCGGTGCCGTAGCCCTCGAATGCGAGGCTGCGCTGCAGGGCCTCGCGCACGGCGGGCTCGTCGTCGACGATCAGGATGCGCTGCGGATCGTCTTCGGCGGGGCTCATCGCTCGTCGTCCTCTTCTCGGGCCGTGCGTCCCCGGGCGTTCCGGGGCGTTGTGCTCTCAGCCTCGCACGGCCGCGGCGCGTCGTCGTGCGGCCCGGCGCTTGCGGGCGGCGGCGGCACGGACCTCCGGGGCGCGGCCCGCCCCGGAGGGCGTCGCGAGTGTCGCGAGCAGTGCGAGGGGCAGGGCCAGGTCGGCCGGGCCGGTGGGGGTGTGGGCGGGGTGGTGCATGTTTCGGTCTCCTCGGGAGCTTCAGGAGTCTCAGGAGCTGTTGCCGGCCCGCAGGGTGTCGAGGTCGGCCTTGAGCGTGTTGACCGGGATGGCGAAGCCGAGGCCCACGCTGCCGGCGCTCGAACTGCTGGAGCCGCCGGACGAACTCGCCGAGTACATCGCGGAGTTGATGCCGATGATCTCGCCGTCCATGTTGATGAGCGCGCCGCCGGAGTTGCCGGGGTTGAGCGAGGCGTCGGTCTGGATGGCCTTGTACGTGGTGGTGGATTCACCGGTGTCGCCGTTGAACTGCCGGCCGCCGAACTCGAACGGCCACTGCTCGCCGCCGCTCTGTCCGCCCTGGCCCTGACCGCTGCCGTCCTCCTTGGCGACGGTGACATCGCGGTCGAGGGCGGAGACGATGCCGCTGGTGACGGTGCCGGTGAGGCCCTCGGGCGAGCCGATCGCCACGACCTGGTCGCCGACCGAGACCGCCGAGGAGTCGCCCAGCGTGGCCGTCTTCAGCCCGCTCGCGCCCCGGAGCTTGATCAGCGCGAGGTCCTTGTCGGGGTCGGTGCCGACGACATCGGCGGTGTACGTCTTGCCGGTGCTGAGCGTCACCTTGATCGACGAGGCGCCGGAGATGACGTGGTTGTTGGTGACGACCTCGCCGTCGGACGTGATGACCACGCCGGAGCCGGTGGACTCGCCCGCCGTCGAGGTCGCGTTGACCTCGACGATCATCGGCGAGACGGCCTCGGCGACACCGGAGACGGTGCCCTTGCTGCTCTGCGAGACAGTGGTGCCGGGGATGACGCTGCTCGCGCTGTTCGAGCTGTCGCCGGTGAGCTGCTCGATGACGGTGGCGGTGCCGCCGCCGACGATCGCCGCCACGATCGCCACGGCCGCGAGGAGGGCGACCGGCCGCCTGGCCCGGTTCCGGGGCGCGGCCGGTTCCTGGGGTGCGGGCGGCGGGAAGTCCGGTCCGCCGACCCCGTTGCCGCCGCTGCCGTTGCCGCTGCTGCCGTCGTTCCCGCTGGGCCACACGGTGGTTCCGGGGCCCGTCGCGATCGGCTGCGCGGGCTGGTATGACGGCGGCGGCGGGTAGGCCGCGTCGCCGTTGCCGTACGAGGGGTACATCGGGTACTCGCCGCTCGGGCGCTGGCTCTCTGTCATGCATATGAGCGTGTCGGGCGAAGATGAGAGAAGCCTGAGCACGCGCTGAGAAGCCCGGCAGAAGCTCGTATGCCCGATATAAGGAGGCGGCCCCGGTCCGCTGGAGGCGCGGCCCCGGCCCGATGGGAAGGCGGCCCCGGCACGGTGAGGAGCGCGGCCCCGGCCGGACAGGGAACGGCCCGTCCGGGGGCCGGTCCGCCCAGGGGACGGTCCGCCGCCCGACCCTCCGCTACCTGACCGATGGCTCCCCGCAGCCGCACGAGCGCCGCACCACCAGCGCCGACGGGAACTGCTTCAGCCGCTCCCGCCGCGACCCCGACACCCGCAACGAGTCGTCGAGCACCAGGTCCACCGCGGCCCGCGCCATCGCCGGGCGGTCGGAGGAGACCGTCGTCAGCGGCGGATCGGTCAGCCCGGCTTCCTTCACGTCGTCGAAGCCCGCCACCGCGAGCTCCCCGGGCACATCGATGCGCAGCTCGCGCGCGGCCCGCAGCACCCCGATCGCCTGGTCGTCCGTCGAGCAGAAGATCGCCGGCGGCCGGTCCGGCCCGGCGAGCAGCTTCAGCGCCACCTGATAGGCGTCGTAACGGTTGTACGGGGCCTGGAAGAGCCGGCCCTCCGTCGAGCGCCCCGACTCGTGCATCGCCCGGCGCCAGCCCTCGACGTGGTCGGCGACCGGGTCACCGACCGCCGGGGTGGACTCCACGCCGCCCAGACACGCCACGTACTCGTTGCCGTGCTCCAGCAGGTGCCGGGTGGCGAGCTGGGCGCCGCCGACGTCGTCGGTGACGACCGCGACGTCGTCGATCGCCTCCGGCCGCTCGTGCAGCAGCACGACCCGCGCGTCCCACGCCTCTATCTCGGCCGCCGCCCGCTCACTGGGGCCCTGGCTGACCAGGATCAGGCCGGAGACCCGCATGCCGAGGAAGGCCCGCAGATAGTGGACCTCGCGCTCGTCGCGGTAGTCGGAGTTGCCGACGAGCACCATTTTCCCGCGCTCGGCGGCGGCCTGTTCGACCGCGTGCGCCATCTCGGCGAAGAACGGCTGCCGGGCGTCCGGCACGATCATCCCTATGAGATCGGTCCGCCGCGACGCCATCGCCTGGGCAACCCGGTCCGGCCGGTAGCCCAGCTCCTTGATCGCGGCGAGCACCCGCTCGCGCGTGGCCGGGGCGACCGGCCTCGGTCCGTTGTTGATGACGTAGCTGACGACCGCGGTCGACGTCCCCGCCAGTCTCGCCACATCGTCCCGCGTCACCTTGGCCACGCGCGGCAGTCTACGCGGATATACCTACCTCCCGGCAGGCCGGACCGGGGCTTCTTCCCTCATCGCGGCAGCCCGCGACTGCTCCGAACGGGTTAGGGGTTCGGCGGCCGCCTTCGTCGCGGCCCGGTCCTTGGCCTCCTCGGCCGCGCGCTCCACCTTCTCGGGCACCACGAAGCGGTAGCCGACATTGCGGACCGTGCCGATCAGCGACTCGTGCTCGGGGCCGAGCTTGGCGCGCAGCCGCCGCACATGGACGTCGACCGTCCGCGTACCGCCGAAGTAGTCGTAGCCCCAGACCTCCTGGAGCAGCTGGGCGCGGGTGAAGACCCGTCCCGGGTGCTGCGCCAGGTACTTGAGCAGTTCGAATTCCTTGAAGGTCAGGTCCAGGACCCGGCCCTTCAGCTTCGCGCTGTACGTGGCCTCGTCGACCGAGAGGTCGCCGTTGCGGATCTCCATCGGGGAGTCGTCGGAGCTGATCTGCTGCCGTCCGGTGGCCAGCCGCAGCCGGGCCTCCACCTCGGCCGGTCCCGCCGTGTCCAGCAGCACGTCGTCGATGCCCCAGTCGGCGGTGACGGCCGCGAGGCCGCCCTCCGTCACGACGAGGATCAGCGGACAGCCCGGTCCGGTGGACCGCAGCAGCTGGCAGAGCGACCGCACCTGGGGGAGGTCGCGGCGGCCGTCGATCAGGATGACGTCGGCACCGGGGGTGTCGACGAGAGCGGGGCCTTCGGCCGGCGCCACCCGCACGCTGTGGAGCAGGAGTCCGAGGGCGGGGAGCACCTCCGTCGACGGTTGAAGGGCATTCGTCAGGAGCAGCAGTGAACTCATCGCCGCCCACCTGCCTGGGTCGTCGGTCGATGATCGTGCACGGTTCGCTCGCCCATTACGTCGGTCCTCCTCGTTCCCTGCGAGAGGGGCACTCCCGGGCCGGGCCCGGGGGAGTATGCGGCACTTCTTCGTACGTTTTCGTGCTGGTCCCACGGCTGCGGTCCCGCGCCCCGGGGCCGCTGAGCTTGTGGAAACGTCGCCGTAACAACGCCTGGAAAGCACAAAAGGACCCGGGGGCTGCTCTGCCCGGATCCTCTTCCCAGCACAATAGCCCACATGAGTTCTGTGTCCGAGGGGCGAATTCGGAGTTCCGCTGTTCCCTCGATCACGCCCGGTCCCCTGCGCACCACATTGCGTGCCGATGACGGGGTGCGTATCGAGGCGGTGTACGAGCCGTGCACGGCAGGTGCCGGGGCCGTTGCGGAATCATCCTTCGACGGTACTGCGATCGTGCTCGCGCACGGTTTCACCGGTTCGGTGGACCGGCCCGCGGTGCGGCGTGCCGCCGAGGTGTTCGCCGGGCGTGCGGCCGTGGTCACCTTCTCGTTCCGGGGGCACGGCGGCTCCGGCGGGCGGTCGACGGTGGGTGACCGCGAGGTGCTGGACCTGGCGGCGGCGGTGGAGTGGGCGCGGTCGCTCGGACACCGCCGGGTGGTGACCGTCGGGTTCTCGATGGGCGGTTCGGTGGTGCTGCGGCACGGTGCGCTGTACGCCGTCCGGCCGGACGGCGACGCGGGAGCCGGTGACGTCCTGGAGCGCGAGGGGCGCACCGGAGCGCGTGCGGAGGCGCACGCGGATGCGGTGGTGGCCGTGAGCGCCCCCGCCCGCTGGTACTACCGGGGCACGGCCCCGATGCGCCGGCTGCACTGGGTGGTCACCCGGCCCCTGGGCCGGCTGGTCGGCCGCTACGGCCTGCACACCCGGATCGACCGCGAGGAATGGGACCCCGTGCCGCTCCCGCCGGTCGAGGCCGCCGCCCTGATCGCCCCGGCGCCGCTGCTGATCGTGCACGGCGACCGGGACCCGTACTTCCCGCTGGACCATCCGCGTTCGCTGGCCGACGCGGCGGGCGACGGCGCCGAGCTGTGGCTGGAGCGCGGGATGGGGCACGCGGAGAACGCCGCGGACGAGACCTTGCTCACCCGCATCGCCGACTGGGCGGTGGCGCGGTGACCCATGATGGACAGCTGACGAGAGACGAGAGGAGTGGCGCCATGCCTGCGGTAACCATCCGCTACTGGGCCGCCGCCAAGGCCGCGGCCGGGACCGCGGAGGAGCCGTACACGGCTGCGACCCTCGCCGAGGCGCTCGACGCGGTGCGTGAACGGCACCCCGGAGAGCTCACCCGAGTGCTTCAAAGGTGCTCGTTCCTCATCGACGGTGACCCCGTGGGCACCCGCGGCCATGAGACCGTACGCCTTGCCGAGGGCGGCACGGTCGAGGTGCTCCCGCCGTTCGCAGGAGGGTGAACCGCAGAACATGAGCAGCAACGATCAGCAGCATCCGTACGGGCAGGACCAGGGTTACGGGCACGTCCCCGGCCATGACCCGTCGCACGGCGGGCAGCCGCAGCCGCACGGCGATCAGTCCTACGGCGATCAGGCGTCGTACGGTGCGCAGTCCTACGGCGATCAGGCGTACGGCGGTCAGGCGTCGTACGGTGCGCAGTCCTACGGCGGTCAGTCGTACGGTGATCAGGGCTACGGCCACCAGTCCTACGGTGCGCAGCAGCCGTACGGCCGGCAGGCGCAGCCGCAGGGCCAGTACGACCCGAACCAGGCGCCCCAGGCGAACCCCGGGCAGGCGTGGCCGGCCGGGTATCCGCAGGAGCCCGCCGCGCCTGCCGCGCACGGTCCGCAGGACCCCGGCGTCGCGCAGACGTGGGAGGGCCAGACCTGGGACACCCAGTACCAGCCGGTGATCCACTCCGCCCAGCCGGCGCAGCCTGTGCAGGAGCCCGTGCAGCAGCCCGTTCCGGCCGCCGCCGAGACCACTTATCTGCCGCCGCTGGGCGCCACGGGCGGGCATCCGCTCCCGCCCGAGGCACCGGCCGAGCCCGCGCCCGCCCCCGCTTCCGCTCCCGCCGCCGGGCACGACGCGGCCGGCTACAGCGCCCCCACCACCCTGGGCAACAGCCGCGTCACCGATGCCCAGCGAGCCCGTGCCGAGGGCCGCTCGCCCATCATCGCGCCGGGCATGCAGCAGGCCGCGCTCACCGCCGGGCTCGGGCTGCTGCTCGCCCTGGGCGCCGCGATCGGGCAGTACGCCCTGGTCGTACCGCTGGTGCTGCTCCAGGCCGTGACCGCGGCCGGCTGGTTCCGGCTCAACGGCATGTGGCCGGCCCGGCAGGGCATCGCGCTCGCGTTCGCGGGCGGCCTGGTCGCCGACATCGCGCTGCTCGCCGCGGGCCGGGAGAACGGACCGGCCGCGATCCTCGGCACCCTCGGCGTCTGGGTGCTGCTCACCGTGGTCCTCCAGCTGCGCAGCCACGCGAGCGCCGACGAGCGGATGCAGGGCCTGATGGCCACCGTCGCCTCGGCCGCGCTCTCGGTCCTGGCCGCCGGACACCTCGCGGCGGTCCCGGACGCGGTGACGGTGGGCGCGGTGGCCGTCGCGGTCGCCGCGCTCGTACGGGCGCTGCCGCTGCCCGGACCGGCTTCGGTCGTGGTGGCGCTGCTGGCCGCCGCGGGCGGTGGCGCCGTGGCCGGGGTGCTGACCGACCTGGGCGCGAAGGGTGCGCTGCTCGGCCTCGCGGCGGGAGTCTGCGCCCTGATCGGGCTGCGGGTGGCGAGCTACGACTATCCGTCGCGCTTCGTCCACATGACCGCCGGTGTGGCGCTGCCGCTCACCGCCGCCGCGCCCGCCGTGTACCTGCTCGGCCGCGCACTCTCGTAACGCCGGACCGGCCGCCCCGGGAACCGAAGAGGGGTGCCCGCTCGTCGATCACCCGGGGCGCCGTGCATGTCCGACGGACGTGCGGGGCGCCAGGGGTCCGGCCGGAATGCAGGGTGGGGGAAGAGCGGGCATGCGTGCACTGCGAATACTGCTGGTCATCGTGGTGGTTCTGGGCGGGATCTTCGTCGCCGTGGACCGGGCGGCGGTGTACTTCGCCGAGTCGGAGGCCGAGGGACGGATCCGGGTCACCGGTGCCACGATCGGTTCGACGGACGTCTCCATCAAGGGATTCCCGTTCCTGACACAGGTCGCCGGGGATCAGCTCGACGAGGTCGACGTGGAGATCACCGGCATCGAGACCGACGCCAACGGCCGCAGGCTCCGGATCAGCAGGATGGACGCCGCGCTGCACGAGGTGAAGCTGTCCGAGGGCTACTCCAGCGCCACAGCCGCCCGCGCCACGGGCACCGCCGTCATCTCGTACGAGGACCTCACCAAGGCCGCCAGCGACGACGTCGTGGTCGAGTACGGCGGCAAGAACAAGGTGAAGGTGACCGGCACGGTCGACGTCCTCGGCCGCCCGATCTCGCGCAGCGTGCTCTCCACCGTCACCCTGGTCGACGGCCACACCGTCCGGGTGCGTGCGGACGAGGTACCGGGTGAGGGCATCCCCGGGCTGGAGGGGCTGGTGCGCAAGAAGACCGACTTCGACCGCGAGGTCGGCGGCCTGCCGAGCGGCCTGAAGCTCCAGAAGATCCAGCCGACCGCGGACGGCCTGGAGATCTCGGTCACCGGCACGGACGTACAGCTCGCCGGCTAGGGCCTCCCGGGCCTGGGCCCCGCGCCGCCCTCCCTGTCCGGCGCGGCGCTCCAGCGCGCCCGGACGCGCAACAGTGCGCCACATATTGAGACGGCCCTGTCCGATCCGTAGATGGCCGGGGCCCGGCGACGATGCGGGGGCGGTGCGAAGGGCGCCTCGCCCTCGGTCCCGTCCCGCATCGCGGACGATCGCGTATCAAAATACGAAACAGCGGTGACATGGCCGCCGGTACGTCCCTACGATCGGTCCCATGCAGTGCTCTATTGGCGGTCTCCCGCAGCGGGGACGGGCGGATCTCACGAAGCGGCGGGCAGTGGACCTGTGCCGCGTCGCCGCCATGCTCTGTCGCACTGTCTGAGCGGGAGCCTTCGGCACCCCGCATTTCCCCCGGCCCTTCGACCGAAGTCAGGGCCCATCCCGATCGCCGTTGTACGTGGGCCGCACGCCGCGCCGCCGTACACCCGCATCACGCACCGTCTCGCATCATCTCGCCGCAGACTGCCCCGGAGGAGAACAGAATGAGCCGCAGTGACGTCCTGGTAGACGCCGACTGGGTCGAGGCCCACATCGACGACCCGAAGGTCGCTCTCGTCGAGGTCGACGAGGACACCTCGGCGTACGAGAAGAACCACATCAAGAACGCGATCCGGATCGACTGGACCAAGGACCTCCAGGACCCGGTCCGTCGTGACTTCATCGACCAGGCCGGGTTCGAGAAGCTGCTGTCCGGGAAGGGCATCGGCAACGACACCACGGTCGTCCTGTACGGCGGCAACAACAACTGGTTCGCGTCCTACGCGTTCTGGTACTTCAAGCTCTACGGCCACCAGGACGTCCGCCTGCTCGACGGCGGCCGCAAGAAGTGGGAGCTCGACTCCCGCGACCTGGTCGACGGCGACGACATCCCGTCCCGCCCGGCCACCGAGTACAAGGCCCAGCCGCAGGACGAGTCGATCCGTGCCTACCGCGACGACGTCGTGAAGGCGATCGGCAGCCAGAACCTGGTCGACGTGCGTTCGCCCGACGAGTTCAGCGGCAAGCTGCTCGCCCCGGCGCACCTTCCGCAGGAGCAGTCCCAGCGCCCCGGCCACGTGCCGAGCGCCCGCAACATCCCGTGGTCGAAGAACGCCAACGACGACGGCACCTTCAAGTCGGACGACGAGCTCAAGGCCCTGTACGAGGCCGAGCAGGTCGACCTGGCGAAGGACACCATCGCGTACTGCCGCATCGGTGAGCGCTCCGCGCTCACCTGGTTCGTGCTGCACGAGCTGCTCGGCCAGGAGAACGTCAAGAACTACGACGGTTCGTGGACCGAGTACGGCTCCCTCGTGGGCGTGCCGATCGAGCTCGGCGCCAACAAGTAACTCCGCACGACCCGGACCAGCACGACCCCCGACCCAGAAGGACGAAACACATGTGTGGAGCAAAGGCCGGCGGCCCCGACGCTTCGACCATCAAGCCCGGTGAGACCACCATCCAGGGCAGCGTGACCCGCGACGGCGAGCCCGTCACCGGCTACGTCCGCCTGCTGGACTCGACCGGCGAGTTCACCGCCGAGGTCCCGACCTCGGCGACCGGACAGTTCCGCTTCTACGCGGCCGAGGGCACGTGGACGCTGCGCGCCCTCGTCCCCGGCGGCAGCGCCGACCGCACGGTCGTCGCGCAGACCGGTGGCCTCTCCGAGGTCGCGATCGCCGTCTAGGGCGCCCCGCGCCGCGACAAAGATCGGCCGAAGGGCCGTACCCCAGGGGGTTGGACGCCTTCCTGAAACGGGGTACGGCCCTTCGAGCCATTCGTACGGGCACGGGCACGAAGGGCCATTCCGTGCGGGCATGAACGGGGGCCTGCCCCACCGGCGGGGGCGGGCCTACGCTGGATACATGTACGCCCGACGCCGTCGCGGCTATTTCCTGATGATGGGCGGTTGCATCGTCCTGTTCGTATCGGCCTGGGCCTTTGTCCGGCTGTGGTCGATGCCCGCCGCGATAGCGATGTGCCTCGTCGCGATGGTGATCCCGCCCATCGCGGCCATGGTCGCCAACCGGCGGGGGCCGGACGACCGCTGGTGGGACGACCCGTCCGGCGACCCGAAGTCCGACGAGTGGTGGGACGAACTCGACGGCAAGAAGCGGCGGTAACGCTCCCCGGCGTTCTCGCGTCAGTAGACGAGGGCCTGCACGCCGTCGGCCATGATCTCGCTGACGAAGACCTGGGCACCGGCGATCCGTACGCCCTCCAGGACATCCTGCTCGGTGATGTCACGACGGGCCGCGCACTGCGTGCACAGGGTGATCCGGCCACCCGCCTGGATCGACTCGATCAGATCGGGCAGCGGCGCGGCGTGCGGCAGTTCGAACTCGGCGGCGCGCCCCGGCAGCGCGAACCACGAGGACTCCCCGGTCAGCCAGAGCGAGACCTCCACGCCGCTGGCGACGGCGACCGCGGCCACCGTGAACGCCTGCGAGCAGCGCTCGGCGGAGTCGGCACCTGCGGTCACCTTGATCACGAGCTTCTTCTGCATATGCCGAACTGTAATCGGCGGGCGGGCAACCTCATCTCCCCGGCGGTGGTCAGGTGTGTGCGCGGATAACGGAATCAGCGCCTCTGGTCTCGTGGGGGGATCCCGATTGGAACCGAAAGACACTATTTCTGACGGGTCGGCGCCACCGGTCGCCGCACCCGTCGCGAAGCGCCCGCGCGGGCGTACGGCGCTGCTTCTCGCCGCTGCCGCGGTGCTCGGCATCGCGGGCGGCACCGCCGTGGGCTACGACGTGCAGGCCGGACGCGCCCCGACCCCGCTGCCCGCCCTGTCGCAGCCCGATCTGGCGTACCCGGCGAAGGCACTGCCCCCGGGCAAGGCCCCCGATCCGCTGCCCGCGTCCCAGGACCGCCGGGTCAGGACGGACGGCGACCTGCGCAAGCTGATCGTGGCCAGGCCCGCGGGCTGGAGCGACGACGACAACTCGGTGCCGGGCCTGAGCGACGGCTATCTGGACCCGGACGTCTACGCCCGCTCCTCGTACAAGGAGGAGGGCTCCATGTACGAGTACTTCCTGGAGTACGACGTACGCCGGATCGCGGCCGCCGCCTGGAAGCGCGGGCAGTACCGCACCGCTGAGATCCATCTCGTGCAGTTCGGCTCGGGGACCGTCCAGGGGGCCCAGGACTTCGCCGAGGGCCAGCTCGACTACATGCCCGGATCCGCGAACGGCGCGGGCAACAGCGGCGATGCGATCAAGGGCAGCGGCAACGGCCGCTACTACCTCTACGAGGTCGACCGGAAGCCGGGCTATCTGCCGTCCTACCACGCCAGGGCCACCGTGTACCGGGGTGACATCGCGGCCGACATCCACATCTACGACACCGCACCGATCAGCAAGAAGGACATCCGGACGTTGGCCGAGAGACAGCTGGAGCGCCTGTGAACGACGTGACCGCACAGGCGTCCACGCCCGACGAGAGCGCCGACGAGAACGCCGACGAGAGCGGTGGCGTTTCCGGGACCGTTGCATCCGGCCGCCCGCGCCGGGTGATCCTCATGGCGCTTCCCGTCGTGCTGGTGGCCGCCGCGGTCGCGGGCGCGGCCGTGTACACCAAGAACTCGGTGGACGCCGCCGACCGCAGCGCCCGGACCCGCCTCTGGGAGGAGCCCGCGCACAAGCCGGGCAAGGACCCGGCCGGTGACGTGGCCCGGGGCCGGGTCTCCACCGGGCTCAGCAAGCTGCTGCTGCCGGTCCCGGCCGGCTACCGGCTCGGCCCCGACAACGGGGAGCTGGGCAACGACGGTGAGCTGAGCGGCAAGAAGGCGACCGCCGCCATGAAGCTGAACGCCCGCGGTCTCGCGGGCAAGGAGCGCCGGGCCTACGAGAAGCGGATCGACAAGCTCCGCATCGAGGGCATCGCCGCCCGGTCCTACACCGGGGACGACAACACCCTGTCGATCAGCACCGAGATCATGCGGATGAAGGACAAGAAGGCCGTCCGGAACCACTACGCCTTCAAGACGGGCCTCTTCGAGTCCATCGGCATCTTCCGCACGGAGCCGAAGATCAAGGAGCACACGAGGAACGCCAGGTGCTACGTCCTGCGCAAGGACGAGGACTCCATCACGTCGATGAACTGCCTGGCGTACGACGGCGAGCTGAGCATCAGCCTCTCGGCGTCCGGCACCAAGCCGTTCGACCGGGCTGCCGTTGCCGAACTCCTGAAGGACCAGCTCGACCACATCGCGTCCCCGGGGGAGTACATATGACCGAGCAGACGACGACGGCGCCCGACGGAACCGAGCCCGCCGAGCCCGCCGAGGCCACCTCCGTGCCGCAGCCGCCCGAGCCCCTCCCGGCCCAGGTCCCGGACCAGGCCCCGGACCAGGCCCCGGACCAGGTCCCGGACCAGGTCCCGGACCAGGCCCCGGACCAGGTCCCGGACCAGGCCCCGGACCAGGCCCCGGACCAGGCCCCGGCCCTGTCGCCGAAGCCGCCGCGGCGGGTGCTGCGGGCCGTCGCCCGGTGGACCGCCGCCGCGCTGGTCCTCGGGGGGCTCGGTACCGGTACGGCCTTCGGCATCACCTCGATGGAGCGCACCGACGTGCCCGGTCTGGCCACCGAGAGCGACGGCCGCTGGGACTATCCCGAGCTCAGCCTGCCCGCGCTCCCGGCCGGCTCGCCCCGCCCGTACAGCGACGGCAACGTCGCCGAGATCCACCACGCCGACCTGCGGCGTCTGCTGCTGCCCGCCCCGGCCGGGGCCGTCGTGGACAAGAAGCTCGACGGCGGCTGGGTGAGCACGGAGCAGTACCTCTCCGAGTACGCGAAGAGCGGTCGCCCCGATCTCGCGCAGACGCTGAAGGACTCGGCTCCGCGCCACGTCGCCGCCCGAGGCTGGACCATGCCGGACGGCACGTCGACCCGGATCTATCTCGTCCGGTTCAACTCGACGGCCTTCGCCCAGGCCTTCATGGACTCGATCGCCGGCAGCGGATCCGAGGTGTCGCTCGTCGGGGCGCCCGAGACGGTTCTCGACGAGGGCTGGAGCGGTGCCGGCAAGGTGGCGGGCACCTCGTCCTACGTGTACGACGAGGCGAAGCCGTACGGCGAGGCGCGGGTCCGCCACGGCTACGTGGTCGCCGGGGACACGCTCGCCCTCGTCGTCCAGTCCCGCAAGGGCGAGGAGAGCACCCGGAGCGTTCCGTTCCACCAGACGGTGATCCTGCAGAACCAGCTGCTGGGCTGACCTGCCCCCGGGCGGTCCCCGGGCAAACCCCGAACCGGCGGGCCGGGCCCCAACCCATTAGGCTGGGGCCCGGCCCCGTACTGCTGCCATAACGCTCGTTGCAAGGAGTTCCCGTGCTTGAGGCATTCTTCTCCGCCCTGCTGGTCCTGGTCTGCGTCGGCGTGCTCGCCTTCGCCGGGCTGACCGTGAAGAAGCTGTACCAGGGTCAGCGCTGACCCTGCGCGCAGCCTCCGTCCGCGCGGGTACCCGTCACGACAACGTGACACCTCGCACCCGATGTGTCACGTCCGCAGCCACCCCCACCTCACAGATCGTCTGAGCCGCTCATGATCGAGATTCCGTCCGACCTCCACCCGGACCTCGTCCCGCTGGCCTTCCTCCTCGGCAACTGGGCGGGCGCCGGTGTTTCCGACTTCCCCGGCGCCGAGCAGTGCAACTTCGGCCAGGAGGTCTCCTTCAGCCACGACGGCCGGGACTTCCTGGAGTACGTCTCGCACACCTGGGTGCTCGACGCCGAGGGCGAGAAGGTCCGGCCGCTGGAGACCGAGTCCGGCTACTGGCGCATCGACAAGGACCGCAAGGTCGAGGTCGTCATGTCCCGCGACCAGGGCGTCATCGAGATCTGGTACGGCGAGCTGGCCGACAAGAAGCCGCAGATCGACCTGGTCACCGACGCGGTGGCCCGCACCGCGGCCTCCGGCCCGTACAGCGGTGGCAAGCGTCTGTACGGCTATGTGAAGAGCGACCTCATGTGGGTCGGCGAGAAGGCCACCCCCGAGGTGGAGCTGCGCCCGTACATGTCGGCGCACCTGAAGAAGGTCGTCACCCCGGAAGAGGTCGAGGCGATGGCGAAGAGCCTCGGCGACCTCCCGGACGACGGCATCGCCTTCTTCAAGTAGTCCGTCTTCGAGCAGTCCTTCCTCGAACGGTCCGCGGGCAGGTGCTCACCCGGTCCTACACTGGGCGTGTGGTGAGCACCGACTGGAAGACAGATCTCCGGCAGCGCGGCTATCGGCTGACGCCGCAGCGGCAGCTTGTCCTGGAAGCCGTCGACACGCTGGAACACGCGACACCCGACGACATCCTCTCCGAGGTGCGCAGGACCGCGTCCGGCGTGAACATCTCCACCGTCTACCGGACGCTCGAACTCCTGGAGGAGCTCGGGCTGGTCAGCCATGCCCATCTGGGGCACGGGGCACCCACGTACCACCTGGCCGACCGTCACCACCACATCCATCTGGTCTGCCGCGACTGCACCGACGTCATCGAGGCCGATGTCGCCGTCGTCGCCGAGTTCACCGCGAAACTCCGGGACGGCTTCGGGTTCGAGACGGACATGAAGCACTTCGCGATCTTCGGCCGCTGCGCCGACTGCACGGCGAAGGCGGCGGAGAACCCCGGGGGCGCCGAGAACTCCGAGAACTCCGAGGGCGCTGCCTAAGGGCTGTCCCGTAATCCCTGGTGGGCGTGCGACGACAGCCACGGCACCTCGCCGCGTTGTCGGAACGCCCGAATACATCCAGTATTCGGGCGTCCCTCCGCCTTGCGATGCACCGCGTCTGACGCCGCACGCTGATCCACCAGGGATTACGGGACAGCCCTTAGGACAGCGGCCTCTCCGGTCATACCGTTCATACCGCGTCCCATGCCGCGTCGTACGCTGGTCGCATGAAGAGCCCCCTGCTGTCCCTGCCCGGCGCCGTCCCCGCCGAAGGCCGCGACGAAGGCGTCGCCGCGCACTACGGCGACCTGTTCCGCGAGCAGCGCGCCCTCGCCGACGGCTCCGGCCTCGTCGACCTCTCGCACCGCGCCGTCGTCACGGTCACCGGCAGCGACCGGCTGGCCTGGCTGCACCTGCTGCTCACCCAGCACGTCAGCGAACTCGCCCCGGGCCAGGCCACCGAGGCCCTGATCCTCACCGCCAACGGGCACATCGAGCACGCCCTCTACCTCGTCGACGACGGCGAGACCGTGTGGATGCACGCCGAACCGGGCACCCAGGGCGACCTCATCGCCTACCTGGAGTCCATGAAGTTCTTCTACCGGGTCGAAGTCGCCGACCGCACCGAGGACTTCGCCGTGGTGTACCTGCCGGCCGGCTCCATCGCGGAGGTCCCGGACGGCGTGACGGTACGGGAGACGGCGTACGGCCGGGACCTGTTCCTGCCCCGCGCCGACCTGGAGGAGTACGCGGCGGCGCACGGCCCGGTCGCCGGCATCCTGGCGTACGAGGCGCTGCGCGTGGAGGCGCACCGCCCGCGCCTCGGCTTCGAGACCGACCACCGCACCATCCCGCACGAGCTGGGCTGGATCGGCACCGCCGTACACCTCCAGAAGGGCTGCTACCGCGGCCAGGAGACCGTGGCCCGGGTGCAGAACCTGGGCAAGCCGCCGCGTCGGCTGGTCTTCCTGCACCTCGACGGCAGCGAGGTGGTGCTGCCCGGACACGGCACCCCGGTACGGCTCGCCGCGGACGGCGCCGAGGGGCGCCAGCTGGGCTTCATCACCACGTCCGCCCGCCACCACGAGCTGGGGCCGATCGCGCTGGCCCTGGTCAAGCGGAACGTCGCGGTGGACGCCGAGCTGCTCGCCGGGGACACGGCCGCGGCCCAGGAGACGGTCGTCGAGCCGTAGGGCCCCGGTTCAGACCTCGAAGGTTCAGACCTCGACGATGACGGTGAACGGGCCGTGGTTCGTGAGCGAGACCCGCATGTCCGCCCCGAACCGGCCCGTCTCCACCTGCGCGCCCAGCGCCCGCAGCTGCTTCACCACCTCGTCGACCAGCGGTTCGGCGACCTCGCCGGGCGCCGCCGCGTTCCAGGTGGGCCTGCGGCCCTTCCTGGCGTCCCCGTAGAGAGTGAACTGCGAAATCACCAGAAGTGGTGCATTCACATCGGAGCAGGACTTCTCGCCCTCCAGGATGCGCAGCGACCAGAGCTTGCGGGCGAGCTGCGCCGCCTTCTCCGGGGTGTCCCCGTGGGTGACTCCCACCAGCACGCACAGCCCTTCGCCGACGATTTCGCCGACCACCTCGGGCCCGCCGGCCCCGTCCGCGCCGTCGGCCACCGTGACGCTCGCGCCGTCCACCCTCTGTATCACTGCACGCATACAGACCAACCTATCTTGGGCTGAACGGGTACAGAGCATCCACATAGGCCCCACCCAAGTGGCACCATGCTCGGGAGGCGGTGTGCCGACGCACCGGTCGAGGGGATGGACACAAGCATGAGTACCTATGGAACCGGGCAGTCCCCCGGCGCCGTACCGGTCACACGAACCGGCGCCAGTACCAGCACCAGCACCATGCGGCCACCTGTCCAGCGAACCGGTCACGGTCTGGAGGACGGCCTGTCCGCCGGGCCGCAGCCCGAGCTGGGCACCCTGCGCCTGCCGGAGCTGCGCACGCTGCGCCGCGACGCGCAGCGCGACGAGGCCGACCTCAGCTATGTGCGCCGGCTCGTCCAGGGCCGGATCGACATCCTGCGGGCCGAGCTGGCCCGGCGGCTGGATCCGGAGAAACCGGTGGTGGACCGGCTCTCGGAGATCCTTGCCGACACTCCGTCCCGGCACCGCTCCTCCGCCCGGCACGTCACGCTGACCACGCCCCGCAGCGACGAGTACCGCCGGCTGGCCGCCGAGACGCTCGCCGAGGTCGAGCTGTCCGATCTCGATGCCCGTACGGACGAGGAGCTGCACACCGCGATGGGGCGCCTGGTCCGCTACGAGCAGCAGGTCTCCCGCCGCCGTCACCAGCTGCAACGCACCACTGACGATTGCAGCGCGGAGATCGCCCGCAGGTACCGTGATGGTGAAGCACAAGTAGACGACCTGCTCGCCTGAAGCGATCCTTCCGGGGGCGGGCCCCGCTCGTCCCCGGAAGGCCACCATGACCTCCAGCGCCGCCCCCGCTGCACCGTCCGTCATATCCCCAGCTCGCCCCGTCCTGGCCGAGGTCGTACGGTCCGGCTTCGTGGAGGGCCACCATCGGGGCTCGCTGGTCCTGCTGGCCGCCGACGGCAGCGTGGAACGGGTCCTGGGCGATCCGACGGTGCCGGTCTTCCCGCGCTCCTCCAACAAGCCGATGCAGGCCGCGGCCGTGCTGCGGGCCGGGCTGGACCTGTCCGGGGAGCGGCTGGCCCTGGCCGCCGCGAGCCACTCCGGCGAGGGCTTCCACCTCGAACTCGTCCGCACGATGCTCGCCGAGCACGGACTGACGCCCGACGATCTGCAGACCCCTCCCGATCTGCCGCTGGACCCGGTCGAGGCGGAGACGTATCTCGCCGCCGGCCACGTCCGGGAGCGGATCACCATGAACTGCTCCGGCAAGCACGCGGCGATGCTCGCGGTGTGCGCGCTGAACGGCTGGGACCGGGCGTCCTACCTCGACCCGTCGCACCCGCTCCAGCAGCTGGTCCTCCGGGTCGTCGAGGAGGCGGCCGGCGAGCCGGTCACGGCGGTCGGCACGGACGGGTGCGGGGCGCCGCTGATGGCGATCAGCCTGGTGGGCCTGGCGCGGTCCTTCCGTACGTTCGTGATGGCGGATCCGGGGACGGCGGAGCGCCGGGTCGGTGACGCGATGCGGGCCCACCCCGAGTACGTGGCCGGGACCCGCCGCCCCGACACCTGGCTGATGCGGGAGGTGCCGGGCACGCTCTCCAAGATGGGTGCCGAGGCGGTGCAGGCGGTGGCGCTGGCGGACGGCCGGGCGCTGGCCTTCAAGGTCGACGACGGTGCGACGCGGGCGCTCGGGCCGGTGCTGGCCCGTTCGCTGCGGCTGCTCGGCATCGACGCCCCGGTGGTCGCCAGGATCGGACACGCGCCGCTGCTGGGCGGCGGCGGGGAGGTCGGCGAGATCCGGGCGGCCTTCTGACACGGCCCGTCCCCACGTCGGCTCCACGGCGGCGGAAAACCGGGAGACATCCCGTGAGCCCTGTGCCTAGCGTGGCTCGCATGGCTCTCGACATCCGCACGGTCACCGCCGCCGAATTTCCCGACTGGCTGCGCGCCAAGCACACCGGCTTCCTGCAACCGGCGACGGACGCGGGCACGGAGCAGGAGGCGGAAAGGCGCCTTCCGCACACGGATCTCTCCCGCACGCAGGGCGCGTTCGACCGCGGACGGTGCGTGGCCACGTTCCGTTCGTTCGCGCAGGAACTCACGGCCGTCGGCGGCGCCGCGGTACCGGCCGACGCGATCTCCAACGTCACGGTGTCGCCCACGCACCGCCGTCGCGGGCTGCTCAGCCGGATGATGGCCACGGACCTGGCGACGGCGAAGGAGCGCGGCGAGGTGGTCGCCACACTGATCGCCGCCGAGTACCCGATCTACGGGCGGTACGGCTTCGGCCCGGCGACCTGGACCACCGAGTGGGAGATCGACGTACCGAGGGCGGGCCTCGACCCGCGCTGGTCGGGCCCGTCCGAGCGGGACGGCGGCCGGATCGACCTGATGAGCGCCGCGGACGTACGCAAGCTGGGCCCGGCCCTCCACGACCGGCTGCGCGCCCGGCAGCACGGCGTGGTCGACCGCGACGCGCGCTGGTGGTCCGTGAACACCGGAGAGGCCCACCTGGGTCCCGGGACCTGGACGGAGCCCTTCTACGCGGTCCACAGCAACGCCGCCGGCGAGGTGGACGGCCTGATCGTCTACCGGGCCGACGACAACTGGGGCGACGCCAAGCAGCCGTTGAACCGGGCCACGGTGCTCGGACAGATAGCCGTCACCCCGGCCGCCGAGCGCGCGCTCTGGCACTTCGTCTGCTCGATCGACTGGATCACCACGGTCCGCTCCGGCTACCGAGCCCCCGACGACCTGCTGCCGCTGCTCCTCCCGGACCCGCGCGCGGCCCGCATCGTCACTCAGGCGGACTGGCTGTGGGTACGGCTGCTGGACGTCGTACGCGCCCTGGAGGCCCGCACCTACGCAACACCCGGCACGCTCACCCTCGACGTCCACGACACCTCGGGCCTGGCCCCCGGCCGCTACCGCTTGGAGGCCACCACCTCCGGCACGAACTGCACCCGCACCACGGCCGACGCCGATCTCGCCCTGGATGTAAGGGAGTTGGGCACCCTCTACCTGGGCGACGAATCACCGACCCGACTGGCGGCCCTGGGCCGCATCGAGGAACTCACGCCCGGCGCGGTGGCGACGGCGGAGGCGATGTTCCGGGCGGGGCGGCGGGCTTGGTGCCCGGATGTGTTCTGAGCGCCCCGCACCTTCCAGGCCTGCATCTAGTCGTCGGTGGGGATGACGAGCAGGGCCAGGATCACGGCCCCCGCACCGGCACAGTTGGGGCTGCCCGCCTTGAGGCCGAAGGTGAGCAGCGCCAGGCCCACAGTGCCCATGAACCCGTACTTCCACTGAACGATCTGCTCGAGTCCAAGTGTGATGAATGGCATGGCGATCACTCCTCCGGCGGGGAAGGGGCGTCGGTGCACGCACTCCGTTGTGCCGCTCGGACGCTACTGCCTGACTGTCTCGATGCTCGTGGCTCTGAATGCTCGTGACTCCTTGCAACCAATCAACTCGTTCTGAAATTTGACCGGTTGACTTGATGTCATTCTTCCCTACGGGTGAGTAGTCGTAAACTTGTCTGGTTGTACAGGTGGGTTGATTTCGACGACATGACGATTTGGTTGGCGGTTGGATGCATCTCCTGGGGCGGGGCGGTGAGTTGTATGGTTGACAGGTGACAAGTCGTGAGTCTGTGGCACCTGACGGTAAGCGGCAGTACCAGCGGATCGCCGATGAGCTGCTCAAGGGGATCAACAGCGAGGTCTGGCGGCCCGGTGACCGGCTGCCGACGCAGGAGCAGCTGGCCGACCGGTTCGGCGTCTCCCGCGCCACGATCAACGAAGCGCTGCGGTTGCTCCGCGACAAGCACCTGATCGTCACCCGGCAGGGCAGCGGGACGTTCGTCAGCGAGTCCGAGGCGGGTGTTCCCTCGCCCCGGCCGGGTGTTCCCGCGGATGCCGGTCACGAGGACGGCGACGTCTGGGCGGTCGTCTCGGAGAGCATCCCTCCGGTGCTGCTGAAGCCCTATCTGGAGGAGGCGTTCGAGGCGACCGAGGTGCGGCTCGACGTCTTCTCGATGACCACGGAGTCGCTGGCCGCGCGGGTGTCCGACCAGAAGAACCGCATCATGACCGGTGTCATCCAGCCGCCCCGGTCCATCAGGGCGCGGCTGATGCTCCCCGACTGCGACTCCCCGCACCTGGCCATCCCGCGCCCGGTGGACGGTCCGGACGATCCCCGGGTGCGGCGGCGGCTGAAGGGCATCCTGCAGAGCCACGCGACGATGCTCAGGGAAGCCCTGTACGAACTGCGCTACCAGGGGTTCGTGCAGGAGGTGGAGGTCGAGGTGCGGTTGGTGCCGTTCTCGCCCCAGATGAAGCTGTACATTCTGAACCGCCGACTGGCGCTCCAGGGCCTCTATGTGACGGAAGAGGGCACCATCCCGCTCCCTCCGGACCAAGAGGAAGTCGAGATCTACGACGCCTACGGCACGGGAGCGACCCTCTTCCCGTACCGTGCCTCGGCCGACGCCACACCCGATCAGGTCGGCATTGTGCGCACGTTTCAGGCGTTCTTCGATTCGAACTGGGACAACCTAGCCACAAGGGCGGACTTCTGATCGTGTCTCGAGCCACGGCCACCCCCACTTCACCGGACACCGCATCACCGGACACCGCGTCCGTTCCGGAAGTGCGGGACATGCTCTCCCGCGCCCGATGCGTCGTGCTCGATTTCGACGGCCCCGTCGCCAGGCTCTTCGCCGGCGGCCACCGGAGCCAGGAGAGCGTGGCGGGCGACATCGCCGACGAGCTGCTGCGGATCGCGGCATCGCACGGCATCGAGCTGGCCGGGGTGAGGGGGAGCAAGGACCCCCACGAGGTGTTCGGCGCGTACGCGAGGGGCGCGGCGGACCGCGACGGTGCGCACCCCTGGCGCATCGCCGCCGATGAGATGCACGGCGCCCTGACCACCTGGGAGCTCAAGTCGGCGGAGCACGCGGAGCCGACCCCCGGAGCCGCGGCCTTCATCCGGGCCTGGAGCCGGAAGGCCGGTCCGCGGGCGACGGGGGTGCCCGCACCCGCGTACGGGCGGCTGGCGGTGGCGTCCAACAACCACCACGGAGCCATCACCCGCTACCTCGAACGTGAGTCGCTGCTGGAGTTCTTCGACGCTCCGGTCATCGGCCGGAACGAGGGTGATGTCGGGCTCATGAAGCCGAATCCCTGGATTCTCCACGAGGTCGTCCGGGCGACGGGGGCCGATGTGGCGGAGCACCTGATGATCGGGGACTCCCCCTCGGACCAGCAGGCGGCGCGGAGCGCGGGGATGCCGTTCCTCGGCTATCACCGCAAGGCCGGGAAGCGGCAGTTGCTGCGGGCTCCGGGGCCTGACGGCCGACGACTCCCCGTGATCGCGACCATGCAGGTGCTGGCCGATGCCGCGAGCGCCCTCTGAAGGCACAAGTGCGGGGGAACGGCCGGAAGTTGTACCTTCCTTGGTATGGATCGCGACGAGGTGGCCGTACCGGCCGGTGAGGCCGGTCGCCGCCCGGAGGGCCGGGTTCGCGCGAAGCGCGGCCGGGCCTGCCGGTGACCGTGGTCCGGGTGCCCGCCGCCGTGGGGTCCTCGGCCGGAGCGGGATGCCGGGTGGCGGCGGCCGTGGCGGCGCGGACGAGCGCGGCGGCGCTGGTGCCGGACGAGAGCCTGCTGGTGGGGCCGCTGAACGGGTACCACCACGAGACGTATGCCTTTCCGCTGCCGGCCGATGACGGTTCCGGGGCGCAGACCTGGTGGAAGTGCCGGTACCCACGGGCGGGGCTGCTCCGGTTCGACCTGCGCTGGTTCACCTCGGAGCAGGCGCTCCTGGCGGCGCTGCAGGGGCGGGTCACCCGGATACCCGTGGTGGCCGAACGGGCGGGGGTCCCCCTCTATTCGTTCATAGAGGGCCGGACGCTCGGCGAGACCTGCCCTCCCGGGACCCCGCTCACGGAGCGCCATCTGGGCCAGCTCGGAGTTCTCTTCGGGGAGCTGGTCTCGATCGGTGCAGACGGCATCGGAATCGACGGTACCGGGGGCGTCCGGGAGGGCGATTCGGCCGCCTTTCTGTCGCGGCTGATCGGCTTCACCGAACACCATGTGCGCCGCCGCCACCTTCCCCGCTACGGCGCCCTCTTCGCGGAACTCGGCGTACCCGGTGGCGGTCTGGACCGGCTGCGGGGCGAGGCCAGGGGGCTGACGCCTCGTCCGTTCACCCTGGTCCATGGCGATCTGCACCGCGAGAACCTCGTGGTCGACGCCCGGGGCGACCTGTGGACCATCGACTGGGAGCTCGCCATGGCCGGAGATCCGCTCTACGACCTGGCGACCCATCTCCATCTGATGCGCTATCCCCGGCGGGAGGGGGAGCGGGTCGCCGAAGTCTGGCGCGATGCGGTCGAGGGCGTCCGCAGCGGCAGCTCCGAGGGGTGGGAACGGGATCTGCCGGTGCTGCTGAAGTACAAGCGGGTGCAGTCCGTCTACACGGATGTGATCCGCGCGGCCCTCGCGCTGGGGCCCGGGGGCCCGGGTGCGGAGAAAGGGGCGGAGCGGCGGCTGCCTGCCCGGGATTCCGGGCGGATCCGGGAGGTTCTGGCAGCGGCAGCGGTACCGCTGGGAATGGCGCGGGTGCCGACGTCCAGGCAGATCCGTACCGCCTACGAGAACTGGTTCGAGTCGCACCCGCACATCGCCGCGGCCTCCTGATCCGCTCCTCTGCGTGCGCAATGCGCAGAAATGTGTATGCAGTACGCAAATCTAGGATGGGATCGAGGGAAGGTGGGGTTCAGGTGACTGAGGAGAAGGGCTCGCCGGGCGGCACGGGCCTGCCGGCCAGTATCGAGGCCGCCTGGGGGCTGCGGGCGCGGCCGGTCAAGGGGCCGAAGCCGGGGCTGAGTCTGGCGCGCATCGTGGACGCCGCGGTGGCGGTGGCGGCGTCCGAGGGGCTCGGCGGGGTGTCGATGGGGCGGGTCGCCAAGGACCTGGGGGCCTCGACGATGTCGCTCTACCGGTACGTGTCCGCCAAGGGGGAGCTGTACGTCCTGATGCAGGAGGCGGCGATGGGCCCGCCGCCCCCGCTGCCCGCGCTGGAGAGCGGGGCCGACTGGCGGGAGGCGCTCACGCAGTGGGCCTGGGCGCAGCGCCGGGTGTTCCACCGCAATCTGTGGATGCTCCGCATCCCGGTCTCGGGCCCGCCCGCCAGCCCGAACTCCGTCGCCTGGTGGGAGCAGGGCCTGCGGGCCCTCGAAGGCACCGGTCTGGACGCGCGCGACGAGGTCTCCGTCATCCTGCTCGTCAACGGGTTCGTACGGAACGAGGCGCTGCTGATGGGTGATCTCGCGGCCGCCGTGGAAGCACGCGGCATTCCGGCGCAGGAGGTGGCGGACGGGTACACCCGCACCCTGAACCGGCTCGTCGACCCCGTACGCCATCCGTCGCTCTCCCGGGTGCTGGACTCCGAGGTGCTGGGGGCGCGGCGCGGGCCCGACGAGGAATTCATGTTCGGGCTGGCGCGGGTGCTCGACGGGATCGAGGCGCTGGTGGAGGCGCGGGCGAGGTCCCGGTCCTGACGGGGCCTCGTGGGCGTACGCGCGCGGATCGGGGCTCCGTGAAGCCGGTGTCAACGTGACTCGCCCCGGTCACCACCCCACCCGGAACCCGGGCCGACCCGCCGCCGGGTCGGGCAGCCCCGTCATGGGCCCGTGCGGCCGCTCGCGGGCGCCCTCGGACGTCAAGTCCGCTTGAGGTCAAGGGCGTACGCTTCGGAGTCATGGACGGAGAGAAGCCCGGACCCGGGACGGCGGGAGCGGCCCACGAGCAGATGAGCCTGCGGGAGCGGAAGAAGCAGCTGACCTACCAGGCGGTCTCCGAGGCCGCGATCGCGATGTTCCTGGAGCGGGGCTTCGACAAGGTCTCGGTGGCGGAGGTGGCGGCGGCCGCCGACATCTCGAAGCCGACCCTGTTCCGGTACTTCCCGGCCAAGGAGGACCTGGTCCTGCACCGGTTCGCCGACCACGAGGACGAGGCGGCCCGCGTGGTCGCCACCCGCGCGGAGACCGAATCCCCGCTGGACGCGCTGCGCCGCAACTTCCTGGACGGGCTGGAGCGGGGCGACCCGGTGACCGGGCTCTGCGATGTGCCGCAGGTGCTGGCGTACCAGCGGCTGCTGTACGGGACGCCGTCCCTGGTGGCCCGCCTGTACGGCTACCAGAGCCGCTCGGAGGCGGCACTCGCCCGTGCGCTGGGCGACCGGGTGGCGGACAGGCTGGCGGCGGGCCAGATCATCGCCGTACAGCGCATCCTCGCCCTGGAGAACTGGCGGCGGATCGACGCGGGGGAGAGCGCGCGGCAGGTGCACGCGGACGCGGTCGAGGCGGCCGAGCTCGCCTTCGCGCAGTTGCGGTCGGGGCTCGGGGAGCAGCGGTAGCTCAGGCGGGCCGCTCGTTTTCGGCGTGCAGCACCGCTTCGGCGATCTCCCGCACCCGGTCCCGGGTGATGCCGGTGCGCTGTTCCACGGCGAGCGGGTGATCGGTGGGCTCCAGCTCGATGCTGGGGCGCCGGCCGATCGGGCGGGTGTGGGCGTTGGTCCTGAGGTTGGTCGTGCGGGGCGTGTACAGCCCCAGCTCGGTGCTCAGCCAGCCGAAGTACGGCTGCTCGGACTCGCGGCCCGGGGTCTCCCACACATCGAGGGCGCGGGCGAAGTTCTCCCGGCTGAGCGAGACCCAGACGCCCCAGGAGAAGGGCTCCTCGCTGCCGAACACGGGTATCTCGATCAGGCCCTTGATGAAGTAGTGCTCGTGTCTGACGATGCACTGGTCGGAGGAGAGCATGCTGTCGGGGTCGCTCTCCAGACCCGCGTCCCAGACGTCGGGTGCCATGGTCGAGTACCCCATCGGGAGTTCCGCGTGGTGTTCGCCGCAGCGGGAGCAGATGTAGCCGGGGTCGATAGCCATGGGCGGATCCTAGGTCCTGCGGCCGTGCCGCTGTCCGCCGCTTGCCGTCACTGCCGGCCGTCGCGTGGAGGGCGACGGGAGTGATTCCGGCGCAGGCGGACGCGACCGTGCTGCCCCGACGCGGTGGACCTGGGGGCCGTATCGGTCGCGTCCGCGTGCGCGGTCAGCCGCGGCGGCCGAGCAGCGCCATGTCGTCCTCGTCGAGGACCAGGCGTCCCGCGGCCATGTTCTCCTCCAGGTGGGCGAGCGAGGCGGTGCCGGGGATCTGCACGATCGAGGGCGAGCGGGCCAGGCCCCATGCGATGGCCACCTGGTGCACCGTCGCGCCGTGCCGCTCGCTCACCTTCCGGAGGTTCTGTTCGGAGAGATCGGTGTGACCGCCGCCGAGCGCGAAGAACGGCATGTACGCGATACCGGCGTCCGCGCACTCGTCGACGAGCGCGGCGTCGGCCTGGTCGAGCACACCGAAACGGTTCTGGACGGCGGCGACCGGCGCGATCGACCGGGCCTCCGCGAGCTGCCCGCTCGTCACGTTGCTGACGCCCAGCTGCCGGATCAGCCCTTCCTCGCGCAGCGCGGCCAGCACGGCGAACCGTTCACCGATCGGCTCCGCGACGCCGCCGCTCAGCCGTCCGACCCGCAGATGCACCAGGTCGAGGGTGTCGACCCCGAGGTCCTCAAGATTCCGCTCCACCTCCCCGCGCAGCTGATCGGGGCGGGCCTCGGCGTACATCTCACCGGTCTCGTCCCGCAGCGGGCCGACCTTGGTGGCGATGGTGACGTCCGGGGGGTACGGGAACAGCGCCTCGCGCAGCAGGTCGTTGGCCCGGTGGGTGGGGGAGAAGTAGAAGGCGGCGGTGTCGATGTACCGCGCCCCGAGCTCGACGGCGCGCCGCGCCACGGCCACGGCCTTCGCCGTGTCACCGGCCGGTCCGCTCCACCGTCCCGGGAGCTGCATCGCGCCGAAGCCGAGCCGCGGGATGGTGACGGTGCCGCCCAGTTCGAAGACGCCGGGGCCCGCGGTGGCACCGGTGGTGGTGGACGGGGAACCGGAATCGGGGGTCGGAAAGATCTTTGAGGAGGTCATGGGGAGCAGCATCGCGCCTGGAGGACCGTCCCGTCACCTCCGTTCAGCCGTGCCTCCGTTCCGTACAGCCGTGTCTCCGTGCCGTGCTCGTGGGTCAGCCGAGCGGCGAGGCGTGGCCCGGCCTGCAGCCGGAGGGGACGCTGTTGCCGCTGATGTCGAAGTCCCCGCAGGTGAGGAAGACATCGTTGAACTCGCCGAGCAGGAAGGCCAGTGCGCCGACGAGCGCGACGGCGCCGATGACCGTCCGGCGCTGGTGCACGGAGAGTTCCGACTCCCCGAACAGCAGGAGCTGGAGGAGCACCCAGGTCAACAGCGGGGTGCCGATGACACTGATGATGCCGCCGATCAGGTAGAGCGCCTCGCCCTGCCAGTTGCCGCTCTGCCGCGGCACGACGGCGGCGAGGACGATCCAGGCGCTGGGCAGCGCCAGGCAGGCCCAGTACAGCCAGCCGTGCCGCGGCCCGCGCTCGCGCATCACGAAGCCGGCCAGCAGCACGGCCGTCGACACCGCCCAGAGGGTGAGCATCTGGTAGTAGAAGATGACGTTGTAGGCGCCGAGTGTGAACGCGGGCTCCCAGACGGCCAGCGCTCCGCCGCCCGCGATGACGGCGGTCCTCGGCACCACCGAGGCGCCGTCGCGAGCGAGCCCGCTCCTGAGGCCGTGTCCCCGACCGTGCCCGTCTCCCCGTCCGTGCCTGTGCCTGTGTCCCCGCGCTGCGGGGCCAGCGGCCGCGTTCTCGTCGTCCCTGTCGTCAGCCATGAGGATCCGTCTCCGGCATGGGGATATTTCCGGATACGTTACCCAGGGCCGGGCCTCTTCCCGGGCGTGATCGGGCCGCCGACAGGGGGAACCCCGCGACGTTCTCCCTGCGGCGTTCTCTCCGCGTTCTCTCCACGGCGTTCGCTCAGCGGCGGCTCAGCAGCTCGGTGATCCGGAGGAATCCGTCGGTGCCGTGGCCACGGCTGATGGCCTGGCGGGCCAGGTCATCGGCTGCGCGCATCAGGGCGGCGTCGATGCCGTGGGCCTCGGAGGCGTGGACGATATGGGCGATGGAGGACGCCGCCGAGGTGAGCGGGTTGTCGTCGCCGGGGAACCTTCCGCCGTCCACGTCCGCCGCGGTCTCCTCGAAGATCGGCGGGAGGATGGCGCCGATGCCCTTGGCGAACGGGGCCAGCTCCCGCGCGGTGATTCCCTCCGCCCGTGCGACCGCCAGGGCATGGGCGTAACCCGCCATCGCGGTCCAGAAGATGTCGAGCAGCGCGATGTCGTACGCGGCGGCCCGGCCGATCTCCTCGCCCAGGTGGGTATGGGTGCCGCCCAGCGCGTCCAGCACCGGCCGGTGCGTGCGGTAGAGCTCCTGCGGGCCGCTGTGGAGCAGGACCGCGGCCGGCGTTCCGATGGTCGTGGTCGGCGTCATGATCGCACCGTCCAGATAGCCGATGCCGTGCTCCGCCGCCCACGCCGCGAGGTCCCGGGTGCGGGCCGGGGTGTCGGCGGTCAGGCTGATCACCGTACGGCCCTTGAGCGCGTCGGCGACCGCGTCGCGTCGCAGAACGGCGTCCACGGCGTCGTGGTTCACCACGCAGATCACGGTCAGCGGGCTCGCGGCGACCGCCTCCTCGGCCGACCGGGCACCGACGGCGCCCCGGTCGACGAGTTCCCGGTCCCGGTCGGGTGTCCGGTTCCAGACCGTGGTCCGCAGGCCGGCGTCGAGGAACGCGCCTGCCAGGGCCCGGCCCATCGGCCCCAGGCCGAGTACGGTGACGGCGGACTGCTCGATGTGCGAGGACATGGCTCAACTCCCGTATGGATATGGGTAATCAGTAGGAAAAATGGGGGCAGAAATGGTGCGCAGTCGTGCCCAGGACCCGAATGTGTGCGGGGTGACCGCGGCGGTCGCCGTGATCGACGGAAAGTGGAAGACGGCCCTGCTCTGGCTGCTGGAATCCGGCCCGCAGCGTCCGGGCGAGCTGCGTCGGCAGCTGCCGGGGCTCAGTGAGAAGGTGCTGACTCAGGCGCTCCGCGAGATGGAGGCCGACGAACTGGTGCACCGGGAGGTGTACGACGAGCTCCCGTTGCGGACCGAGTACTCCCTGACTGCGTTCGGCCGGGATCTCTCCGAGGCGCTGGCACCCCTCTCCGACTGGGGCCACCGCCGTCTGGAGAAGCTCACCGAGGACCGGCCGCCCTCCTGACTCATCGCCTCGCCTCCCCGCTTCCCGCCCGGATCGGGCCGCCCTCCGGCCGCCCCTCACCAGGTTCGCCCGGTTGCCGGCCGCCGCCAAGTACCCACAAAAAAGTGGCTACTGGAGGTGGTGCGGCGGGGCCTAGGGTGTGGTGTCCGTCGCGAAGGTCCGAAGTCCACAGGCCGGCCGGAGGCACCATGTCCCTGCAGATGAAGTTGGTCGCGATAACGCTCGACTGCCCAGATCCGCCGGCCCTGGCGGCGTTCTACCAGCAGGCCACCGGCCTCGAACCCCACCCGAAGTCGGACGCCGACTTCGCGGGTCTCAACCGTGCGGACGGACTCTTCATCGGCTTTCAGCGGGTCGACGACTACCGGGCTCCGTGCTGGCCCGACCAGGCCGTCCCCCAGCAACTTCACCTCTGTTTCGACGTCGCGGACCTGGACGAGGCCGAGGTGCGGCTGCTGGAGCTGGGCGCGGGCAAACCGGATCACCAGCCTCATGAGGCCGGCCGGGCGCGGGTTCTCACCGATCCGGCCGGTCACCCCTTCTGCATCTGCCAAGCCTGACCGGCGGGTTCGGCGGGGCCAGTCCGGCGGATCAGGGCCGGGCAGGCCTCAGCAGCGCGGCGAACGCGAGGGGTGCGGCCGTCTGGTACCCGATCCACACCTCACCCCCGGCGCGGTTTCCCTGCCACGCCAACAGGAGGCCGACGGCGGCCGTCAGCACCCAGCCGGTGTCGTAGGCGATCATGAGCCGCAGGTAGGTGCGCAACGGTCGCCGGCGCGCGTACCGGATCTCGATCCCACCGCCGACCAGCAGGGCCAGGCCGGATGCGGCCATCAGCCAGCCGGGCACGCCGAGCAGCCGGCCGAGCGGGGCGGCGCCGGCGATGCAGACGGCGGCGAGCAGCACCTTGAAGACGCCATCGGCGACGATCCCCACCGTCCAACGGGTCCACGGCGGTGTCGCGACCTGGGTCGTGAGCATGAGCGATCCTCCCCAAAACTCGTACCTCGTACCGGAGCTCGTGCCATACCTCGTACCGAGTGGTTCCGTAATGAGATTACGGTAATAATGAAACTATGAGAATGACGAGGGCGGAGGCCAAGGAGCGCAACCGCCGCGCCTTGCTGGATGCCGCGTTCCAGGTCGTCTCCCGGGACGGGTACCGCGCCAGGCTCGACGAGATCGCCGACCGGGCCGGCCTGACCACCGGGGCGATCTACTCGCTGTTCGGGAGCAAGAACGGCCTGGTGGTCGCCCTGGTCGCCGACCATCTGCGGCCGTACTACGAAGAGATCGAGCGGGCGGTGCCCGCTGAACTGGATCTGCTCGAAGCGGTCGACGCCTTCGCCCGGCACTACCGGCGCGGTTGTGACGCCCCGGACGCGCGGTCAGGCCTGTCGCTCCAGATCACCCTGCTGGACATGGCCCTGCACGACCCGGAGCTGGGGGCCCGGCTCGCCACGTCCGTCCGGTCGCAGGAGGAGCACCTGATCGCGCTGTTCGCCGGGCGGCCGTACGACGGGGGCGTCGTGACGCCGGATCAGGCGCAACGCCTGACCATCGCGCTCAGGGCGCTGTTCGTCGGCCTCGCCCAGGGCGTCGCCCTCGGCCTCGCCCCCGGTGCCGACGAGCAGTACTTCGCCGACACCGCCCGCGCTCTGGTGTCCGGCATGTCCCTCATCGATCACGACGCGGGCTCTACGTGACGACCTGTTCGTGACCACCCCCTCCACGAAGGCCACCGCAACTCCTCAGCCCAGCACGGGGTTTCCCAGGAGGTTCGCGTCCCCGCACGGCCATGGGCCTTCTGCCAGGAGGCCCAGCGGGCTGCGGAAGGCGAGAAGCTCACTGTCCAGTGACACGACGACACGGCCCTCGCCCAGCAGCAGGGTGCGGCCCATGACGTTCCGGCTGTCATCCATCGCGAACAACTCGTGCGAAACCAGATCCGCGTCGACGGCGAGGAGCTTGCCGTCACGCCAGAACACGGCGGTGCCCTCGCGGTCCATCGCGGGACAGGAGGTGTAATAGCCCGTCAGCGCGGGTCCGTCCACGAGTGTGTTGTCCGGCGCGAGCCGCCGGAACCGCGACCTGGACGGCAGGCGGTTCTCCAGCTCGGGCCCGCAGATGGTGCCCCGGCCGTCAACGAGCATCGCGCCATGACTGGCCCACCGGGCTGTTGTGCTGCCGTCGCGGTCGTAGCGGCCTGTGGTGAACTCCCCGTATCCCTGGGACCCGATCAAGAATTCGCCCGGACCCGCTATCGCCTTCCGGCCCGAGGGGGCGGGTGCGGTGGCCGAGACGATCGCGCCACCGGCCAGGTCCAGGAAGAAGGTCCTCCCGAGCCCGCCACGGGCGTCGACGAAACTGGCCGCGACCCTGTCGCCCGCTACCAGCAACGGCTCCCAGTGGTCGACATCCACCTCTTCCGGCACCCAGGGCCGAAGCGGGCGAACCTCCCAGCCGGTCCCCACGCCCATCCCCGTAACGCCCGGATGGGATATGGCGCCGAACACGATCGGCGTCGACCACACGCAGTTCCCCTCCCACGTGTACCTGGCGACGCGAGGGCGAGGCCGGGGAAGGGCAGGCCGTCCGTCCTGCGGCATCCGCAGCAGGGGGGACGTACCGGCCCAGGCGATGCAGAACCCGTCGTCGAGCAGGACGAACGCGCCGATCTCCTCGCCGGCCTCGCACTCCGGGACGACGGTCCGGTCCGTGGATCCGTCCGGGAGCACGCCCTCCAGGGCTTGGCCGGCCCGATCCGGGTACGCGACCCAGAGCGTGCCGTCCGCCGACAGGCGGGTCCGCGGTCGTCCCGTCCCGGCGTACGTCCGCCGCCAGGCCACCGAGCCCGCGGAGTCGACCATCGTCACGATCGTCTCCAGCGGGCTCGTCCCGTAGCCGGTCACGTACAGCGGACCGGACGCGTCCTGTGCGGCCACGGACCGGACCTGGCCCGGCATGGTGATGCGTGACGAGAGAGTCATGCGTCCGCATCCTGCCGTACGCTCCTACTGCTGGAGCTCCACGATGTCGGCGACGACGCAGCTGACGTTGTCGGGGCCGCCGGATCCGTTGGCGAGGGCGATGAGTTCGCGGACCGCCCGCTCGGGCTCCGGGACCTCACTGAGCACCCGGCGGATCTCCTCGCTCCGCACGACGGCCGACAGGCCGTCGGAGCAGAGCAGGTACCGGTCTCCCCGCCGGGCGTCGTGGAGGCGCATGTCGGGGGTGCCGTCGGCTCCTTGGCCCAGGGCCCGTATCAGCAGCGACCGCTGGGGGTGGGAGACGGCCTCTTCCGCGCTGACGCGTCCCTCGTCGACCATCGACTGCACCAGGGTGTGGTCGTGGGTGATCTGGAACAGCTCTCCGTCCCGCAGGAGGTGGGCGCGGGAGTCGCCGATGTGGACGAGGGCCAGTTGCGATCCGGTCCAGAGCATCGCGGTGAGCGTGGTGCCGGCCTCCTCGGGCGACGAGCCGGGCCCGGAGACGCCGTTGACGGCCTGTTTGGCCTGCTCGACGGCGTCTTCGAGGACGTTGAGGAGATCGCCCGCCGGAACGCTGCCGGTCTCCAGGTGCTTGAGCGCGTCGACGGCGGCCGCGCTGGCCGGGGCTCCCGTGCTGCCGTAGCCGTCGGCGACGGCGAGCAGACGGGACCCGGCGTAGGCGGTGTCCTGGTTGCTCTCGCGGACGAGGCCCGTGTCGGACAGAGCGGCGTAACGGATCCCCAGCGGGCTGGTGGTCGAGGACATGGCGGGGTCCTTCCAGGAAAGGTGGTCGATGAGGAAGGAAGCGAGGTCCCGCCGGGCGGCGGTGTCGGCCTCGACCTGCGCCCAGAACGCGCGGATCTCCTGCGCCGCCGCGGCCGGCTCCAGCGTGCGGACCTGCCGTATACGGGCCAGGGGCATCCCCAGGCGCCGGAGCCAGGCGACCAGTCGGGCCTGCTCCAGCAGTTCCGGTGCGTAGAGGCGGTAGCCGGTCACCGGGTCGACGCGGGTGGGGGCCAGCAGACCGAGCTCGTCGTAGAGACGCAGCGCCTTCGGCGACAGCCGGGACGCCTTCGCGAACGCCCCGATGGTCAGCAGTTCCATGCCCGCTCTCCTCCTCGTACCGGGCACGTCGCCCGGCACCACCGATGCTGTGGCTTCCCCCAAGGTGAAGGTCAACCGGTGTCCCGCGCCGGTCGGTGAACTGTCGGTCGAGAAACAGTCAGGATCGGTATTGATGGCGAGACCGGCGTCGAGCCCGTGAACGCACCGTCGTCGGGTGACCGGGCTGTGAAGGCGTTCGCCCCGGCGGCCGACCTCACTCACATTCGGCGGGAGCCGGGCGTCACGCCGGCGGCCGGGTGAGTTTGGCGGCCACGGCGTCGAGGACCCAGTCCAGGCCGGTCGCGAAGGATGCCTCGGCGTCCACGTCCGTGCCGTCGTACACGGCCTTGGCCAGCGCCGGGAAGCGGCCGGTGGCCAGCATTCTCGTCAGATGCGGGCCGGAGGCCCGCTGCCAGTCGTGCTTGGACAGGCCCGTGGCGCGCTCGGCCCGCAGGTTCGTGATCTCGCGCCTGATCGCGCCGATGAAGTAGGCGCTGACAGTCTCCACGGCGCGCATGACGGTGTCGATGTCCGCGAGGCCGTCGAAGGCGGCCAGCGTGGCCTCGGTGACGGCGAGGCGGTTCGGACCCAGGGCCGGGCGACCGCCGAGGAGGTCGGCCAGCCATTCGTGACGGAGGGCGGCCTGCCTGGTGCGCCGGGCGAGGTCGCGCAACGCCTCCCGCCAGTCACCGGGCGGCTCCTCGGCGCGGATCTCGGCGTGGACCTCGTCCACCATGAGGTCGAACAGCTCCTCCTTGGTGGAGATGTATCTGTACAGGCGCATGGGGCCGGCGTCCAGGCGGGCGGCGATCTTGCGCAAGGACACCGCCTCCAGCCCGCCCTCGTCGGCCAGAGCGATGGCGGCGGCGACGATCCGCTCCCGGTCGAGCGGCACGGGTTGAGTCGGCGGCTCCGGCCGGTCCCACACAGTCATGGCGACATCGTACCGTTCCGATACATCGTACTGACCTAATACAGTGTATCGACATGAGACGTCGCATCGCAGTGGTCGGGAGCGGTCCTGCCGGCCTTACCTTCGCCCGTGTCCTGCACCGTCATAGCTACCCCGTCGCCGTCCTCGAACGCGATCCCGCCCCCGACGCCCGCCCCCCGGGCGGCGCGCTGGACCTGCGCGAAGGGCTGGGTCAGCTCGCACTGGACAAGGCGGGGCTGCTGGCGGAGTTCCAGGCGCTGTCCCGTCCCGAGGGGCAGGCCATGCGCATCCTGGACGTGGACGGGACCGTCCTGCGCGACTGGCGACCCCGTCCGGATGAGCAGGCCAACCCCGAGATCGACCGGGGGCAACTCCGTGACCTGCTGCTCGGCCCTCTCGACGTCCGGTGGGGGCGGAGCGTGACGCAGGTGGTGCCGGGAACCCGGGATGGCGTACTGGTCCATTTCGCGGACGGGCGACAGGAAGCGTTCGACCTAGTGGTCGGCGCGGACGGCGCCTGGTCCCGGACCCGCCCGGCAGTCTCGTCGGTGACGCCGCACTACACCGGCGTCACCTCGGTCGAGGCCTCCCTGGACGACGTCGACGCCCGCCACCCTGACCTCGCCCGGTTGGTCGGCGACGGTTCCGTGGCTGTGTACGGCGTGAACCGGGCTCTCGTCGCCCAGCGCAACAGCGGTGGCCACGTCAAGGTGTACGTCCAGTTCCGCGCGCCGCTGGACTGGCACACGAACCTGGACCTGGCCGACGTCGAGGTCGCGCGATCGAGCCTGCTGGCTCTGTTCGACGGCTGGGCCGCTCCTGTCCTCGACCTCCTCCGCCGCAGCACCGCCTTCGTCCACCGCCCCCTCTACGCCCTGCCCGTGTCCCACACCTGGACCCACGTCTTCGGGGTGACGCTGCTGGGCGACGCCGCCCATCTGATGCCCCCGTTGGGGGCGGGCGCGAACCTCGCGATGCTGGAGGGCGCCGAACTCGCCGAGTCCATCGCCACCGGCCCCGGAGATCTGGACGAGATCGTCCGCGCCTTCGAGGAGCGGATGTGGGTACGGGCCGGCAGGTGGGCGAAGATCACGACGGCCGGTCTGGAGCGCCTCGTGAGCCCGGACCCCTCCGAAGCCCTCGCACTCTTCGATCAAGTCCAGCCATCCTGACTGCCGAGCGCCGGAGCGCCGGCACCAACAGGTCGCCACGGCTTCACGGGACAGTGCGGCACCGCCGCGGTCCCTTCCGGCAGAGCGACCGTCAACGGACAACCCTCCCGGTTTCACGGGGCGGGGCCGGACGAGTGGTTTGGCGCACTTTTGCAAGCGGCTGCTTGCAAAAGTTAGCAAGGGTGGCGCACCATCGGGATATGGCATCCCTCAACGTCGGCAGTCTCGGTGAGTACCTGCGTGAGCAGCGGCGCAACGCGCAGCTGTCGCTGCGGCAGCTCGCCGATGCCGCCGGGGTGTCCAATCCCTACCTCAGCCAGATCGAGCGCGGGCTGCGCAAGCCGAGCGCCGAGGTGTTGCAGCAGGTTGCCAAGGCGCTGCGGATCTCCGCCGAGACCCTTTACGTACGGGCCGGGATTCTGGACGAGCGGGAGCGGGAGGAGCTGGAGACGCGGGCGGTGATTCTGGCCGATCCGTCCATAAACGAGCGGCAGAAGAGTGTTCTGCTGCAGATCTACGACTCCTTCCGCAAGGAGAACGGGTTCGAGCCCGGACCGGAATCCGGCGTCGCCGCCGGATCGGAGACCGGCGACGAGTCAGCGCCCTCCGCGCATTCAAAGCCTGAGAAACCCTCACAGCCCGAGAAACCCTCACACTGAGTCTGATGATCCGGGAGGACCACAGTCATGGCCATCACCGATGACCTGCGCAAGACCCTCACCGACCCGACCCCCCTCTACTTCGCCGCAGGTACGGCCGATCTCGCCGTCGAGCAGGCGCGCAAGGTCCCGGCGCTGATCGAGCAGCTGCGTGCCGAGGCGCCGGAGCGTATCGAGGCCGTGCGCAACACCGACCCCAAGGTCGTGCAGGAGAAGGTGGCCTCGCAGGCCAAGGAGGCGCAGGCCACCGTGCAGGCCAAGGTCACCGAGGTGATCGGGTCGTTCGACAGCGACCTGCGGAAGCTGGGCGAGAGCGCGCAGGACCTGGCGCTGCGGAGCCTGGGCGTGGCCGCGGAGTACGCGGTGCGGGCCCGGGAGACGTACGAGAAGGTCGCCGAGCGCGGCGAGCAGACCGTGAGGCACTGGCGGGGCGAGACGGCCGAGGAGATCGTCGAGATCGCCGTCGTCGTCGAGCCGCGCAAGGAGTCCAAGCCGACGGGCGCCGCGAGGACCACGCCGGTCGCCAAGCCCGGTCCCGCGAAGCCCGCGCCGAGGCCCGCGCCGAAGGCCGTCAGGCCGGAGAGCAAGGCCCCGGCCGCGCCCGCCAAGAAGGCGCCCGTGCGCAAGCCCGTCGCGAAGAAGACGACTCCGCCGAGCGCGAAGTAGCGGAGCGCGGGGATCCCTGCCCGTGTCACGGCACCTTTGGCGGTGCTGTGGCGCCGAGGTGTGTGGCGGGGTGCGGGCCGGGCATCATCAGGGGTGCCCGGCCCGTTGTCCCGGTACCTTGGCCGCGAGGCGCTCATCCATTTATTAGGCGGTGCACACCATGTTGCTCACAGGCTTCAGCACATTCGTCCTGCTGCTCTACGTGGCCATGATGGTGCTGGCGGTGGTCGCGCTGGTCATGGCCGCGATGGCCCGTGAGGACGCCTACCCGGCCGCGGACAAGCAGAAGAAGTCCTTTTGGCTGATCATTCTCGGCATCGCTGTCGCCGTGAACCTGTTGAGCCTCTACATGTCGGTGCTGTTCCTGCAGCTCGCGGGCGTGGTCGCGTCCATCGTCTTCCTGGTGGACGTGCGGCCCGCGCTGCGGGCGGTCTCGGGCGGAGGCCGGCGTGGCGGATCCAGCAGCGACGGGCCGTACGGGCCCTACAACGGCGGGCGCTGAGCGTTCACGGGGTTCGCGTTGCGGGGCCGGGGGATGCTCCGGCCCCGTCCGCTGTCCGGGGTCCGGCGGCGGACGCTCTCCTGGTCGCGGTCGAGCAGGAGGACCGCGACGTCGTCGGTCAGTTCGCCGCCGTTCAGCTCCCGCACCTGGGCGACCGCGGCCTCCAGGAGGTCCTCGCCGGTGAGCCCCTGCGCCAGCTGCTGGTTGATCATCGCGACCATGCCGTCCTGGCCCAGCCGCTGAGTGCCGACCGGGCCCACGCGCCCCTCGATCAGCCCGTCCGTGTACATCATCAGGCTCCAGGTGGAGCCGAGATCCACGTGCCGGCGCGGCCAGCGTGCGCGCGGCAGCAGCCCCAGGGCCGGGCCGCCGTCCTCGTACGGGAGCAGGCGCGCGGCCTGTCCCTGCCGGGCGATCAGCGGGGCGGGGTGGCCGGCCAGGCAGAGTCCGGCGCGCCGGCCGTCGGGGGCGATGTCGACGGTGCAGAGCGTCGCGAAGATCTCCTCGCTCTCCCGCTCGTGCTCCAGGACCTGCTGGAGGGTGGAGAGCAGTTCGTCGCCGCAGAGCCCGGCCAGGGTCAACGCCCGCCACGCGATGCGCAGTTCCACGCCGAGCGCCGCCTCGTCGGGGCCGTGCCCGCAGACGTCGCCGATCATCGCGTGGACGGTGCCGTCGGGCGTACGGACCGTGTCGTAGAAGTCCCCGCCGAGCAGCGCGCGGCTGCGGCCGGGGCGGTAGCGGGCCGCGAAGCGCAGATCGGAGCCTTCGAGCAGCGGTGTCGGGAGCAGGCCGCGTTCGAGGCGGGCGTTCTCCTGGGCGCGCAGCGTGGACTCGGTGAGCCGGCGCTGGGCGATGTCGGCGCGCTTGCGCTCGACGGCGTAGCGGATGGCGCGGCTGAGCAGCCGGCCGTCGAGTTCGTCGCGGAAGAGGTAGTCCTGGGCGCCGACCCGTACCGCCTCGGCGGCCAGCGCGGTGTCGTCCTGTGCCGTGAGGGCGAGGACGGCGTGGCGCGGGGCGATCCGCAGGACGTGTTCGAGGGTGGCGAGCCCGTCGGGTCCGGCCGTGTCACCGGCCCCGGAGGCGCGGGTCTCGCTGCCGGTGGGCAGGGCCAGGTCCAGCAGTATGCAGTCGACGTCGTCCGTGAGGAGCCGGCCCGCCTCGGTCAGGTTGCGGGCGGTGCGGATACGCACCTTCGTGCCGGCCGCGGCCGGGAGCTCGGGGACGGTGAAGGTGCCCGCCGGGTCGTCCTCGATCACCAGGAGCGTGAGGACGGCGTCGTGGGAGGCCTCCGCAGCGTCATCGGAACGTTGCTGCGGTACGGGTACGGGCATCGGTTCGGGTTTCCTTCCCTCCCCCCGAGGGCGCGGCGGACCGACGATCGACGATCCGCCAGACGGGGACGATAGCGGGCTGTGGCGGTGGAACGGAATGGCGTTCCGCGATTGGCCTCCGGCATATGCACAGCCATAAGCCGCGTCAGGTCACGGATCCGGCGAGATGTGCCGGGCCCGGGGTGGGTATCGGGACATGACAAAGGTCACGCGGGCGGTGGGCTGCGGGTGGCGCGGGTCACGCCCGTGCGGGCACGGGCGATCCGGGCCGCTCGCGCGAAGGCGCGGGGCACCTCCGCGGAGGCGCCCCGGCGCTCCGGACGGCGCCTCGGTGGACGCGGCGTGGAGCCCCCCGCGCGGATGCCGCGTGGTTGCCGGGCAGCTGCCGCGCGGAGGGGTGAGCGCCTACTTGTCCGGGCGTACGACCCCGAGTATCTGCATCGAGCCCGCGCCCGCCAGCGTGACGTTGCGGCCGGGGCGGGGGGCGTGGACGATCGCGCCGTCGCCGATGTACATGCCCACGTGACTGGCGTCACTGTGGTAGATGATCAGGTCGCCGGGGCGCATGTCCTTGATCGCTATGTGCGGCAGCAGCCGCCACTGCTCCTGCGAGGTGCGGGGGATCGGCCGGCCCGCCGCCAGCCAGGCCTGGGACGTGAGCCCCGAGCAGTCGTACGACTTGGGGCCCTCGGCGCCCCAGACGTACGGCTTGCCGATCTGGTCGGTCGCGAAGGCCACCGCCTTCTTGCCGCGCGCGCTCGCCTCGCGGTTGATTTCCTTGAGGGCGCCGGAGCTGAGCCAGGCCGTCTGCTGCTTGTACTCGGCCTCCTGCTCCAGCTTGAGCAGGCGGGCCCGCTCCTCCTTCTTGAGCTGTGACTCCAGCTTCTTCGCCGCGGCGATCTGCGCGTTGATCTTCTTCTTGGCCTTGGCCTGCTTGACCCGGTTGGCTTCGAGCTTCTTCCAGTTGGTGCTCGCGTCCTTGGTGTACGTCTCCAGGTCCTGCTGGGTCCTGGTCAGTTCGCCGAGCACGCCCTGGGCGGCCTGCTGGCCCTCCCTGACCCGGCTCACCCCGTCCAGGAACAGCTGCGGGTCGTCGCTGAGCATGAACTGGGCGCCGGGCGGCAGCCCTCCGGTGCGGTACTGCTCGCGGGCCTGGGCGCCCGCCTGGCTCTTGAGCTCGGCGATCTTCGACTGGCCCACCACTATGGCGCGGGCCAGCTTCACGATCTCGCCGGACTGCTTCTCGGCCTTCTCCTCGGCGAGGTTGTACGCGTCGGTGGCCGCCCCCGCCTTGCGGTAGAGGGCGTCGATCTCCTTGCGCACCTCTTCGAGGCTCTTCTTCGGCGCCCCGGAACCGGAATCGGAGCCGGAATCGGAGGAGGACGGTGGCACGGGCTTGGCGAAGGCCTGGACCGGCGTGATGAGCACGGACAGCGCGCAGACCAGAGTGATCGCGGCTGAGGCACAGTGACGTCGGTTCACGAGATCCCCCCGAATGAATCTGATTTACCGTCAGTAACTTTTCGCCGATGTCGAGATCGTGCCATGCCGTACCGAAAAGCAACAGAGGCGCACGGTCGCAGTCCTGACGGTCGCTCTCCCCTCTCTCTGGACGAACGATGCCCCGTCCGCGTTCCCGTCCGCCTCCCCGGATCCGGCCCCGCCGCGTCCGTTCAGCGGGAGTCGGGTCATGGGTTGGGCTGCAGGGCGGCCCATTTCACCGTGACTTCGCCCTGGCGCCACCGCCGTACCCCGTCGGCCAGCGGCCAGTCGCCGGACAGCGACCGCACCGCCGTGATCCAGCGCTGCCGGGCACCCAGCGAGGCGTACGGGGCCGCCGCGGCCCACGCCCGGTCGAAGTCCCGCAGGAACGCGTGGACCGGTTCGCCCGGCACATTGCGGTGGATCAGGGCCTTGGGCAGGCGCTCCGCCAGGTCGGAGGGGCGGTCCAGGGAGGCGAGCCGGGTCGCGAACGTGACCGTGCGCGGCCCCTCCGGGCCGAGCGCCACCCACACGTGCCGGCGCCCGATCTCGTCGCAGGTGCCCTCCACCAGGAGCCCGTCCGGCGCGAGACGGGCGCACAGCCGGCGCCAGACCGCGGCGACCTCGCCCTCGTCGTACTGGCGCAGCACGTTCGCCGCCCGGATCAGGTCGGGGCGCTCGGGGAGCGGGATCTCGAAGCCGCCGTGCAGGAAGGTCAGGCCCTCGCGTTCGTACGGCTTCGCCGCCGCGACCCGCTCCGGATCGATCTCGACGCCGACCACGGCCGTGCGCGGCTCGGCGGTGCGCAGCCGGTGCAGCAGTTCGACGGCGGTCCAGGGCGCGGCGCCGTACCCGAGGTCGACGGCGACGGGGTGGGCGGCGCGGCGCAGGGCCGGGCCGTGGGTGGCGGCGATCCAGCGGTCCATGCGGCGGAGCCGGTTCGGGTTGGTGGTCCCGCGGGTCGCGGTGCCGATGGGGCGCATGAAGCGAGCGTAACGATCTCGCGGGGGGCGGCAGGCGGCGCGGGGGTCGGTCCGGTGGCGGTCCGGCGGGCGGGTGGCGCGCGCCGGTGCACGCGCCCCGGGTGCGACGCACGCACCGTAATGATTTGGTAAAGCGGAAATGAAAGGAGAGATTCCGCTGTTGCAGCCGTTCGCAGGGGCTCGGGTCCCTCAGCCGCCATGCCCTGAGTGAGGAGGACCGGACGACGTGAGCCAGTACGTCTCCCGGCTCGGCAGCAGCCGGGTCGCGCCGCGCCTCAGGTTCCCCGCCGCGTTCCCCGGCGGCCACCGCAAACCCCGCCGCATCGCGATGCTCTCCGTGCACACCTCGCCGCTGCACCAGCCGGGCACCGGCGACGCGGGCGGCATGAACGTCTACATCGTGGAGCTGGCCAGGCGGCTCGCCGAGATCGGCGTCGAGGTCGAGATCTTCACCCGGTCCACCACCGGCGGGCTGCCCCCGGTGGTCGAACTGGCCCCCGGCGTCCTGGTCCGGCACGTCGACGCCGGACCGTACGAGGGGCTGGCCAAGGAGGAGCTGCCCGCCCAGCTCTGCGCCTTCACGCACGGCGTGATGCAGGCGTGGGCCGGTCAGCGCCCCGGCTACTACGACCTCGTCCACTCCCACTACTGGCTCTCCGGCCATGTCGGCTGGCTCGCCGCCCAGCGCTGGGGCGTCCCGCTCGTCCACGCCATGCACACCATGGCGAAGGTCAAGAACGCGGCGCTCGCGGAGGGCGACACCCCCGAGCCGGCGGCCCGCGTCATCGGTGAGACCCAGATCGTCAGCGCCGCCGACCGGCTGATCGCCAACACCACCGAGGAGGCGGACGAGCTGGTCCGCTTCTACGACGCCGATCCCGGGTCCGTCGCCGTCGTCCATCCCGGGGTCAACCTGGACCGCTTCAGCCCCGCCGACGGGCGGGCCGCGGCACGGGCGCGCCTCGGGCTGCCCAGGGACGCCCTGATCCCGCTCTTCGCGGGGCGCATCCAGCCGCTGAAGGCCCCGGACGTGCTGTTGCGGGCGGTCGCCGTCCTGCTGGACCGCGATCCCACGCTGCGCTCCCGGATGGTCGTACCGGTCGTCGGCGGCCCGAGCGGCAGCGGCCTCGCCAAGCCGGAGGGGCTGCAGAAGCTGGCGGCGCGGCTGGGCATCGCCGATGTCGTACGGTTCCAGCCGCCGGTCGGCCAGGAGCAGCTCGCCGACTGGTTCCGGGCCGCCTCCGTGCTGGTCATGCCCTCGCACAGCGAGTCCTTCGGCCTGGTCGCCATAGAGGCGCAGGCGGCGGGCACCCCCGTCGTCGCGGCGGCCGTGGGCGGTCTCCCGGTGGCGGTACGGGACGGGGTCAGCGGCTTCCTGATACCCGGGCACGACCCGCAGGCGTACGCGCAGGCGCTGGCCCGGTTCGCCGAAGCGCCGGAACTGGTCGCCCGGATGGGCGCCGCGGCCGCCGCGCACGCCCAGGGCTTCGGCTGGGACACCGCCGCGTCCGCGACGGCCGACGTCTACACGGCCGCGATGCACGAACACCGCCGTCGCGTACGCTCGCACCATGGCTGACGCACCCGACGACGCACCCGATGGAGCGGAACCGGCCCGAGCGGCGACGGCACCGGCCGAAGCGGCTACGGCGCGGGCCGCGCAGGTCATCGAGGCGACGCTGAAGGACGCCGGGCTCGAATGGGAGAGCCCCGTGCCGGGCGATTACGTGGTCAAGCTGCCCGGTACGCGCAAGCTGTCCACCACCTGCTCGCTGCGGGTGGGCAGGCACTCGCTCTCCCTCAACGCCTTCGTCGTCCGCCACCCGGACGAGAACGACGCCGCGGTCCACCGCTGGCTGCTGGAGCGCAACCTCCGCCTCTTCGGCGTGAGTTACGCGATCGACGGGCTCGGCGACATCTATCTGGTCGGCAAGCTGCCGCTCTCCGTGGTCACCCCACAGGAGCTGGACCGGCTGCTCGGCACGGTCCTCGAAGCGGCCGACGGTTCCTTCAACACCCTGCTGGAGCTGGGTTTCGCGAGCGCGATCCGCAAGGAGTACGAGTGGCGGGTGTCGCGCGGCGAATCGACGCGGAACCTGGACGCGTTCACTCATCTGACCCAGCGCCCGGCCGGATGACCCGGGGGCCGGGCTCCGGCCCCCGGCTCCAACTGGCCTGCTCCGCCTGAAGATCCCCACCGCACACGCCTGAAGCGAGTGCCGGGCCTCTCTTCGGCGCCCGCTTCACGCACTGGAACATCCGGGTCACCAACGGCCGGGCGGGCCTGATGCGGATCGACGGACTCGCCCCGTACAGCGCGACGGTCGGCATCAGCGAGGTGAAGGAGTTCGACCAGATCGACGTCCCCGGCTTCACCGGCGACCTGCACACCCGGCTGGAGGCGTACGGCACCCCGGAGGCGCTGTGGCCGCCCAATCCGTACGAGGCGCAGCGGGCCCTGGACGGCTGAGGAACGACTCGGGCAAAGGGGGGTGGCGCCGTGGCTCGCTCAGTCCCCGGTCCGCAGCGCCGACTCCACGTCCGCCAGGGCCGATTCGAGCTGCGGGGCGACATGCGTCCACGCCCAGTCCAGGTCCGCCCGGGGAGCGCGGCGCGGAACGGTCTCCACCAGCATGATCAGGTAGAGATAGCAGCGGTAGAGCGCGAGCCGCAGCCGCACCGACGCGTCGAACACCACCGGCCGCCCGCTGCCCTCCGCGTAGCCGGCGAGGAAGTCCTCGTCCTTCTCCATGTCCTCGAACAGGGCGAGCGATACGAAGTCGGCGACCGGGTCGCCCCAGAACATCCGCTCGCCGTCCACGATCCCGCCGATGCTCCGCGCCCCCGGCCCGCCGTCGACGAGGAGGTTGCCCTGCCACAGGTCGAAGTGGACCAGGGCGGGCCGTGCGACGTCGTCGAGCACCGGCGACGCGGCGGCGAGCAGGGCACGGATCGCGGACGTCGGACGCGGCAGCCGGGCCCGGTAGGTGTCCGCGTCGGCGAGGACGGCGTCGGTCATCGTGGTGAACGCCTGTCGCCAGGTCGGGGCCAACGGGCCCAGGGCCAGGGAGGGATACCCGAATCCGTCCGGGCGGGTGACCTCGTGCAGCCGGGCGACGATCCGCCCGAGGTCACCGCGGAGCCGGCGCTCCTCCGCAGTGGACAGCGAGCCGGGAGCGAACTCGCTCCAGGGGCGGCCCGGACAGGCTGACATGATCACGTACGGGCCGGTGGGGGCGGCCGGGTCGAGCTCGCTGTGCAGGACGCGGGGGACCGGAGCCGAGCCGTCCGCCAAGGCGTGGAACGTGGCCTCGTTGACCAGCAGATCGCGCTCGTAGCCCATCAGCGTTCCGGGTGTCGCGGGTGGCGGTATCTTCACCACCCAGTCGCTGCCGTCCGTGAGCGTCACCCGGGAGACCGTGTTGAACGTTCCTCCGGCGAGCGGTTCGCACGCGGCGATCCGGTCCTCCGTCAGGCCGACGGAGCGGAGGACGGTATGGGTTGTTCCCTCAGCCTGCATGGGTTGATCGCACCTCTGTGTCGGATTCCGGTTCCGGTGTGAACTCGCCTCGTGGGACGACGCATTCACAGGATGATCACAGCGCCGTCACGATCAGATCCCGTGCCCGACTTGATTGATCATCAAACCATTTTTCGCTCATAGAGTGAGCAAAACCGAACACCCTGCTCATAGAGACGGACTGGACCATGCGTTCCACCGCCATACGCCGTACCGCTGTTGCCGCCACCGCGGTGTCCCTGGCCCTGTTCGCCACCGCATGCGGCGGCTCGGACTCCGGTTCCGGCGACAAGGGGGCGGACGCCAAGGCCAAGGAGTCCGCGTCCGCCGCGCCCGCGGTCAAGGCGCTGAGCGCCGCCGAGCTGGAGAAGGCCGCGCTGGCCCAGGGCGACGTCAAGGAGCACGAGATCTCCAAGGCCGCGGCCAAGGACACGATCTCCGTCGACGACATCAAGACCGATAAGGAGGTCTGCGCCCCGCTCACCAACGCGCTGATGGGCGCGCAGGTCGGCGAACCGGCCGCGTTCACCAAGCGCACGGTCGTCAGCAAGCCGAAGAAGGGCGACCTGGCGAAGCAGGACGGCGGGGACGCCGAGGATGCGTTCAAGGCGGCGTTCGACATCACGACGACGCAGCTGGCTCTCGGCTCGTACGACGGCAAGGGCGCGCAGGAGTCGGTGGCCGCGCTGCGCACCGCTGCCACGGAGTGCGCCGGCGGCTTCGGGTTCACGGCGGCCGGTGAGAAGCAGAAGGTCACCAAGATCACCGAGGAGCAGGTCAAGGGCGGCGAGGAGGCGGCGGCCTGGACCGTGCAGCTGGAACAGGACGGGGAGAAGGCCGAGCTCAAGCTCGTGGCCATGCGCCAGGGCGCCTCGTTCGCCTCGTTCTCCTCGATGAACATGGCCGTGCTCGCCGGTGAGGTCGAGGACTTCGAGCTGCCGACCGCGGTGGTCGAGGCGCAGGCCGCGAAGCTGGCGTAGCGGCCCGGGGCGGACGAGTACGTGCTGCCCCACGCGTGAGTATTCGTACTCATGATCTGTGTTTCGCGCCCCGGGCAGGCTGGTAGTACCAGTCCGGCAACGAGGAGCGAACATGTACGGGATCAGCAGATTCGGCCGGGTGGCGTCCGCGAGGAGCGGGCGCCGCCTGAGCCGCTCAGCAGCCGGGCTCGCCCTGGCCGCCGCTACCGTGGCGGCGCTGACCACGGGCTGCTCGATGCAGGACGCGATCTGCGGCGGCGGCGAGTACCCGGTCATGACGATCGGGGGCACCGGATCGGCCTGCGTGCCCGACGACGAGGATCCGCCGAAGGGGTACGTCCGGTACCCGAAGGGCAAGGTCCCCGAGCACGTGGACGACAAGTGGGACGTGTACTGGCGGACCCACAGCGTGGACAAGGACGGCCGGATCGTCGAAGTCCCGGCCGGTTCCTAGGAGTCGGGCCGCCATCGGTTCAGGGCAGCGGGACGAGCCTCACCACGGTGACGATCAGGACGGTCCCGGAGACGTAATAGAGCACGATCGCCCCGGCGACCGTCGCCTCGCGGCGGTCGCGCTCGCTCTTGACGGCCGACGACCCGTGTCCGTACGGGTCGAGGCCCAGGGTGCGTGCCATCTCGGCGCGGAAGGTCTCCCCGTCGCGCATCTTGGCCAGGGAGTCGTCGGCGGGCGGTGCGTAGGAGATGCGGTAGCTCAAGCGACGCTCCGCCTCTCGGCCTCGTCCTGCGCCAGCCGGTCCAGGATCCGCTCGGCCTCCGGATCGGGTACGGCCTCCAGCATCCAGTGCCGCATCACGGCCTGGATCTCGTGCACACCCGCCTCGTTGATGGCGCGGTCGAACTCCGCGCGTCTCTCCTCGGGCAGCGTGGCGCGGATGGCCGGAATGCTGTTGGGCACGTCGACCTCGGCACCGCCGACGAAGGTTTTCAGGGGCTCGCCCATGGTTGCTCTCCCCTCTCTCCTTGCTTCCTCCGCACGGCCTGTTCGGTCGGTTCCGTCCTTGCGCGGGCCGGTGCTCGGGGTCACGGTAGCGCCGACGCCGACGGCGGACACGGAACCCACGCGATACGTTCGCCCCGTGACAGCGACAACATGGGACATATTGCTGATCGGTGGGGCTTCGGGCGTCGGCAAGAGCCGGGTGGCGGCCCAATTGGCCGGTGTATCGGCGGAGTCGAAGGGGTTCTTGGTCGAGTTCGACGACGTGGTCAGCGCCGTCGAGGCCATGACGACGCCCGAACACCACCCCGCACTCCACCACTTCGACTCCGTCCCCGACACGGCGCGCCTCACCGTCGACCAGGTACTGGACCTCCAGATCGCCACCGCCAGGGCCCTCGAACCCGCGGTGCTCGGCGTGGTCCGCAACCGCCTGACCGTCGACGTCCCCGCCGTGATCGAGGGCGACTACCTCACCCCGGCCGCCGCGGCGGAGGCGATCCGTGAGGGACGGGCGGCCGGCCGCCGGGTGCGGGCGGTGTTCCTGCACGAACAGGACCCGGAACAGATCCTCGCCAACTACGCGGCCAGGGAACCCGGCAGCGGCGAACAGCGGCACCGGGCGCAGGTCAGCGCCGCGTACTCGCACTGGCTCGCCCGGCAGGCCTCCCGGCACGGACTGCCGGTGGTCGAATGCCGCCCCTGGGACGGCCTCGCGGGGCGGTTGGAGAAGGCGCTGGGGGATACGACGGGGGCGGTGTTGTCACACCCCGTCCCTACGCTCGGACCATGAGCGTTTCCATCTACTACAGCGCCCGCCGGGCACAGCCGCTGACGGGCGCCGAGTCGGCAGCCGTCGAGCGTGTGGTCGCCGCGCGCGCTCAGTCGTTCCCGTACGACGACGAGGAGAGCCTGTATCTGTACGACGTCGACGGCCAGATCGTCACCGGGTCCACGAAACTGCCGATCGACCCCGACCGGTGGCTGCCGGTCATCGTCCATGTGCTCGACTCCGTCACCGAGTTGCGCCGTGCGGTCGGGGATGCGCAGTGGCACGTCCACACCGACGACGTCGACGTCCCGTGGGACGAGACGGAGGGATACGCCCTGCCGGGTATGCGGGACCCGGAACTCATGGCCGAACCCGGCGGCCTCTGCGACAGCCCCGACGAACAGGGCGGGTGCGGGGGAGGGGGTGCGTCCGGCGTTCGCGGTGCGTCAGGCACTGGCTGTTGATTTGGGCGTCGGTGACCGTCATCGAGCGGCCTGGGAGGCATGGCCGAAGGGGCGCAACCGCTGAGAGCGACGACGCTGGGAGAGAGTCAGCCTCCGGCGCGTGCCGCCCGCTCACGCAATTCCTGAGCCTCGGGAAAATCGCTGTGACGGCGGAGGCGTACGCGCATGTCCTGGAGAGCGGCCTGGACCTTCACCGAGCGGATGCCGTCGGCGCAGTCGAGGAAGTCGCGCCAGGTGGCCATGGCTCCGTCGATGTCGCCTTGCCGTAACCGGACGCCGCCGAGGTCGGCGAGGACGATGGCTCGCGTACGGCGGCGATCGCGCTACCAGGCAGGCAGCTCCTCGCCTACGAGGACGTCTTCGCCACCGGCCGGTGCGCGCTGCTCATGGGCGACGTGATCGCCCTCGCCGACCGCGATCCGGCCGTGCAGCCCCGCTTGGACCGCCTCGTGGACGGTGTCTGTGCCGACCTGCGGGCGGCGGCCGAGGAGACGGGGGAGGGCGTGCCGCTTGCCGAGTGCGTCCCGGACCTCTACCTCGACCGCATCCGTCCCGGTGGCCGGCTGGACTGCTGGTACCTGCGCCGCGACCTGCCGATCGCTCTGCCCCACACCGATACGACCCTCACCCTCCAGGAGCTGGCCGACTTCATCCTCATCGCCAACGGCAGGCAGCTGACGTTGAACGTTGCCGACACCATCGACAGCCTCCGCCGCGTCCTTGCTCCCGACCACCGCCGGCTCGCCGGTCTGACGCAAGGCGATCCCACCGAACCGAACATCGCAGACCCGCTGTGCTGGCTCGACTTCGAGTTCGCCGGCCGCAACACCGTCGAGGGCGAGGCCGCCAACCTGCTCTGGTACCTGATGGCCCTGGGCGGCTGGCTCGTCCCCCGCTACCAGTCCGACGTGTACGCCCGCACCCTTCGTCGCGCCCTGCCGCCCCTGGCCCGTCCGCGCATTGAGCACCTGGAACTGCACCAGAACAGTCGGCACATCGACGTCCGGTACTCCTGGAACACCGGCCCCGGCCGCAGTGCGGCCATCACCCGTGCCCTGGACGGTCTTCGTGGGGAGACCGGCAGCGGCCTGGAGGAGATCCGTGCCTTGCTCGCCCTGCGCATCCGCGGAGTCATCCCGGCCTCCCGGCTGACCGGACACGACCTCCTGCTCGTACTGATCAAGCTCGCCGAGAGCCAGGACCCGCGCACGACGCTCGACGCCTTCTTCGCCACCGCACCGGCCCCCCGTCCTGGTGAACGGAGCAGCAATGTCCCTTCCTCTGCTTGAGACCCCTCTCCGGACCCGGCCGCTCCAGGGCCGCAACGCCCTTGTCACCGGCGGGGCCACCGGCATCGGTGCTGAGATCGGGCGGGCGCTTGCCGCCGCCGGAGCGACCGTCGCGGTCAACCACCTCGGTCAAGACCCCGACGCCCACGCCCTCCTCGCTGCCTTCGAGCGCGCGGGCAGCCCCGGGATCGCGCTGAACGCCGACCTGACCGATCTGGGTGCCGTCCAGACCATGGCCGACCTCGTCCGCGCAGAGATCGGACCCGCCGACATTCTGGTGAACAATGCCGGCTCCTACCCCCACGTCGCCTGGCAGGACACCGACGAGACCGCCTGGAACTACTCCCTCGACGTCAACCTCACTGCCCACTACCGCACCTGCCACGCGTTCACCCCCAGCATGGTCGAACGCCGCTGGGGCCGCATCGTGAACATCGGCAGCGTCAACGCCCGCGTCGGCCGGACGAACCTCGTCGCGTACAGCACCGCGAAGGCCGGACTGCTGGGCTTGACCCGCTCTCTCGCCCGCGAACTGGGCCCGTACGGGATCTGCGTCAACACGGTCATGCCCGGGGCCATCCAGGTCGAGGCCGAGAACACCATCCCCGCCCGCCACCGTGCGCGGCCGGAGGACCGGATCGGGCGCCAATGCGTCCCGCGCCGTGGCCGGCCCGAGGACGTCGCGGCCCTGGTCGCGTTCCTGGTGGGTCCCTCCGCCTCGTTCATCACGGGGCAGTCCGTCCACGTCGACGGCGGCTGGCTGCTGCACTGAGACCGCCAACAAGCAAGGAGACAAACCGAAATGATCGAACGAGTCCGCGCCGTCCTCGTCACGGCTGACGACACGATGCTGGTCATCCGCCGCACCAGGCCCGGCATCCCCAAGTACTGGGTCCTGCCTGGCGGCGGCGTCGAACCCGGCGACGAGTCCCGGGAGGCCGCCCTCCACCGGGAGATCCACGAGGAGATTGCGGGGAAGGCCGACATCATTCGCCTCCTCCACACGATGGAGTCCGACGACGAGCGCCAGCTCTTCTACCTCGCCCGCATCGAAACCTGGTCCTTCGACGACCGCACCGGTCCCGAGTTCAGCGCCGAAGGCCGAGGCGAATACGCGCTGGAGGAGATCCCGCTGACCGAGGAGGGGCTCGACGGCATCGACCTCAAGCCCGAGGAGATCGCGCACGTCCTACGAGGAGCTATCAGCAGCGGAAGCCTCGGAGGCGCGACAGCGCTCTGAGCCTTCGAGCATCAACACACCACCGGGGCCGGCACCGAGATGCGCCGGCCCTGGCGGCGTTTCCGTGCACTGTTGGCTTGGCACCGCGTTGATATCGGAAGGACTTGGCGGAGTGCCGGGGCGGCACCGCGCGGTGGTCACGTCTGGTGCACCTCGCTGAACGAGGCGGCGCGGAAACCGGATCTGGCCCTCGGCCGGAGTCATCCCGATCCCTGAGGCCGGCTCTCCGCACGTCGAGTCATGCGAGAACGGCATGCACGCGATGCGGCACTTCCATGCGTCGGTGCTGCCGGCCGCCGGAGAGACATCAAGGCGCTCGCTGCATGTGCAGCACCCGATCCCGACCGTTCTCGCGCGTGACTCGCTCATCGGGCGAACTGCATCACGCCGGTAGCGATGGCTACCAGTAGGCCCCCTCCCGCAAGCCAGACCTGCCACCTCTCGGCACTGGTCCACCCACGGGGCTCGTCCTTCCCTCCCACGGCCCACAGACGGCCCAGCGCACCCAAAAGCCCCCCACCGCGCGGAAAACCCGCAGGTGGGGGGCTACTTCAGCTCTGCTTACTTCTTCTTGCCCTGGTTCTTCACGGCCTCGATGGCGGCCTTCGCCGCGTCCGGGTCGAGGTACGTGCCGCCCGGCTTCAGGGGGCGGAAGTCGGCGTCCAGCTCGTAGACGAGCGGGATGCCGGTCGGGATGTTCAGGCCCGCGATGTCGGCGTCGGAGATGCCGTCGAGGTGCTTGACCAGGGCCCGGAGGCTGTTGCCGTGGGCGGCGACCAGGACGGTCCGGCCGTCGAGCAGGTCCGGCACGATGTCGTCGTACCAGTACGGCAGCATGCGGGTGACGACGTCCTTGAGGCACTCGGTGCGCGGGCGCAGCTCCGGCGGGATCGTCGCGTAGCGCGGGTCGTCGCTCTGCGAGAACTCGGTGCCGTCCTCGAGGGCGGGCGGCGGGGTGTCGTAGGAGCGGCGCCAGAGCATGAACTGCTCCTCGCCGAACTCGGCGAGCGTCTGGGCCTTGTCCTTGCCCTGCAGGGCGCCGTAGTGGCGCTCGTTCAGCCGCCAGGAGCGGTGGACCGGGATCCAGTGGCGGTCCGCGGACTCCAGCGCGAGCTGCGCGGTGCGGATGGCGCGCTTCTGGAGGGAGGTGTGCAGGACATCGGGGAGCAGACCGGCGTCCTTGAGCAGCTCACCGCCGCGGACTGCCTCCTTCTCGCCCTTCTCCGTGAGATTGACGTCCACCCAGCCGGTGAACAGGTTCTTCGCGTTCCATTCGCTCTCGCCGTGGCGGAGGAGGATCAGCTTGTACGGTGCGTCGGCCATGGGCCCGAGCGTAATCGAACCCGTACGAGCCCCGCGCGGCCGGTCACAGGGCGGACAGGGGGAGCGGATGGTAGGCGGGGCGGGACGATTGACGGTCGGCGTCAATTGACTGGCGTACCGGAATCCGGGATTCGTAATGTTCGGACAGTCGTCGGGACTCTTACCGGCGGTGTCCGTTCCGTACGTCCCTGGGGGGATGCCGCATGTCTGTCGCCGGTCTCAGACGGGCCGCACACGAATCCGTGTCCGGCCTCCCCAGGCAGTTCTGGTGGCTGTGGACGAGCACGCTGGTCAACCGGCTCGGAGCGTTCGTCGCCACGTTCATGGCGCTGTACCTGACCCTGGACCGGGGCTACTCGGCGTCGTACGCCGGGCTGGTCGCCGCGCTGCACGGGCTCGGCGGGGTGGTCTCCTCGCTCGGGGCGGGGGTGATGACCGACCGGCTCGGCCGCCGGCCCACGATGCTCATCGCGCAGACCTCGACGGCCGTGTCCGTGGCCGTGCTCGGGTTCATGGTCCACCCGGTGGCGATCGCGGCGGTCGCCTTCTTCGTCGGCATGGCCAGCAACGCGTCGCGGCCCGCAGTGCAGGCGATGATGGCCGACATCGTCCGGCCCGAGGACCGGGTGCGGGCCTTCTCGCTCAATTACTGGGCCATCAACCTGGGCTTCGCCGTCTCGTCGGCCGGGGCCGGGTTCGTCGCCGAGTACAGCTATCTCGCGGGGTTCCTCGGCGAGGCCGCGATGACGTTGTTCTGCGCCGTCGTCGTCTTCCTGAAGGTGCCGGAGTCGCGGCCGGACAAGCCGGTGGTGGCCGGGCTCCCGGTCGACGACGGTGCGGACGAGGTCCGGCTCTCCACCGTGCTGCGCGACGGCCGGTTCATGAGCGTCGTCGGGCTGTCCTTCGTCATCGCGCTGATCTTCCAGCAGGGGTACGTGGGGCTGCCGGTGGCCATGGGGACGGACGGGTTCTCCAGCTCCGACTTCGGTACCGCGGTCGCCGTCAACGGGGTGCTGATCGTGGTGCTCCAGATCCCCGTCACCCGCTTCATCCAGCACCGCGACCCGCGCCGGCTGCTCGTCGTGTCGTCGCTGCTGGCGGGGTACGGATTCGGGCTGACCGCGTTCGCCGGGTCGGTCGCCGTCTACGCGCTGACCATCTGCGTCTGGACGGTCGCCGAGATCGTCAACTCGCCGATCCAGAGCAGCCTGGTCGTCCGGCTGTCGCCGGCCCGGGGCCGGGGCCGCTACCAGGGCATGTACACGATGTCGTGGTCCGCGGCCGCGCTGATCGCGCCGCTGATGTCGGGCCTGGTGATCGACCGCTTCGGGGCGCAGTGGCTGTGGGGCGCGTGCGCGGTCCTGGGGACCGGGGCCGCGCTGGGCTACTGGCTGCTGATGCGGAACCTGCCGGGGGCGGAAGGGGCGGCCCCGGCGCCCGAGGGCGGCAGGCGGGTGGCGGGGAGCGGCGGGGGCTCCTCGGCGGGTACGAAGGCCGAGCCCGCCGTGGAGCGGACGGGCTGAGGCGGTTTCACGCCGCGCGGAACCCGGCCCGACCTGAGCCACCCCCCGTCGCCGTGTCCGTGCACCGCGGCGCCCCGCGCGGAGCGTTCCGTCTCCGCGCGGGGCGTACTCGGCATCGCGTGGCAGCAGGTCAGCCGCTGCAGCCACCGCACTGGCACGGGGCTCCGGACTGGCAGCCGCAGCCGCAGCCCGAGCCGCAGCCGCAGGCGCCGAGCAGGGTCAGGTGCACCACTTCGGCGGGTGCCTCCTGCCGAGGGTCGGTCGTGGGGGAATCGGCCATGGTTCCTCCTCAATGCGTACGACAGGGCCGTACGGCGCGAAGAAGCGCGTACGACCGGGGCGTACGGACAAGGCGTGCCGCCCCACCCCATTGCATGCCCAACCCGGCGGGCGCATCAACGGCGCACACACGCAGAAACATTTGTGCGACCCGATGCGCCCGCGCACGCCCGTACGCGCCCAGGCTGCGCGCTCCGGTCGGGCGTCCCGGTCACGCGCTCCGGTCGGCCACCTCGGTCACGCGCCCTCCACCGGCGTCTGCTGCTGGATCTCGTCGGCGTGCTCGCCCGTCACCAGGTACACGACCCGCTTGGCGACCGACACCGCGTGGTCCGCGAAGCGCTCGTAGTAGCGGCCGAGCAACGTCACGTCCACGGCCGTCTCGATGCCGTGCTTCCAGCGGTCGTCCATCAGGTGCTGGAACAGCGTGCGGTGCAGCAGGTCCATCTCGTCGTCGTCCTGCTCCAGCTGGAGCGCGAGGTCGACGTCCTTGGTGATGATCACCTCGGCGGCCTTGGCCATCAGGCGCTGCGCCAGCTGCCCCATCTCCAGGATGGTGGCGTGCAGGTCGTTCGGGACCGCCGAGTGCGGGAACCGCAGCCGGGCCAGCTTGGCGACGTGCTGGGCGAGGTCGCCGGAGCGCTCCAGGTCGGCGCTCATCCGCAGAGAGGTGACCACGATGCGCAGGTCCGTCGCCACGGGCTGCTGCCGCGCGAGCAGGGCGATGGCCCGCGCCTCCAGGTCGTGCTGAAGGTCGTCGACCTTCTGGTCCGCGGCGATCACGCTCTCCGCGAGCTTGAGATCGGCATCGAGCATGGACGTCGTCGCCCGGCCGATCGCCGACCCGACGAGGCGGGCCATCTCGACCAGCCCTTCTCCGATCGAGTCGAGTTCCTCGTGGTACGCGTCACGCATGGAAGTCCCTCTCCAGTCCTCTGTGTAAGGCCGGGGCACGGTTCGAACCCCACGCTGCCACCCTGAGTGGCGTACGCGTCGGCTTCCGGCCGCCCAAGTGAACCAACCCTTGCCCCTCGGTGAACTCTGGGCGACGAGTGTTCGGACAGGCACTCGGATGGCTGGGAGAGTGCTCCGACACCCGCATAACCTTGACGTATGGACGTGAACGCGGCAGTCGCCGCAGCTGCGGCGATCGGCGGTGCGTGTACCGGCGTGATCGCCATGCTTGCGTTCCGCTGGAGCGAGCGCGACCAGAAGAAGCCGACGCGGACCTCCATGCGGCCCGACAGCAACGCACCTCTGCCGCCCGGGGTGGACACTGTCCTGTCCGTGCTCAGCTCCTCGGCGGTCGTGCTCGACGAGAGCGACAGCGTGGTCAAGGCCAGCTCCGCCGCCTATGCGCTGGGACTGGTCAGGGGCGGGCGGCTCGCCGTCGACGCGATGCTGAACATGGCCAGGGACACCCGCCGCGACGGCGAGATACGGCAGGTGGAACTGGACCTTCCGCGGCGCGGTACGGGCCGCGGCGAGGCCCTCGCGGTCTCCGCCCGCGTCGCGCCGCTCGGTTCCCGGCTGGTGCTCCTGCTGGTCGAGGACCTCACCGAGGCCCGCCGGATAGAGGCGGTACGGCGCGACTTCGTCGCCAACGTCAGCCATGAACTCAAGACCCCGGTCGGCGCGCTCTCGCTGCTCTCCGAGGCCGTGATGGACGCCTCCGACGACCCGGAGGCGGTGGAACGCTTCGCGGGCCGGATGCAGATCGAGGCGACCCGGCTGACCAACCTCGTCCAGGAGATCATCGACCTCTCGCGGGTGCAGAACGACGACCCGCTGGAGGACGCCGAACCGGTCCGGGTGGACGAGCTGGTGGCCGAGGCCATCGACCGCTGCCGCCAGCAGGCCGGCTCCAAGCAGATCACCATGGCGGCGGGCGGTACCGCGGAGCTCCGTATCTGGGGCAACCGCGGCCAGCTCGCCGCGGCGCTCGGCAATCTCGTCGAGAACGCCGTCAACTACAGTCCCGCCCGCACCCGAGTGGGCATCGCCGCCAGGCGACTGTCCGTGCCCGGCGGGGACCAGATCGAGATAGCCGTGACCGATCAGGGCATCGGCATCTCGGAGAAGGACCGCGAGCGGGTCTTCGAGCGCTTCTACCGCGTCGACCCGGCCCGCTCACGGGCCACCGGTGGCACCGGCCTCGGCCTCGCCATCGTCAAGCACGTGGCCGCCTCGCACGGCGGGGAGGTCACGGTCTGGAGCTCGGAGGGCCAGGGCTCCACCTTCACCCTGCGGCTGCCCGAAGCGGGCTCCGTACGGGAACGGGACCGCAGCTCGGGCGGAACGCCCGTCGTCAACGGCGACGAGGGCGGCCCCCATGGACCCGCCCACCCCGACACCCTTGAACCATTCCCTGCCCCGGAGGTCCTTCCGTGACCCGAGTGCTCGTCGTCGAGGATGAGGAATCCTTCAGCGACGCCCTGTCCTACATGCTCCGCAAGGAAGGCTTCGAGGTCGCCATCGCGGCCACGGGCCCGGACGGGCTTGACGAGTTCGAGCGCAACGGCGCCGACCTCGTCCTGCTCGACCTGATGCTGCCGGGCCTGCCCGGCACGGAGGTCTGCCGTCAGCTGCGCAGCAGGTCCAATGTCCCCGTGATCATGGTCACGGCGAAAGACAGCGAGATCGACAAGGTGGTCGGCCTGGAAATAGGAGCCGACGACTACGTGACCAAGCCGTTCTCCTCGCGGGAGCTGGTCGCCCGCATCCGCGCGGTGCTGCGCCGCCGCGGCGAGCCGGAGGAGGTCACCCCGGCCGCCCTGGAGGCGGGCCCGGTGCGGATGGACGTGGACCGTCACGTCGTCACCGTCGCCGGCGGCAAGGTCGACCTCCCGCTCAAGGAGTTCGACCTGCTGGAGATGCTGCTGCGCAACGCGGGCCGGGTGCTGACCCGCATGCAGCTGATCGACCGGGTGTGGGGCGCGGACTACGTGGGTGACACCAAGACCCTCGACGTCCATGTCAAGCGCCTGCGCGCCAAGATCGAGCCCGACCCGGGCGCACCGCGCTTCCTGGTGACGGTGCGCGGCCTGGGGTACAAGTTCGAGCCGTAGACCGCCTGATGTGCCGACGGCGGAGGGCGCCCCCCGGATGGGAGGCGCCCTCCGCCGTTCCGTTCGCGGGTGTCCGCGCGGCGCTGTCGTTACGTGGCCGGCGGGCCGGCGGGCCGGTCGGCCGGCGGTCGCAGGTCAGTCGGTCTGCGTGTCCGCGCCGTTCTCCGGCTCCGAGGCGCTGTCGCCCTCCGACCCGGCGGCGGGGGCCGTGGCGGAACCGGTCGGCGTGGCCTCCGCCGACTTCTCCGGGGTCTCGGGCAGCGTGCTCGGTCCGTAGCCCGTGAAGTAGCTCTTCGCCGGCACGACGAACGCGCCGAGCGGGACCTCGCCCGCCGAGCTGAACTTGAAGACGACCTGCTGCACGTTGCCCGCCTGGGCGGCCTCGCTGCCGTCCTCGATGACGGCGGAGGCGTTGCCCTCGCCGCCCAGGAGCACCGAGCCGCCGGCCGGGACGACGACCGGGCCGGCGCCCTTGGCGGCGTGCAGCTGGACCGAGGTGCTCGAACCCGGCAGCGTGATGGCTTCCAGGGTCTGCGGCTTCGTGCCGTTGTTGAACAGCGTCGCGGCGACGACGGCCGGGCCCTGGGCAGTGAGCTCGGGCTGGGTGACGACGTTCGCGTTCTGGATGCTGATGTCACCGATGGTGGTGGCAGCAGTGTCCGGCCTGACCTTGAGCGTCGCGGCGTCATTGCCCGCGCCGCACGCGGCGAGCGAGGCGATCGAGAACACGATGGCTGTGGCGGCGAGAGCGCCGTGTCGAAGGCTGCGGCTCACGGCGGCGGCAACTCCTTGAACGTTCGGACTGCGGACGGGTGGGGAGCGACGTAAAGCCGCCCTAAGGGTGTGTCAGCGGCCTTAGGCTACCGAGCCGCCCGCCCGGCCCCGCACCCGACCCGCCCCTGAGGACGATCTCGGTCGCCCCGGCGCTCGCGGGCACTTCCCGCGGTCATACCGTTCGGCGGCCCGCTTCCGGCAAAGGTTTGCGGGCCCGGCAGCCGCCGAAACGGCCCGCCACATGCCGTTCACATATCGCCGGTGATCAATTCATGGAGTGTGGCGCATTCCGTGCGCATAACCGATCACGCCGCACCGTTGATCAATTCCATTGATCAACGCCACTTACATCCGTACGGGTGATCGATCCCCGAACGGAGTACGGAAAGTTCACCATCCGGAACCCGGCAAAACGGGACGTTCATCACCTTCGGAGGGTGGTTCGGATGCGTGCGACGTGTGCGTTTCGTCCCGCCCGCACAACGGCTCCGACCTGCGAATTCCACCCCCGGTGAGCCTTCCGCAGCACGTGCGTGTCGCTGTTGTCAAGCCCCGAGATATGCCCTGACCTGCGAAAACGCCATTCAGGAGAAGCAGTTCTCGTGTTACTCTTGATAGCCACGGAAGGGGTACCTGTCACATGACGTTCAAGGTTGGCGACACCGTGGTCTATCCCCATCACGGGGCCGCGCTGATCGAGGCTATCGAAACTCGCCAGATCAAAGGCGTGGACAAGACCTACTTGGTGCTCAAGGTCGCCCAGGGCGACTTGACGGTTCGTGTGCCGGCGGACAATGCGGAGTTCGTGGGTGTGCGCGACGTAGTCGGGCAGGAGGGGCTGGACCGGGTCTTCGAGGTGCTTCGCGCGCCGTACGCAGAAGAGCCGACGAACTGGTCCCGGCGCTACAAGGCAAATCTCGAGAAGCTCGCCTCCGGCGATGTCATCAAGGTCGCCGAAGTGGTTCGCGACCTGTGGCGTCGTGAGCGCGAGCGTGGACTCTCCGCAGGTGAGAAGCGCATGCTCGCCAAGGCTCGCCAGATTCTGGTGAGCGAGCTCGCTCTCGCGGAGAACACGAACGAAGACAAGGCCGAGGCTCTGCTCGACGAGGTTCTCGCGTCCTGAACCGGCTCGCGCCGGTCGTAATCAATGTGCCGCGGTGCCCGCTGACAACCGTATTCACGGTATGTCGTCGGGCGCCGCGGCATGTCCGGTTTCAGCCATGGCATGGCTGGATACGGCCGCGGTGTGGCCGAATTTCTGGCGCAGCCTGTCCGGATTACGTCCCGACGCACCGATGCGTTGGCTTCATCGGTGATACCCCCGATACGTTGCTCGCGATCTTGCGCAGCCGATCCCGAGCGCCGGTGCGGCTTGTCCGACTTCGACCGGGTGTCACGGAAAGGGCCCCGTCGAGTCAGGGCACGGCGCCCGGCTCGCTTGTGGCCATACCCACGTCGGCTGTGGAAACAAACATGCCGAAGCTCCGGAGTGCAATCGATGTCTGATCAATCGCGTCCGTACCGCACGGCCGCCGTGATTCCCGCAGCCGGCCGCGGCGTACGGCTCGGTCCGGGCGCCCCCAAGGCGCTCCGCGCGCTGGGCGGTACACCCATGCTCATCCACGCGGTACGGGCCATGGCGGCGTCCCGTGCCGTCTCCCTGGTCGTGGTCGTCGCGCCGCCGGACGGCGCCCACGAGGTCAAGAACCTGCTCGACGAGCACGCCCTGCCCGAGCGCACCGACTACCTCGTGGTGCCCGGCGGCGACACCCGCCAGGATTCGGTGCGGCTCGGCGTCGACGCGCTGCCCGAGGACATCTCTGTCGTCCTCGTCCACGACGCGGCGCGCCCGCTGGTGCCCGTCGACACGGTGGACGCGGTGATCGAGGCGGTACGGGACGGGGCGCCCGCCGTCGTCCCCGCGCTGCCGCTGGCCGACACCGTCAAGGAGGTCGAGCCCGGGGCGCCGGGGGAGCCGGAGCCGGTGCTCGGGACGCCCGTGCGGGCCAGGCTGCGTGCCGTGCAGACCCCGCAGGGCTTCGACCGCGACACGCTCGTGCGGGCGCACGGGGCCGTCGCCGTCAGCGGCGAGGGCGCGACGGACGACGCGGGCATGGTGGAGCAGCTCGGGGCGCCCGTGGTGGTCGTACCCGGGCACGAGGAGGCGTTCAAGGTGACCCGGCCGCTGGATCTGGTGCTGGCCGAGGCGGTACTCGCACGCAGGAGGGCGAACGATGGCTTCTGAGGAAACGATGAGGCGTGAGGGAGCTGCGGTGGACTCCGCGGAACGGACCGGGCCCGTGATCCCGCAGGTCGGGATCGGCACCGACATCCACGCCTTCGAGGAGGGCCGCGAGCTGTGGTGCGCGGGGCTGCTCTGGGAGGGCGAGGGGCCGGGGCTGGCCGGGCACTCCGACGCCGATGTCGTCGCGCACGCCGCGTGCAACGCGCTCTTCTCGGCCGCCGGGCTCGGAGACCTCGGGCAGCACTTCGGCACCGGGCGGCCCGAGTGGTCCGGCGCCGCCGGGGTGACCCTGCTGACCGAGGCGGCCAGGATCGTGCGGGCCGGGGGTTTCGAGATCGGCAATGTCGCCGTCCAGGTCGTCGGCGTACGGCCGAAGATCGGCAAGCGGCGCGACGAGGCACAGAAGGTGCTGTCGGCCGCCGTCGGGGCGCCCGTCTCGCTCTCCGCGGCCACCTCCGACGGGCTCGGCTTCACCGGCCGGGGCGAGGGAATCGCCGGGATCGCGACCGCGCTGGTCTACCGCACCGGCTGAGCCCGTACGGCCCTGACCTGCCGGGACCTCCGGGGCCCCGGCCTTGTTGCACATCGCTTGCACGTACGCTGGGGCGGCAAGCGATGTGTCGTACGAGGACGGTGGGCTCGCGGATGAGCACGACGACGGTGGCGCCGGTACGGGCCGGAGCCGACGGGTACGTACTGCGCACCGCCACCCCCGCCGATCTCGGCGGTGCGCGGGCCGTGATGCTCGACACCGTCTACCGCGACCTGAAGTCCGGTTACGTACCGCGCTGGCACGCCGACATCATCGACCCCGAGGCCGCCTACCTGCGCCCGGACCGCTGCACCCTGCTGGTCGTCGAGCGCGACGGCGAGATCGTCGCTACCGGCGCGGTGCGCGACCGGGGGCCCCAGGCGCCGCCCAATCCGCAGTGGGTCGCGGACCGCTTCCCGTCCGGCACCACCGCCCAGCTCTGCCGGATCTACGTCGCGCCCGGCCACCGCAGGCACGGCCTGGCCCGGCGGCTGGTGCGCGAGCTGTGCGACTTCGTCGCGGCGGCCGGCGGCTACGAGGCGATCTACCTGCACACCGACCCGGCCGTGCCCGGCGCCGAGCCGTTCTGGCGGTCGCTGGCGGACGAGGTGTGCGACGAGCGCGCGCTGCCGGGCGGCGGCCAGGGCATCGTCCACTTCGAACTGCCGATGCCGGTGCCCGCCACCCCTGCCCGGTAAATGACAATCGTTTTCATATAAGGTCACTGTCATGCCCACTTCCCGACGCCGTCGCCCCGCGCTGCCGCTGACGCTCTCCGCGGCCGCCCTCCTCGTCCCGCTCGCCACCGCCTGCTCGTCCTCCGGCGGCTCCGACGGCTCCGGCTCCTCGGCGGACGGGCAGCGGCTCCGGGTCGCCATGGCCTTCCCGCCCGCCCAGGCCATGTCCCCCTACGGCGACGACGCCGTCACCCTCAGCCGCCTCTCCGTGATCGAGGGCCTCACCACGCTCGACAGGAACGGCGACGCCAAGCCCGCGCTCGCCACCTCCTGGAAGCGCGACAACGACCGCACGTGGAGCTTCACCCTGCGCGACGCCGTCTTCCAGGACGGCCGGAAGCTGGAGTCGCCCGCCGTCGCGCGCTCGCTGCGCGCCGCCGAGGAGGCGTCCCCCAGGCCCCGGGTCCTCAGCGACACCCGCCTCGACGTCACCACGCCGGACGCCAGGACCGTACGGATATCCACCCGGACCCCCGACCCGCTGCTGCCCCAGCGGCTGGCCAACCCGTCGCTCACGATCCTGTCCGAGGGCGCGTACAAGGACGGCAAGGTGAACCCCGCCGGGCACGCCACCGGCCCCTTCACCCTGACCGAGGTCAACGGCGCGGTCAGCGCGACCCTCCAGCGCAACGACAGCTACTGGGGCGCCAGGGCCAAGGCCCCCGGCGTCGACGTGAAGTTCGTCGCCGACGGCACCGCACGCGCCAACGCCCTGCGCACCGAGGCCGTCGACGTCGCCGAGTACGTCCCCATCTCGCAGGCATCCCTCCTCGGCGACGGGCTCGTCCACGAATTCCCCTCCGCCCGCACCAACGGCCTCTCCCTCAACACCCGCCACGGGGTCTTCGCCGACCCGGCGATGCGCGCCGCCGCCCGCGAGGCCATCGACTCCAAGGCCCTGGTCGAGGCCGTCTACGAAGGCCGCGCCGACACCGCGAAGGGCCTCCTCGGTCCCGGCGTGCCCTGGGCCGCCGCCGACCGAACCGCCCCCACGAACCGGGCGAAGGCCGCAGGCAAGGCCGAGGTGGCGAAGACGAAGCAGATCGTCCTCGCCACGTACACCAACCGGCCCGAGCTGCCCGAGGTCGCCACAGTCGTCCAGCAGCAGCTCACCGCGCGCGGCTTCACCGTCAAGCAGGTCGTACGCGACTACGCCCAGCTGGAGGCCGACGCCCTGGCGGGCAAGTACGACGCGTTCATCCAGGCCCGCAACACCCTCCTGGACACCGCGGACCCGGTCTCCTACCTCGCGTCCGACTTCACCTGCGACGGCAGCTTCAACATCTCCCAGCTCTGCGACGAGCGCGTCGACGCCGCCGTGGACAAGGCCGCCGGACTCGCCGGCACCGAAGCCCGCCACCGCGCCGAGATGAACGCCGAGGCCGGCATCCTCGGCACCGACGCCCTCGTACCGCTGCTCCACGAACGCTTCGTCCAGGGCTACGACGACAGCCGCGTCCACGGCGTCTCGCTCGACCCGATGGAACGCACCCTGATCACCGCCGACACCCGCGTCGGGTGACCTGGTGAAGCACCTGGCGGGGCGGCTCGGCACGCTCCTCGCGGTCCTCGCCGTCATCGGGCTGCTGCCCCGGCTGACCCGGACCGACCCGGCGCTCACGATCCTGCACGCCCGGTACGCCGACCGGCCGCCCACCCCCGAGACCCTCGACGCGATCCGCGCCGAGACCGGGCTCGACGGCGGCGCCGGGCACGTCCTGGGCAGCTGGCTGGGCGGGCTGCTCCACGGCGACCTCGGCACCTCCTGGGTCTCCGGACAGCCCGTCGCGCCCGACGTGACGGCCGCGCTCGGCGTCTCCCTGACCCTGATGGGCCTCTCGCTCGCCGTCGCCCTGCTGCTGGCCGCCGCGCTCTGCGCGGGCACGCTGCGGCGCGGGGCGCGGCGCCGGATCGTCACCGCGCGGGCCGGGGTGAGCGCCGCCGTCCTCGCCGCGCTGCCGGAGTTCCTGCTCGCCGCCGTCCTGGCCGCCGTCGTCGCCGTACAGCTGGGCTGGCTCCCGGCGCTCGGCTGGGGCGCGCCCGAGCAGACGGTGCTGCCCGCGCTCGCCATGGGCGTCCCGGCGGGCGCCCTGCTCGGCCGGCTGCTGGACGACGCGCTGCCCGCCGCGTTCGCCGAACCGTGGGCGCGGGCCGCCGCGTCGGGCGGACTGCCCGGACGGCGCATCGCGGGGCACGCCCTGCGCCGCACCCTGCCCGGACTGCTGCCGCAGCTCGGTCTGGTCGTCGTCGGCCTCACCGGCGGCGCCGTCGCCGTCGAGACGCTGTACGCCGTGCCGGGGCTCGGCGGCACGGCGCTGGCCGCGGCCCTCGCGCAGGACCTCCCGGTCCTCCAGGCCTGCGTACTGCTCCTGCTGCTCCTCGGCGTCGTCGCGGGCGTCGCGGCCCGCCTCGCCGCCCGCGCCCTGCTGGGGCCCGCTCTGTCCGACGGGGCCCTCCCGGCGCTGGTGCCCCCGGCCCTGCCCGCCCGCCGGCTGCTCACCGCCGGTGCGGTGGCGCTCGCCCTGCTCTTCGCGGCCGTGACCGTCGCCGGGCTGCTGCGCGACCCGCTGCACGTCGACGCCGCGGCCCGCCTCGCCGGTCCGTCCGCCGCGCACCCCTTCGGCACGGACTCCCTGGGCCGCGACGTGCTGGCCCGCCTCGGCCACGGAGCGGCCCGCACGGTGCTGACCGCGACCGCCGTCTCCGCCGTGACGCTGCTGCTCGGCCTGGCCCTCGGAGCGGTACGGGCCGGGGCGCTCACCGAGACCGCCAACGCGCTCCCGGCGATCCTGAGCGGCCTGGTCGTCGCGGGCATCGCGGGCCCCGGCCCCCTGGGCGCCGCCGTCGCCGTGGCGGCCGTCGCCTGGGCGCCGCTCGCCGCCCACACCTCGGCCCTGTACGCCCAGGAGCGCGCCGCACCGCACATCGCGGCGGCCCGCTCGATGGGCGCCGGGCGGTGGCACGTGGCCCGGCGCCACCTGCTGCCCGCCGTCGTGCCCCCGGTCCTGCGCCACGCGGTCCTGCGGATCCCGGCCGTCGCGCTGGCCCTCGCCTCGCTCGGCTTCCTCGGCCTGGGTGCCCAGGCACCGGCGCCGGAGTGGGGCCGGATGCTGTCGGAGAACCTGCCGTACGCGGAACGGGCCCCCTGGTCCGTACTGGCCCCCGCCGCCGCGCTCGCCGCCCTGGGCGCGCTGGCCGTCCTCACGGCGGCGGCGGTCCGGGGCCACGCGGGAAGACCGGCGGAGTGACCCCGTGACCACCGGACCCACCATCCGGCCCACCACGAGAGGCACCCCCTACCTCCGCCTCCTCACCGCCACCCAGTTCGCCTTCAACATCGGCTTCTACGCCGTACTGCCCTACCTCGCCACCCACCTCGGCACCGGCCTGGGCATGGCCGGCTGGCTCGTCGGGCTCGTCCTCGGCCTGCGCACCTTCAGCCAGCAGGGCCTCTTCGTCGTCGGCGGCGCCCTCACCGACCGGTACGGGCCCCGCCCCGTCGTCCTCACCGGCTGCGTCCTGCGGATCGCCGGTTTCGGCTGGCTCGCCTTCGCCGGGTCCACCGCGAGCGTCATCGCCGCGGTGGTCCTGATCGGATTCGCCGCCGCGCTGTTCTCGCCCGCCGTGGAGTCCGAGACCGCCCGCGAGTCCGTCCGGTACGAGCAGGACACCGGAACCCCGCGCGCCCAGGTGCTCGCCGTGTTCTCCGCCGCCGGACAGGCCGGTGCGTTCATCGGGCCGCTGCTCGGCTCGCTGCTCCTGATGCTCGGCGCCGGATTCCGGGCGGCCTGCCTCGCCGGTGCGCTGGTCTTCGTCGGCGTCCTCGCCGGACACGCCCGGCTGATGCCGCGCCGGGCTCCCGTCACCCGGACGGCCGAGTCCCGGCACTCCCTTCGCGAGGTGTTCGGCAACCGTCCCTTCCTCCTGCTCTGCCTCGCGTACAGCAGCTACCTGATCGCGTACAACCAGCTCTACCTCTCGCTGCCGGCCGAGGTGGAGGAGGCCACCGGCGGGCAGACCGCGCTCGGCTGGCTGTTCGCGCTCTCCTCGCTCCTGGTCGTCTGCGCCCAGCTGCCCCTGACCCGCTGGTCCGCCCGCCGCGTCGCCCCGCGCACCGCGCTCGTCACCGGCCTGGTGACCGTCGCCGCCGGGTTCGCCGCCGTACCGCTCACCCCCGGCGGCCCCGCCGGACTGCTGCCCGCCGCCACCCTCGTCGTCACTCTGACCCTCGGGCAGATGCTGCTGGTCCCGGCCGCGCGCGGCCTCGTCCCGGACCTCGTCGACGACCGGCGGCTCGGGCTCGCCACCGGGGCGCTCTCCTCCGTCTCCGGGCTCGCCGTGCTCGGCGGCAGCGCCGCCACCGGGGCGCTGCTCCAGGCGCCGGGCCCGGTCCGCTGGGCGGCGCTCGCCGCCGTGCCGCTGGCGGGCGGAGCACTGGCCCTGACCCTTCCGGTGGGCAGGAGCGGGAAGCGGGAGCGCCGGGACGCGGTTGGGGTACGGGTAGAGGCACCCACCGATCCCACTGGAGGACGTACGCCATGACCGCCGCACTCTCCGAAGAACTCAAGGCGCTTCTCGACACCCCCGTCTTCGTCACCGTCGCCACCATCCAGCCCGACGGCAGCCCCCAGGTCTCCCCGGTCTGGGTCAGGCGCGACGGCGACGACGTGCTCATCTCGACGACGGTCGGCCGCCGCAAGGAGAAGAACCTGCGCCGCGACCCGCGGGTCACCGTCGTCGTGCAGCCCTTCGCCTCCCCGTACACGTACGCCGAGATCCGCGGCACCGCCGCTCTGACCACCGAGGGCGGCCGGGAACTCATCGACGAGCTGTCCCGGAAGTACACCGGCAAGGAGTACGCGGACTTCAACCCCGCCTCCGTCGACGACGCCGAGCGCGTGGTCGTCCGGATCACCCCGCGCAAGGTCGTCGGAAGCATCTGACGGACCCCCGCCGCGACAAACTCGTTCCCCCGCGATCCCCAAGGGGTCGCGGGGCACTGGTGCGCGCCCACTACCCTTGAGGCGTGACTATTCGCCTGTACGACACCAGCGCCCGGCAGATCCGTGACTTCGTACCGCTCACAGCGGGCTGTGTCTCGATCTACCTCTGTGGCGCGACCGTCCAGGCCGCCCCGCACATCGGGCACATCCGGTCCGGGCTGAACTTCGACATCATGCGCCGCTGGTTCCAGTACCGCGGCTACGACGTCACGTTCATCCGGAACGTCACCGACATCGACGACAAGATCATCGCGAAGTCGGCGGAGCAGGGCCGGCCGTGGTGGGCCATCGGCTACGAGAACGAGCGGGCGTTCAACGCCGGTTACGACGCGCTCGGCTGCCTCCCGGTCACCTACGAGCCCCGCGCCACCGGCCACGTCCCCGAGATGATCGAGATGATGCGGGGCCTGATCGAACGCGGTCACGCCTACGCGGCCGACGGCAACGTCTACTTCGACGTGCGCTCGTTCCCCGGCTACCTGGAGCTCTCCAACCAGGACCTGGACGATCTGCGCCAGCCGTCCGGCGACGGCGAGACGGGCAAGCGCGACCAGCGCGACTTCGCCATGTGGAAGGCGACCAAGCCGGGCGAGCCCAGCTGGGAGACCCCGTGGGGCCGCGGCCGCCCCGGCTGGCACCTGGAGTGCTCCGCCATGGCGCACAAGTACCTCGGCACCGCCTTCGACATCCACGGCGGCGGCATCGACCTGATCTTCCCGCACCACGAGAACGAGATCGCCCAGGCCAAGGCGTACGGCGACGAGTTCGCGAAGTACTGGGTGCACAACGGCTGGGTCACCATGTCCGGCGAGAAGATGTCGAAGTCGCTGGGCAACTCCGTGCTGGTCAGCGAGATGGTCAAGGCGTGGCGCCCGATCGTGCTGCGCTACTACCTCGGCACCCCGCACTACCGGTCGATGATCGAGTACAGCGAGGAGGCCCTGCGCGAGGCCGAGTCCGCGTTCGCGCGGATCGAGGGCTTCGTCCAGCGCGTCACCGAGAAGGCGGGCGAGACGGTCGAGCCCGCCGCCGAGGTGCCGCCGGCCTTCGCCGAGGCGATGGACGACGACCTGGGCGTCCCGCAGGCGCTCGCGATCGTCCACACCACGGTCCGCCAGGGCAACTCCGCGCTGGCCGCCGACGACAAGGAAGCCGCCGTCGCCCGGCTCGCGGAGGTCCGTGCGATGCTCGGCGTCCTCGGCCTCGACCCGCTCGACGAGCACTGGGCGGGCGAGAGCGACCGCGGCGACGATCTGCACGGGGTCGTCGACACGCTCGTACGGCTCGTCCTGGACCAGCGCCAGTCGGCCCGCGAGCGCAAGGACTGGCCCGCCGCCGACGCCATCCGCGACCAGCTCAACCAGTCCGGACTCGTCATCGAGGACAGTCCCACCGGACCGCGGTGGACACTCGGCCCGCGCCAGTAGTCCCCACCGTGTGCCGCCCGGCGTTCCGGGCGGCACACTTCACTTATACGTACGCATGTCTGAGAAGCAACGAAACAGGTAGGTCATGGCCGGGAACAGCCAGCGCAGGAACCGCCGCACGTCCAACAAGAAGGGCATGCAGGTCGGCAGCGGCGGGCAGCGACGCCGTGGCCTGGAGGGCAAGGGCCCGACGCCGCCCGCCTCCGCCCGCAAGGGACACAAGAAGAACCGGGTCGCCAACGCCCAGGCCAAGCAGGCCGCGGCCCGCCGCCCCGCGCCCCGGCGCGGCGGCGTCAAGGGCACGTCCGAGATGGTCGTCGGCCGCAACCCCGTCTACGAGGCCCTGCGCGACGGCGTCCCGGCGACGACCCTGTACGTCCAGCAGTACATCGACAACGACGAGCGGGTCCGCGAGGCGCTCCAGCTCGCCGGCGCGCGCGGCAACATCAACCTGATGGAGGCCCCGCGCCCCGAGCTGGACCGGATGACGAACGGTCTGAACCACCAGGGCCTCGTCCTCCAGGTCCCGCCGTACGAGTACGCGCACCCGGAGGACCTCACCGCCGCCGCGTACGACAACGGCGAGGACCCGCTGATCGTCGCCCTCGACGGCGTCACCGACCCGCGCAACCTGGGCGCCATCGTCCGCTCCGTCTCCGCCTTCGGCGGCCACGGCGTGGTCGTGCCCGAGCGGCGCGCGGCCGGGATGACGGCGGGCGCCTGGAAGTCCTCGGCGGGCACGGCGGCCCGTACGCCGGTCTCCCGGGTGACCAACCTGACCCGCGCCCTTGAGGGCTACCAGAAGGCCGGCCTCACGGTCGTGGGCCTGGCCGCCGACGGCGAGCACACCGTCGAGGACCTGGAGGAGCTCGCCGGGCCCGTCGTCATCGTCATCGGCAGCGAGGGCAAGGGCCTCGGCCGCCTCGTCGGCGAGACCTGCGACTACCGGGTCCGCATCTCGATGCCGGGCGGCGCGGAGTCGCTGAACGCGGGCGTCGCGGCCGGGATCGTGCTGTACGAGGTCGCGCGGCGCCGGGCCTGAGAAGTCCACCCGGCCGGGGGGCGGCCAGGCGGAGCCTCCCCCGGCCGGAGCCCATTGACGGGCCTCGGACACATCGGGCCCGTCAAGGCAGTGTCCTAAACACAGATCACTCGGTTAGATGAGTGTGGACACCAGAACGCCTCGGTTCGACGAACAACCCGCCCTGAGCATGACCAAGGTGGACTGCGACCCTGCGCAGGTCATCGTCAACCACGCCAGCTTCCGGGTGCAGCTCGCCCCCGGCCAGCGCCCGCGGCTGCGCGGTCCGGCCCCCGCCGGCGCGCCCAGGATCCCCGCCATGAGCGGCGCAGGAGCGGCCCGCGGCAGGCGCTCGCCCGTCGTGTGGAGCGGCAGGTCCGCCCCCGGCGACCCCGGCGCCACCGGGCTCCTCCAGGCCGTACGGAACTCCACCGCGGGCCGCCCGGCCCCGGCCGGGTACGACGCCTACGCCCCCTACGCGGCCCCGGAGCGCGACGGCGGACCCGGCACGGCCGGCACCCAGGTCATCGACCTCCTCGAAGAGACCCAGCCCAACCCCGTCATCACCGCCCCCCACCAGCCGGGCGGCTACGGCAACGGGCCGCTGCTGCCGCCCATGCGCAGGGCGGTCGGCGCCTACGACACCGACGACGGCGCGCCGTACGCCGCGCCGTACGCACAGGACGCGTACGACGACGAGGGCGGGTTCGACGAGGAGTCCGACACCCGGAGCGGGCGCCGGAGCAGCGACCCGGTCCGGCACGCCTACTACCCCGACCGCCGGATGAACCTGGGCGTCGTCCTCCTCCCGCTCCGGGTCTTCCTCGGCTTCATCTCCATCTACGCCGGCATGGGCAAGCTCTGCGACCCCGTCTACTTCGACGGCGGCGACCGCGGCTCCATGGTCAAGTGGCTGACCTCGCTGCACCCCTGGGAGCTGGCCGGGCCGCTGCGCGACTTCGCGCTCTCCCACCCCGTCGGCGCCGGACTCACCGTCGCCTTCCTCCAGGTCGTCGTCGGCGTCCTCACCGTCCTCGGCCTCTGGCAGCGCGTCGCCGCCTCGTTCGGCGCGCTGCTGTCCGCCGCCCTGCTGGTCACGGTGAGCTGGCGCACCGTCGCCGCCTATGACGCGCCCGACATCATCTACCTCGCTGCCTGGAGCCCGCTGATCATCGCGGGCGCGCCCGTCTACTCCGTCGACGCACGGCTCGCCGGGGAGGCCTGGCGCAGGCTCGGCCCGCGCTCGGAGATCTGGGACCTGCGCCGCCGGGTGCTGCGCCGGGGCGCCGTCGTCGCCTCCGTGGTCGTCGGTCTCACCCTGCTGGTGGGCTCCGTGCTCGGCGGCGCGGTCCGCTCCTCCGAGGTCGTCACCGTGCCCGGCCCGAACACCGACCCGACCAACCAGCTCCCCGGCTCCCCGCTCCCGGACGAGTCCCGCGGCGGCCGGGCCTCGCACACCCCGGACGGCCGGCGCCCCGTCCCCTCCCGGAGCAGCGCCGCCACGACGCCCTCCACCGCGCCGTCCACGCCCGCCGCGGGCACCGTCCGCGAGTCCGGGCAGGCGGCCGGTGCCGGCCAGCCCAGCCAGACGCAGGGCACCGGGCAGCAGGCCCCGCAGCAGACGGCCCCGCAGCCGCCGCCGTCCAGCAGCTCCGGCCCGTCGTCCTCCGGCTCCACCGGTACGGGCGGCGGCTCGACCGGCGGCTCGGACAGCGGCGGCTCCACCGGCGGCGCGTCCGGCGGCGGGAAGAACCCCATCGGCGGCCTGCTCGGCTGAGCCACGGCCCCGGCACACGGCGAAAGGGGCGGTCACCGGCTTCGCACCGGTGACCGCCCCTTCGCCATGCGCCGGCGGTCAGCTTCCGTCGAGCTCCTTGGCGGCCTCGGTGAGGTCCTTCGCCGTGTCGATGGCCCGCCAGTACGCCCCGTGCGGCAGCGGGTACCCGGCGAGCCTGCGCTCGCGGGCCAGCCGGGGGAACGTCGTCCGCTCGTGGTCGCCCCGGTCCGGCAGCAGCGTCGTGAACTCCGGGGAGAAGACGTACACCCCGGCGTTGATCAGATACGGCGAGGGCGGCGACTCGATGAAGTCGGTGATGTGCCCGAACGCGTCCGTCTCCACGGCACCCCACGGGATGCGGGGACGGGCCAGGGCCAGCGTGGCGGTCGCATCGCGCTCGGCGTGGAACGCGGCCATCTCGCGCAGGGAGAAGCGCGTCCAGATGTCGCCGTTGGTGGCGTACCAGGGCTGCTCGGGGTCGGGCAGCCGGGTGGCGGCGTACTTCAGCCCGCCGCCGCGGCCCAGCGGCTCGGACTCCACGACGGTCGTCACGCGCAGCGGCAGCACCGCCGAGTCCAGCCACTCCTGCAGCACCTCGGCCAGATGACCGCACGACACCACGGCGTCGGTCACGCCTTCGGCGGCCAGCCAGGAAAGCTGATGGCCGATGATCGGAGTCCCGGTGCCCGGGATCTCGACCATCGGCTTGGGGCGGTCGTCGGTGTACGGGCGCAGCCGCGACCCCTGGCCACCTGCCAGGACAACGGCCTGCGTCGGATACGTATGCATGCCAGGCACGATATGCGGTGCCCGGAGCGGCCGGTCAGCTGAACCGGGCGACGCCCGAGGCGAAGGACGTGTCGCAGACGGGGCGCGAGAACCGGTGGGCGTGGGTGGGGCCGTACTTCTCGACGGCGGCGCGGCCCAGAGCCTTGGCGATCGACATGCAGTGCCGGGCGAGCGAGGGACGGCCCTCGACGGAGCGCTGGAGGTCGGTGAGCGCGACCGCCGGGTCCTTCTCCCGGAGCTCCACGAGCAGCCGGTCGCGGAGGGCGTCCTGCGGAGTGCGCGCCTTGGCGCGCTTGGAGATGTCGTGGGCCGACGCGGTCAGGACCTGCGGCTCGGAGCCGTGCGCTGCCCACGGCACGCTGGTGACGGCGAGGGTCCCGGAGAGGACCATCACGACGGGCAGTACGAAGGCGAGGGATCGGCCGATGCGGCGCGCAGTGTGGGTCACGCAGCGAGCGTAGCGGGCAGTGATGATATGGCGACAATTCGTCACCCTTGAGGGGGATGGTTCGAGGGTGCTTTTCGAATCCGGTGTTGACGAACGGAGCCGAAATGACCGGTGTGCCGGGCAATCCGGCACCGTACGGACCCAAACCCCGTCCACCCCCTCCGGCGCCCCGTGGCGCGCGAACGGCCCCGCACGCGATAGGTGCGGGGCCGCCGTGATGCGGGTGTGCGGGGCGCGTCAGTCGGTGAGACGGGCACCCGTCGAGGTCGAGAAGACGTGCAGCTCGTCCGGGCGCGGCACGACGTGCAGCTTGGTGCCCTTCTCCGGAACGGCGCGGCCGCCGACGCGGACGACCAGGTCCTTGTCGTGGCCGCCGACCCGCGCGGAGCCGTAGACGAAGCCGTCGGCGCCGAGCTCCTCGACGACGTTGACCGAGACGGCCAGGCCGGCCGGGGCGTCGGCGCTGTCCTTCGAGAGGGACTTCGCGGCGGCGCCACCGTGCTCGACGATGTCGAAGTGCTCCGGGCGGATGCCGACCGTGACGGTCGTGTCGCCCTTGTCCGCGGCGGCGGAGAGCGCCTCGCGGGAGACCGGGACGACGCTGTTGCCGAACTTCACACCGCCGTCGGTGATCGGGACCTCGACCAGGTTCATGGCCGGGGAGCCGATGAAGCCGGCCACGAAGAGGTTCGCCGGCTTGTCGTACATGTTGCGCGGCGAGTCGACCTGCTGGAGCAGCCCGTCCTTGAGGACCGCGACCCGGTCACCCATGGTCAGGGCCTCGACCTGGTCGTGGGTGACGTACACGGTCGTGATGCCCAGGCGGCGCTGGAGCGAGGCGATCTGCGTACGGGTGGAGACGCGGAGCTTGGCGTCGAGGTTCGACAGCGGCTCGTCCATGAGGAAGACCTGCGGCTCACGCACGATGGCCCGGCCCATCGCGACACGCTGCCGCTGACCACCGGAGAGCGCCTTCGGCTTGCGGTCCAGGTACTCGGTGAGGTCGAGCATCTTGGCGGCCTCTTCGACCTTCGCCCGGATCTCGGTCTTGTTGACCCCGGCGATCTTGAGCGCGAAGCCCATGTTGTCCGCGACGGTCATGTGCGGGTACAGCGCGTAGTTCTGGAACACCATGGCGATGTCCCGGTCCTTCGGGGGCAGGTGCGTGACGTCGCGGTCACCGATGCGGATCGCGCCGCCGTTGACGTCCTCAAGACCCGCGAGCATGCGCAGGGAGGTCGACTTGCCGCAACCGGAAGGACCGACGAGGACGAGGAACTCACCGTCCGCGATGTCGATCTCGAGCTGGTCCACGGCCGGCTTCGTGGAGCCGGGGTAGACGCGGGACGCCTTGTCGAACGTGACACTGGCCATGCTGAATCTTCTCCTCCACCGGCAGGAACGTGCCGGACGATCCGAGTGCGGGAGTGGTCTGGTCCACTTGGGTGAACCTTCAGCGACGCTACCTGGCCATTTGGAATCTGTCAGTAGTTCTCTGGGGAGGAATGTCTCCTGGCTGGGCGGGGGCCAATCGACTGCCGACCGCATGCCAGGGGAGAGCGGCATGCTTTTGACCTCGCGCCCTACTCAGGCAGAGCACCGCACTTTTGGCCCTCGCCGCATACGCGGCACTTCCTGCTTCGTCACCCTCGCCGCCCGGACACGCCCCTGGGGGCACCCCCGACCGGTCTTACATGGGCTCCAAAGGCCTTACGGCCGACGGCCCGTCGGTCCGTACTGCAGTCCCTTCAACTTCTTCACGCAGCCAGCAGTACGTCCGCCAGCTCCGATGCCTTGATCACTGACGGCGGTGTCCGCCGAGGCGGGAGCGCGGAGGCCACCAGCCAGTACAGCCGCATGCCTTCCTCCCGGAGGTTCCGCGCCGCGTTCACATCCCGGTCGTGCACCGCACCACACTCCGCGCACGTCCACTCCCGTACGGACACGTCGAGCGACGGCCCCTTGGCGTGGCAGTCGGAACACCGACGTGTCGATGGGAAGAAGCGGTCCACGATCACCAGCGTCCGCCCGTACCAGGCGCACTTGTAGCGCAGCTGACGGATCAGTGCGCCCCAGGCCGCATCGATGATCGACCGGCTCAGTCGGGCCTTGCGCCGACGTCCCTTCCCGACTGCCGGACGCAGCAGATTCATGATGGCCAGGTCTTCCACTACGAGCACTTGGTTCTCGCGCACGAGGCGGGTGGTCAACTGGTCCAGCATGTTCCTGCGTGCGTCGCTGATCAGCGCGTACAGCCGGGCGATGCGCTCCCGGGCCTTCCCCCGGTTCTTCGATCCTTTCGTCTTGCGATGCAGCCGCCGCTGCAGCCGAGCCAGCTCCCCGTCGTACTTCTGCAACAGCCGCGGATGATCCACCTTCGTTCCGTCGTCCAGCGTCACCAGCGCAGCCAGTCCCAGATCGATCCCCACGGCTTTCGGCTCGCGCCCGCCGGGCACGAAGGTCGCAGGCAGGGGGGCGATCACTTCCTCCACGAGCACAGCCACGAAATACCGGCCCGCCCGGTCCCGGGTCACCGACAACTTCACCGGTGCCACCCCTGCCGGCAACGGCCGAGACCACCGCACGTCCAGCGGCACCGTCTGCTTCGCCAGCGTCACCAGCCCCGTACCGGGCCGCTCCGGATCCTCCGTCCAACGGAAACCAGTCCGTACGTACGTCGCCGAATCCCGCGACCGGTGCTTCCTCTTTCGCTGTGGGTACTTCGCCAACTGCTTGAAGAACCGAGTGAACGCACCGTCCAGGTGCCGCAGGGACTGTTGCAGCACCGTCGACGACACCTCGCGCAGCCACGACGTCTCCGACGCCTGCCGCCACCCCGTCAACGCCCGGCAGGTCTCAGCGAACCCCACCGAGACCCGGTGCTGCTCCCAGGCCCCCACCCGGAGGGCCAGTCCCTCGTTGTAGACCCAGCGGCAGGCCCCGAAGGTCTTGTTCAACTGCTCGGCCTGCGACGGGGTCGGATAGAAGCGGTACCGGTACACGCGCTGCTGCGTGCCGGGCTCCTTGGCCCGGCTCATCATGGCGGTTGTCGCCCGATCGCGGTGCTTCTTGCGGTCGGCGATGCCCAAAGCTTCGCGCTTGATGCGCTTGGCCTCGTCGCCCGTCACCCGTGTCGGCTGGTCTGCGGTGTCCGTCATGACCCTCTCCCCGACTGTCCGATATCCGGATCAGTGCGTCAGTGTTCTTAACGCACGGGTGCTCGGGTGGTCACGGGGGTGGGCGGAACTTCGTGGATCGATTGGTGGGCGCTGTGTAGAGTGAGAACTCGCGCGTGTTCATGCGATTCGTGCGACGCCGCCTTAGCTCAGTTGGCTAGAGCAATTGATTTGTAATCAATAGGTCGTCGGTTCGAGTCCGACAGGCGGCTCAATCCCCAGGTTGGCACCCATGCTGACCTGGGATTTTTCATGAGCTGCGGCGGGGGGCGACCTGCCGGCACGCACCACGGCTACGACTGCGCGCCGTACAGCTCCATCAGGCTCGTCGATTGAAGTCTGTCGTCAGTTTTCGTTCTCGATGCGTTGGCGGAACGGTCCGAAGCGTTCGGCGAGGATCGGGAGCCGGTCCGCGGCCAGGGCGTGTGCGGCGGCCCGGGGGGTGGTGTTCCCGGACTCGGCGCGGGTCAGTATCCGGTCGACCAGGGCGCGCATGGAGCGGCGGGTGTACGTGAACGCCTCGTCGGCGTCGGCGCCGATGTCGCCGAACAGGGTCCACCACCACCAGGCGTTCGTACCGGAGTTGACGACCACGTCCGGCAGTACGGTGATGCCGCGGGCGGCCAGCAGTGTCTCCGCCTCCGGCACCACCGGCATGTTGGCGGCCTCGACGATCCAACGGGCGGTGATGCCCGCCTGGTTGACGGTGTCCACGGCGTACGAGACGGCAGCCGGGACCAGTACCTCGGCGTCGGCGGTCAGCCAGGCGTCGGCCGGCAGTTCGCGGTCCTCGGCGCGGAGTGCGGCGCGGTCCACGGTGCCGTGGCCGTCGCGGGCGGCGAGCAGCGCCTCGACGTCCAGGCCGGCGGGGTTGGCGATGGTGCCCTTGATGTCGGCGACCGCGACGACGCGCAGCCCGGCGCGGGCCAGGAAGCGGGCGGTGGCGCCGCCCATGGTGCCGAGGCCCTGCACCGCGACACGGGTTTCCCGGTGGGCGACGCCGGCCCGGTCCAGGGCCGTGAGCACCGATTCGGCGACGCCGCAGCCGCCCACCAGCTCGTCCAGGCCGATGCCGTCCACGTCGATGGCGAACGCGTCGGCGAGGCGCCGCCGGGCGGCCTCCTCGTCGTCCAGGAGCGGGTAGACGGCCTGGATGGAGGAGACCAGGCCCGCCTCGGCGGCGGCCCGGTCGACCAGGTCCTGGGTGAGGCCGAGGTCCTCGCCGGTGGTCCAGAAGTTCTCGATGTAGGGGCGTACGGCGCGCAGGTAGCGGACGAGGACGCCGTAGGCGGCGGGGTCGCGCGGGTCGCAGTCGATGCCGCCCTTGGCGCCGCCCAGCGGGATGTAGCGGCCCTGCGGGTTGTAGTGCAGCGCCTCCTTCATCGTCATGCCCCGGGCCAGGCCGGTGACTTCCGCCAGCGTGCAGCCGGAGCGCATCCGCAGACCGCCGCTGGAGACGCCGCGCACCAGGCGGTCGATGACCAGGTGCCCCTGGTGCCCGGTCTCCTGGTCGGTCCAGGTGAGGGAGATCAGGGGAGGGGCGGGGACGGGGTCGGTGGCGGCAGCGGTGGTCATCGGGGGAGCTCCCTGGGGGCGGTGGCGAGGGGGACGGTGATGAGGGTGGGGCCGGGGGTGTTCAGGGCGTGGTGCAGTGCCTCGGCCAGCGCCTCGGGGGAGTCGGCCCGTACGCCGTGGCCGCCGTAGGCGCGGGCCAGGGCGGGCAGGTCGACCGGCGGCAGGTCGACCGCGGTGGGGCGGTCGCCGCGGGAGACCATTTCGTCGCGGATCTCGCCGTAGCCGCCGTTGTCGAAGACCACGACGGGCAGCGGGAGCCGCAGCTGTACGGCGGTGGCCAGCTCCTGTACGGAGAACTGGAGGCCGCCGTCGCCGCTCAGGGCGACGACCGGCCGTGTGGGATCCGCGGTCTTGGCGCCGATGGCGGCGGGCAGCGCGTAGCCGAGCGTGCCGAAGCCCGTCGGGTGCAGGTAGCGGCCCTCCGGGGCGACGGGCAGGTGCGGGATCGCGCCGTAGTAGCAGCACTGGGCGCTGTCGGAGGTGAGCACCGTGTCAGCCGGGAGCACCGACCTGATGGCCGCCAGGTAGGGCAGGAGGGGGGTGTCCTCGCTCCGGGTCTCGGCGTTGCGCGCCTCGCGCAGTGCGGCGACGGCCCGGTGGGCTCCGGGGTGCGCACCGGCGGCCGGGGGGAGGGCGGTGAGGAGGGCGCGCAGGGTGTGGCGGGCGTCGCCGACCAGGGGAACGGCGGCGGGCAGCCCCGCGTACATCTGTGCCGGATCGATGTCGGCCCGGACGAGGGTGCCGCCGAGCGTGGGCAGGGGCTCCCACAGGTCGGACTCGGCGAGTTCGGTGCCGACGGCGAGCACCACGTCGCGCTCCGCCAGCCAGTGCCGGACGGCCCGGCTGTGCAGGGAGACGCCGAGCGAAAGCGGGTGGGTCTCGGCGATGATCCCCTTGCCGTTGGCGGTGGTCACCACGGGGGCGCCCAGCTCCTCGGCCAGCCGCAGGCATTCGGCGGCGGCCGCGCGCGCTCCGCCGCCGAGCACGATCGCGGGCCGGGCGGCCGAGCGCAGTGCCTCGCCGGCCGCCGCGAGCGCGCCCGGGTCCGCCGTCGCGGGGGAGGACGGCGGGGCGGTCCGTACCGGCCCGGCCGGTTCCACGGCGGTGAGCAGGTCCAGGGGTATCTCGATGTGCACGGGGCGGGGGCGCCGCGTACGGAAGAGGGTGAAGGCGCGGGCGACAGCCACGCCGATCTCCTCGGCCGAGGAGACCCGGTGGCTGACGGCCGCGACGCCCCGCAGCGCCTCGGTCTGGCTGCGCATCTCGTGCAGCAGGCCGGTGGGCTGCCGGGGGTGGCGCAGCGGCATGCCGGGTGAGACGACGAGGAGCGGGACGCTGTCGGAGTACGCCTGGCCGACGGCGGCCGCGATGTTCAGCAGGGCCGGTCCGGTGGTGGTGATCGCCACGCCGGGCTGCCCGCAGACCCGGGCGTAGGCGTCGGCGGCGTAGCCCGCGCCCTGTTCGTGGCGGGGGTTGAGGTGGTCGATCCGGTAGGCGGCCAGGTGCCGGTAGATCTCCAGGTTGTGGGTGCCGGGGATGCCGAAGGCCCGGGTCACCCCGTGCGCGGCCAGCGCCCGGACCAGGGTTTCCCCGCCGGTGACCGGGGTGGGGGCGGCGGGGGGATCCGGCATGGGGTGTCCAGGCACTTCACAGGCTCCTTACTGAATGAGTAGTCAGTATTTGGAGTGCGGATCGCCCGTGTCAATGCGTGTGGGTGCTGAACGTTTGTTCAGTTGTCGGGTGGTGGCGGCTACTGGGGCGGCGGGATTCGCATCGCCAGTCCGTCGAGGACGACCTCCAGGCCGTACGCGAACTTCGCGTCGCGGATCTCCTCGGGGGCGGTCTCCGTGGGGGCGTCGAAGGAGCCGGCGAGGTGGTCGTGTTCGGCCGCGGCCTGCTGGGCGGCCGGCAGGAGGCGGGCGATGAAGCCGGCCTCGGTCTCGCCGGAGCGGGCGATGGTGGTGAGCCAGGCCGCCTCGGTGGTGCCGGCGCCGATGACGTAGGTCATCACGGTGTCGATCGCGCGGCTCGGCTCGGGGAAGCCGATGGCGGCGAACAGGGCGGCCAGCCGTTCGGAGAACGACATCAGGTTGGGGCCCAGGTAGGCGAGGCCCGCCTGGCCGAGGACCGAGGCCAGCCAGGGGTGGCGAAGGGCCGTCGAGCGGAAGGACCGGGCCGCCTCGGTGGCGGCGGCGCGCCAGTCCGGACTGTCGGCGGCGGGGACCGTGATCTCGCCGAAGACCTCGTCCACCGCGAGTTCCATCAGCTCGTCCTTGGTCGCGACGTGCCGGTAGAGCGAGGTCGCGCCGGCGTTCAGCCGGGCGCCGAGCTTGCGCATGCTGAGCGCCTCGATGCCGTCGGCGTCCAGCATCGCGATCGCCTCCCGGATGATCGCGGTCCGGCTGAGCGCGGGCTGATCGGGCTCGCGCCGCTGTCGGGTCCATACGGACGGGATCGGGTTGGTCCTGGCTGCCATGACGGCTCCTCCTCGGGTGCGTACACCGTTCGCATCGAGCGTACATGAGGGGCTGTTGCGCACGTCGTACTCGTCTGCGTACAGTGTTCGCAACGAAGGAACGGCGTTCGCGTCGAAGGAACGATGTGCGCATCCAGGGAATGGTGTGCGCGGCCAAGTCGAAGGGGGAGCCTCATGGAAACCGTCACGGAGACCCGTGATCCACGCCGCTGGTGGATCCTGATCGTGCTGTGCCTCAGCTCGCTGGTGCTGGTGGTCGACAGCATGGCGCTGACCGTCGGGGTGCCGTCGATGACCGAGGACATCGGCGCGAGCGCCCAGGACACGCAGTGGATCCTCGACTCGTACATCCTGGTCTTCGCCGGTCTCCTGCTCACCTCGGGCAGCCTCGGCGACCGGTTCGGCCGCCGGAAGGTCATGATCATCGGCCTGCTGCTCTTCGGGGCGGCGTCGCTGGCCGCGACGTTCTGCGCGAACCCCGGTGAGGTGATCGCCGCGCGGATCGCGATGGGTGTCGGCGGGGCCCTGATCATGCCGTCGACGCTGTCGATCCTCATCACCGTCTTCGACGAGCAGGAGCGCGGCAGGGCGATGGCGGTGTGGAGTTCGGTGGCGATGCTCGGCCTGGTCGGCAGCCCGGTGCTCGGCGGTGTGCTGATCGACCACTTCTCCTGGCACTCGATCTTCTTCATCAACGTCCCGGTCGTGGTGCTCGCCGTCATCGCGGGCCTCACCCTCATGCCGGAGTCGAAGGGGCCGTGGCAGAAGGCCGACCCGCTCGGCGCGGTGCTCTCCGCGGCCGGCATGACCGCCCTGGTCTGGTGGATCATCGAGATCCCGCAGCACGGTGCCTTCGGCGGCCGGTCCGCGATCACCCTGGCCGTCGCGGTCGTCGCCCTCGTCGGATTCGTGGTCTGGGAGAACGTCACCTCCGCGCCGATGGTGCCGCTGGTCCTGTTCAAGCACCGCAACTTCAGCGGCGGTTCGCTCTCGCTGACCCTGGTGCAGATCGGCAACGGCGGCCTGCTGCTGGTGTTCACCCAGTACCTGCAGTTCGTGCTCGGCTACTCGCCGGTCAAGGCGGGCCTGGCGTTCGTGCCGCTGGCCGTCGCCGCGCTGATCGGCAACACCGTCGGCGCCGGGCTCGCCGCGAGGACCGGCAACCGGCCGCTGGTGCTGGCCGGGATGATCGTGATGGCCGGCGCCTTCGCGCTGCTGACCTCCGTCTCGCCGGACACCGGCTTCACGCTCCCGGCGGTCGCGCTCGGTCTGCTCGGCCTCGGCGCGGGGGTCGCGATGCCGGCCGCGATCGGCGCGCTGATGGGCACCATCCCGGCGGAGCAGGCGGGCGTCGGCTCGGCCCTGAACGACACCATCCAGCAGGCCGGCACCGCGCTCGGCATCGCGATCCTCGGCTCGCTCCTGTCCAGCGGCTACGCCCGTGAGATGCCCGCCGACGCCCCCGAGCAGGCGAAGCGCTCGATCACCGACGCGCTGTCCCTGGCCCACGGCGACGCCGGCCCGATCCGGGCCGCCCGGGACGCCTTCACCTCCTCGATGTCGACCACCTTCACCATCAGTGCGATCGGCGTCCTGGCAGCCGCGGTCCTGGCCGCCCTGGTCATGCGCGACACCAAGCCCGAGCCCGCCGAGGCGGCGGACGCCGAGCTCGTCGCCTGACCCCCGCGAGGAAGGCCGGCGTCCCTGGAGGGGCGCCGGCCTTCCGCCGTTCCCGGCTCCCGGCTGCCCCGGCCCGTTTCCTCGCTCCGGCTGCCGGCGGCGGTCGCGAGCGACCGGAGCCGTTCGGGCGCCCCGCTGCCTGCGGCGGTAATCCGGATGCGTACGCCGGAAGAAGTGAGGGCGGCGGTCGCGGGGCGTGTTTGGTCCGGCCGCCGGGACGAGTCCATACCTTGCGCGGCATGCCGCTGAGACATCCTCGTGTGCTGAGACATTTCGGTGCCCCGACCAGGAGTCGTGGCCGGATTCGTGGACAGAGCCGGCTGGGGCGGCTGGCCACGGGAGGGCTCGGCGTGCTGGGGCTGGTGGCACTGCAAGCCGAAGCCGAAGCCGTGCCACGGCAAGAACATCTGCCACGTGAAGTGACACGACCTCCGCAGAGCTGACCGAACGAACCACGGGCACCCGCCACCGGGTGGTGGCGGGTGCCCGTGGTTCGTTCGGTCAGTGCCGCCCGGCCAGCCGGTCCGCGGCCTTCGCGACGGGGTCCGTGCCGGCCCGCGGCGAGGCGAGTTCGCGGCGGTCGGCGGCGCGGTAGGCGGCGTACATGCCGTGGACGCCGATCCAGCGGAAGGGTTCCGGCTCCCAGCGGCGGACCTTGTGGCCGACCCAGGGGAGGGTGGTCAGATCGGTGGGGCCCGACTGGCCGGAGTCCTGCTGGATCAGGTCGCGCAGGGTGCGGGCGGCGAGGTTGGTGGTGGCGACGCCGGAGCCGACGTAGCCGCCCGCCCAGCCGAGCCCGGTGGAACGGTCCAGGGTGACCGTGGCGCACCAGTCGCGCGGGACGCCGAGGACGCCGGACCAGGCGTGGTCGATGCGGGCCCCGGCGGTGGCGGGGAAGAAGCGGACCAGGATGTCGCGGAGGGCCTCGATGGTGGCGGGCTGGGTGCGGGCTGTGTCGTTGAAGTGCGCCGCACCCGAGCCGAAGCGGTAAGGGACGCCCCGGCCGCCGAGCGCGATGCGGTCGTCGGCGGTGCGCTGGGCGTACATGTAGGCGTGGGCCATGTCGCCGAGGGTCTCGCGGCCGTCCCAGCCGATGGTGTCCCAGACCGACTGGGGGAGCGGCTCGGTGGCGATCATCGAGGAGTTCATGGGGAGCCAGGTGCGCCGCTGGCCCTTGAGGTTCGCGGTGAAGCCCTCGGTGCAGCGCAGGATGTACGGGGCGCGGACGGTGCCGTACGGGGTGTGCGCGTGCTTGGGCTTGATCTCGGTGACCGGCGTCGACTCGTGGATGGTGACGCCGAGCGCCTCGACGGTCGCGGCGAGGCCCTGGACGAGCTTGACCGGGTGCAGCCGGGCGCCGTGCGGGGTCCAGGAGGAGCCGACGGCCCCGGTGACGTTGACGCGTTCGCAGGTCTCATGGGCGCCGCGCAGCACACGGTCGGTCTCGCCGAAGGCGATCTCGACGGAGTGGAAGTCCTTGAGCCGGGCCAGCTGCGCGGGTGTGTAGGCGACTTCGAGGACGCCGCCCTGATGGATGTCGGCGTCGATGCCCTCCTCGGCGGCCACCCGTACGACCTCGTCGACCGTCTCGTTCATCGCCTGCTGGAGCCGGACGGCGGCCTCGTGGCCGTGGAGCTTCGCGTAGCGGTCACGGCCCGCGATGCCGTTGTAGAGCCAGCCGCCGTTGCGCCCGGAGGCGCCGTAGCCGCAGAACTTGGCTTCCAGGACGGTGATGTTGAGGAAGGGGACGGCCTTCTTGAGGTAGTAGGCGGTCCACAGCCCGGTGTACCCGCCCCCGACGATGCAGATGTCGGCGGTGGCGTCGCCGGGCAGAGGCTCCCGGGCGAGGGGGGTGCCTTGGTCCGCGTACCAGAACGATATGCCGCCGTTGACGGTGCTGACGGTGCTCATGTTGCCCCTGATTTGTCCGGTGTGAAGCCCTGTTGGCTCTCGGGCGGGACGTTACTGCGCGACAGGCGTTCCCGTCCCGTGCCGGGACCGGGTCAATGGGTAGCAGGCCAGGCCGATGAGCACGGCGGTGAAGTGGCCGAGGTCGGTGAAGGAGCGGCCGGTGACGAGGGGGATGCCGTAGAAGACGAGGACGGCGAAGAGGTACACGTACCGCCAGGGCTGCGGGATGCGGTACGTGAGCACGGCGACGACCCCCGCGAGCGCGTAACTGACGCCGACGTCGAGGGTGTTCGCGGCCGACCAGGGCACGTGCCCGTGCCGGATCGCCCAGGCCAGGACGCCTTCGCTGGCGAGCGAGGCGAGGACGTGCGCCAGGAGGACGACGGCGAGCCAGCGCAGGGTGCCGAGCCAGCGCTCGGCGGAGGCGTGGAAGACGGTGTACAGGACGGCGTAGGGGAGCCAGCGGCCGCCGTCGATCCAGAAGGCGCTGGCGAACAGGACGCGCAGGGGGTCCTCGGTGAGTTCGTGGATGTTGGTCGAGCGCTGGCGCAGGAAGTCCTCTTCGAAGTCCGGTGACATCTGGTGGACGATCACCGTGGTGACGAAGAGCGCGGCCAGCCAGATGTAGGTGCCGGGTGCGCTGCGGATCCAGGAGCCGGCGCTGCGGAGCCACGAGCCGGCGGTGGTGCGGCGCCGGGTGGGCGGTGCGGGGCTGCTCGGGGTCATATCCGATTGACGCACGGCCCCGGGACCGGTGGCGTCATCGACATTCCGGAAGGGGCGGAGCCGGGCGGCGCGGAGCGAGGGGGAGCAGTGCGAGGGGGAACGAGGGGGTGGAGCGAGCGGGGCCGGGGGCTCTGCTTACTCTGCCCCCATGATTCGTACCGCTGTCCCAGCCGATGTCCCCGTCATCCACGCCATGGTCCGTGAGCTGGCCGAATACGAGAAGGCCCTGCACGAGGCGAAGGCCACGGAGGAGCAGTTGCACGAGGCGCTGTTCGGTGAGCGGCCCGCCGCGTACGCGCACATCGCCGAGTCGGACGACGGCGAGGTGGCCGGCTTCGCGCTGTGGTTCCTGAACTTCTCCACCTGGCGCGGGGTGCACGGCATCTACCTGGAGGACCTGTACGTACGCCCGGAGCGGCGCGGCGGCGGGCACGGCAAGGCGCTGCTGACGGAGCTGGCGCGGATCTGCGTGGAGCGCGGTTACGAGCGCCTGGAGTGGTCGGTGCTGGACTGGAACGCCCCGTCCATCGCGTTCTACGAGTCGCTGGGCGCGCGCCCGCAGGACGAGTGGACGGTGTACCGGCTGACGGACGAGGCGCTGGCCGGGCTCGGCGGGCAGCGGTAGGAGGGCGGCCGGGCCCTCCGTCCTGGTCCGGGCGCGTCCGTGGCACCGGTCCCGGGGGCGTTGTCAGTGGCATGGGTGACGATGGAGGGCATGGCACGCAGCAACAGCAGGAAGAAGGACACCATCCCGGCGGCCCGGCGCCCGGAAGTGCGGCTCCCACCCCTCGTTCCGTACGACGGGGGAGGCCTGGAGCCGGACGGGGACTACGACGGTGTGCGGTTCGACGGGGCGGATCTCGCCGACGAGTCGGGCCCGGGGGCCCGGTTCATGGACTGTGCGCTGGAAGGCTGCGCGCTGGACCGCACGGAGCTGGTCAGGGCCCGTTTCATCGATTCGGTGCTGACGGGCGTACGGGGTGTGGGCACCGATCTCGCGGGGGCGTCGCTGCGCGACGTGGAGGTGGTGGACGCACGGCTGGGCGGGGTGCAGCTGCACGGCGGGGTGCTGGAGCGGGTGCTGGTGCGCGGCGGGAAGATCGACTACCTGAATCTGCGCAAGGCGCGGCTCAAGGACGTGGTCTTCGAGGGCTGTGTGCTGTCCGAGCCGGATTTCGGGGACGCGCAGCTGGTGCGGGTGGAGTTCCGTGACTGCGTGCTGAAGCGGGCCGACTTCAGCTCCGCACGGATGGAGTCGGTGGACCTGCGTACGGTCGCGGAGCTGGACATCGCGCGTGGGGTGGAGCGGCTGGCGGGTGCGGTGATCAGCCCGGCCCAGCTGATGGAGCTGGCGCCGGCGTTCGCGGCGCAGATCGGGGTGCGAGTGGAGGCGTAGCCGTCCGGCAGGCCCGGACGGGGGGTCAGATACGGGGGAAGCGGGCCTGGAGGTCCCAGATCGTGGGGTTGTCGGCGAGGCCCTCGTGCATGTCGGCGAGGTCGGCGATCAGGTCGTGCAGGAAGTCGCGGGCCTCGCGGCGCAGCAGGGAGTGGCTGAAGGTGAGCGGGGGCTCGTCGCCGGGCATCCAGTCGGCCTCGATGTCGACCCAGCCGAAGCGGCGCGCGAAGAGCATCCGGTCGGAAGACTCGGTGAAGTCCAGCTCGGCGAACTGCTCCCGGTGCGAGCGGTTGCCGCGCGGGTCCTGGTCGATCTGCTCGACGATGTCGCACAGCGCCCACGCGAAGTCGAGCACCGGAACCCATCCCCAGGCGGTGGATACCTCGCGGTCCTCCTTGGTGTCCGCGAGGTAGACGTCCCCGGAGAACAGGTCGTGCCGCAGGGCATGGACGTCCGCGCGGCGGTAGTCGGTCTGCGGGGGATCGGGGAAGCGCCGGGAGAGGGAGTAGCCGATGTCGAGCACGCTTCGATGGTGTCATGCCCGGCGGGGCGCCGGTGCCGGGAGACCTTCTGCCGGGCTCCGGGGCCCGGTTCGGGCGGGCCTGGAGTCCGGCGCAGGCCCGGGGCTCCCGGGCCGCCGGGCGGTGGTTCCTATGGCATTCCTATGACAGCAGTCGCTGTTCCTTCGCGACGGCGACCGCCCCGGCGCGGGTGTCGACGCCGAGCTTGTCGTAGATCCGGCCCAGGTGGGTCTTGACGGTGGCCTCGCTGATGAACAGGGCGCGGGCGATGTCGCGGTTGCCCAGGCCCTGGGAGAGCTGGGCCAGGATGTCGAGCTCGCGGTCGGTGAGCGTGGGCAGGGGCTTGCGCATCCGGGCCATGACGCGGCTGGCCACCGGCGGGGAGAGCGTCGTACGGCCCTGGGCGGCCGAGCGGATCGCGGCGAAGAGTTCCTCGGGGCGCTCGGCCTTCAGCAGATAGCCGGTGGCGCCCGCCTCGATGGCCCGGGTGATGTCGGCGTCCGTGTCGTACGTGGTGAGGACCAGCACATGGACACCGGTGGTGGCGATGCGGCGGGTGGCCTCGACGCCGTCGATGCCCTCGCCGAGCTGGAGGTCCATCAGGACGACGTCCGGGGTGAGCTTGGCGGCCAGGGCGACCGCCTCCTCGCCGCTGCCGGCCTCGCCGACGACGTCGATGTCCGGTTCGCTGCCGAGGAGGGCGAGCAGACCGGCGCGTACGACGACATGGTCGTCGCAGAGCAGGATGCGTACGGGCGGCGTCGCGCTCATGCGAGGTCCTCCGGGGTGGTCGGCGGGGCGGCGGTGAGGGGGACGGCGGCGGACAGCACCGTACCCTCGCCCGGTACCGACTCGATCGTCAGTGTGCCGCCGAGCTGCTGGAGCCGGGCCCGGATCGCGGGCAGCCCGTGACCGCGCACGCTGCCGGTGGCCCTGGTGCGCCCGTCGGGGACGAAGCCCTGCCCGTTGTCGGCGATGTCCAGGACGACCCGGTCGTCGAGGTGGGTCAGCGTCAGCGCCGCCTCCGTCGCGTTCGCGTGCTCCTTCACATTGGCCAGCGCGCCCTGGGCGATGCGCAGCAGCGCGGACTGCACCCGGTCCGGCAGCGCGGTGTGCCGTTCGCCCTCCACATGGCAGTGGACGGTGAGCCGCCCCTGCTCCTGCACCGTCTCGCGGGCGGCCAGTGCGTGCAGGGCCGCCTCCAGGCCGCCGCCCTCCGCGAGGTCGGCCGGCGCGAGGTCGTGGACGAAGCGGCGGGCCTCGGCGAGGTTGTGTTCCGCGATGCCGGTGGCGGTACGGACGTGGCTGCGGGCGGTCGCCGGGTCGGCGTCCCAGGTGCGGTCGGCGGCCTGGAGCAGCATCTGCTGGCTGGAGAGGCCCTGCGCGAGGGTGTCGTGGATCTCCATGGAGAGCCGCTGGCGTTCGGCGAGGGTTCCTTCGCGCCGTTCGGTGGCGGCCAGTTCGCGGCGGGTGCGCAGCAGGTCGTTGATGAGTTCGCCCTGCCGCTCGGACAGCTCGCGCTGGCGCACGGCCTGACGCTGCATATGGACGAAGACCGCCGTCGCGACCGCCGCCACGGCGGGCGGGGCGAGCACCAGATTCGGGTCGAAGCCCTTGGCCAGCCGTAGTTGCGCGGCGACGACGAACAAGGTGAGCAGGGCGACGAGCGCGAGTGCGGCGCGCGGCGGGAGGATGCGCAGCCCGGTGAAGAAGAGCGGGACCGCGCACCACGCGAAGCTCGGCGCGAGGACCACCAGCACCATCCACACGGCGACCAGCACTCCCAGCCACAGCAGGGAGCGCGGCGTCGGACGCGAGCCCAGCACCGGCCCGACCACGTACAGCACGGCGGCGGCGACGGAGAGCGCGATGATCCACGGGGTGCGGGCCTCGCCGGGGTGGCGCAGCAGGAAGCGGGTGAGCGAGGCGCCGAGCAGCAGGAAGAACGCGGCGTGCATCAGGAACGTGAGCCACCGGGCGTCCGGGTCACCGGACCGGTCCCGGGCGGCGTTCCCGTTCCCGGGCGTCCTGCCCGTTCCCGCGCCCATGTCGGTGTCCAGGTCCACGCCCATGTCCATGCCCGCGTCCAGGTCCGTGTCCAGGTCCGTTCCCGGGCCCGTGCGGGGTGCCGATCGGCTTCGGTGCTTCACGTCGTACCTCTCGCTCCTCACCGTCAGCGGCGCCGCTGAGCTGCACGGATACACCCATGGTCACCCCGGACGACCACCCTCGCATCAACCGATCGGCTGATGGGGCCGTCGACCGTCCCGCGTGCGGCGTCGAGCCGGTCCGTCGACTGTGCGGGGCGGGTTGCGGCCGGAGGATTGATCCCGGAGCCGAACAGCTCATCCACCGCTTCACCGCCCCACCGCTTCACCGCCCCACCGCCCCACCGCCCCACAGATGCTCATCCACCACTGCTGAGGAGTCCACCATGAAGAAGCTGTCGCTGCGCACCCGCGTCCTGACCGGTGCCGTCGCCGCCGCCGCCCTCGGCGCAGGCACCTTCGGCGCCGTGTCCGCCAGCGCCTCCACCCCGGCCGCCGCCCCCGCGGTCGCCCTCAAGGCCGACGCCTCGAACGGCAACCTCCAGCAGACCACCCACCTGACCATCGCCGCCGCCACCAAGGCCGCACAGGCGACCCTCGACGCCGCGGAGAAGGAGAACCAGCGCGTATCCGTCGCCGTCGTCGACCGCAACGGCAACACCATCGTCACCCTGCGCGGCGACGGTGCCGGCCCGCAGTCCTACGAGGCGGCCGAGAAGAAGGCGTTCACCGCCGTCTCATGGAACGCCCCCACCTCCGAGCTCGTCAAGCGCCTGGCCAACGCCCCCACCCTGAAGGACATCCCCGGCACCCTCTTCCTCGGCGGCGGTGCCCCGGTCCAGGCCGGCGGCGCCCCGATCGCCGGCATCGGCGTGGCCGGCGCCCCGTCGGGCGACCTGGACGAGAAGTTCGCCCAGGCCGGCGTCGCCGAGCTCGCCAAGTAGCAGGCAGCCCGACCCGTCGAGCAAGCTCAGCAACAGGAGTACGAGATGAACGCCCTCGATCGACAACTGCTCGACGCCGCACGCACCGGCGACACCTACCGCGTGCGGTCCGCGATCGAGGGCGGCGCCAGGGTCGACTGCCGGGACGAGGAGCTGCGCACCCCGCTGCTCCTCGCCGTCCACGGCGACCACGTCGAGGCCGCCCGGCTGCTGGTCGCGGCGGGCGCGGACCCGAACGCCCAGGACGGGCGCGAGGAGAGCCCCTGGCTGGCGACCGGGGTCACCGGCAGCGTCCCGATGCTGCACGTCCTGCTGCCGGCCGGCCCCGATCCGAAGCTCCGCAACCGCTTCGGCGGCATCGTGCTCATCCCGGCGAGCGAGCGCGGCCACGCCGCCTACGTACGGGAGCTGCTCCGCGTCACCGACATCGACGTCGACCACGTCAACCGGCTCGGCTGGACGGCCCTGCTGGAGGCCGTGATCCTCGGCGACGGCGGCCGGGCGCACCAGGAGGTCATCGAGCTCCTGCTGGCGGCCGGTGCGAACGTGTACCTGGCGGACGGCGACGGGATGACCGCGCTGGAGCACGCGGAGCGCCGTGGCTTCGCGGACATCGCCGCGCTGCTGAGGGGTGCCCGGTGAACGTGCGCCACGCGGTGCCGGCACTCGCCGCGGCGGCGGTCCTCGCGGGCTGTGCGGGCGGCACCCAGGCAGCCCCGGCCACGCCCGGCACGCCGGACAGCGCACCGACCACCCCGACCGCCACCGCCCCAATTGCCCCCTCACCGGCCCCGTCGAAGCCCTCCGCCGCGGCCACCCCGCACGGCACACTCCTCGTCGCCGACTTCGGCGCCGACACCGTGACGTTCGTCGACCCGGATCCGGGCCACGACCGGCGGACGCTCGGTTCCGTCGAGGTCGGCACCGCCCCGTACGGCCTCGTCGTCGACGGCAAGGGCACCGCCTGGGTGGCGACCGCCGAGGGCGTCGCGGTCGTCGACACGGCGACCCGCACCCGCCTCGCCCGGATCCCGTACGAGACGCGGACCGGCCCCGTCACGACCGGCGAGTACCGGGGCGGCGGCATGGGCATCGCCCTGGCCCCCGACGGCCGGCACGTCTACGTCGGCGTCAACGTGCCCGGCCGCAACGGTGTGCTGGAGATCATCGACACCGCGACCCGCAAGGTGACCGACACGGTTCCGGTGGGCCGCCGCCCCTTCGACGTGGACGTCTCGCCGGACGGCACCGAGGTCTACGCCACCGGCCACGACTCCTTCGACGTCACGGCCGTGAACACGTCCAGCCGTAGGACGCGGCGCCACGAGGTCGCCCCGTACGGCACCGAGGGCGGCCTCGGCTCCTGGCTGAAGCCGCACTACGCCGTCGTGCGCCCCGCGGACGGCAAGCTGCTGCTGCCGTTCGAGGGCGAACGCCTCGTAGTCCTCGATCCGCGCACCGGGCGGAGCACCATCGAGCGCATGACCGCCAACACCCACCAGCACGGCGCGACGCTCGCCCCCGACGGCAGCCTGCTCGTCGTCGGCACCGGCCCGATCCTCTCCGACGACAAGGGCCCGTCCCTGACCATCCGTACCCCCGGGGGTTCCGAGCGGGTCGTGCCGCTGGACGGGCCGCACGAGGACGTGACGGTCTCCGCCGACAGCCGCACGGCGTACGTCACCGAGGGCTTCACCCGCGACGGGTACGGCAACGGCATCACCGTCGTCGACCTCACGGGCAGGAAGCGCCCGTTCGAACTGGTCGCGGGCGCGCGTCCGCTGGGCATCGCGATCCTCTGAATCCGCTGACCGACATCCCACGAATCGGACATTCCACGCTTAGGATCGCCGTTGTGGATCAGCGAACACCCGTACGCCGCACGGCACGCGCCGCCGCGCTCGTCCTGCTGGTGCTGACGACGTCCACCGGCTGCTCGGGCGGCGTCGAGGGCAGGCCCGGCTCCGCCGGGCTGCGCGACCCGTACTTCCCGAAGCTCGGCAACGGCGGCTACGACGTCGCGCACTACGACCTCGTGCTGGACGCCGACCCGGCCGCCCACCGGCTGCGCGGCACCGCCACGATCACCGCACGCGCCACCCAGGACCTCAGCGCCTTCAACCTCGACCTAGCCGGGCTCACCGTGGACTCCGCGACCGTCGAGGGCCGCCCCGCCGCCGTCAACCGGGCGGGGAACGAGCTGACGCTGCGCCCCGACGCGGAGGTCGCCGACCGTCTGCGCAAGGGCAGGACCTTCCGTACGGTCGTCCGCTACTCGGGCTCCCCGCTCACCATCACCGATCCCGACGGGTCGAAGGAGGGCTGGCTGAGGACGGCGGACGGCTCGGTCGCGCTCGGTCAACCGACCGGTTCGATGGCCTGGTTCCCCGGCAACAACCACCCCAGCGACAAGGCGTCGTACGACATCGCCGTCACCGTTCCCAAGGGGCTGACGGCGGTGTCCAACGGCGAGCTGGTCTCCCGGCGCGGCTCGGGCACCACCACCACGTTCCGCTGGCACGCCCCCGAACCGATGGCGAGCTATCTCGCGACCGTCGCCATCGGCCGCTTCGAAACGAAGTCCTCGACGACCGCGGACGGCATCGAGGTGTTCACCGCCGCGGACACGACGGTGGCGAAGGACAGCGCGCGGATTCTCGCCAGGATTCCCGAGGTCATGAAGTGGGAGGCGGAGCGGTTCGGCCCGTACCCCTTCTCCGCCACGGGCGCGGTCGTCGAGCGCCACGGGGACGCCGGCTACGCCCTGGAGGCCCAGACCCGGTCCTTCTTCCCCGGGCCGCCGGACGCCGGGCTGCTCGTCCACGAGATGGCCCACCAGTGGTTCGGGGACTCCGTGACGCCCCGGAGCTGGCGCGACATGTGGCTCAACGAGGGCTTCGCGACCTACGCGGAGTGGCTGTGGGAGGCCGACAAGGAGGGCGTCCCGATCCAGGACCTGTTCGACGACGCCTTCGCGGACGACGACAACTGGGCCTTCCCGCCGGCCGATCCGCCGACGGCCGCTGACATCTCGCAGCCGCCGGTCTACGGGCGCGGGGCGATGGTCGTCCACAAGGTCCGGCAGGCTGTGGACGACGACAAGCGGTTCTTCGCGCTCGTCAAGGGCTGGACGAAGGCGCACCGGCACGGCAACGCGTCGACCGCCGACTTCACCGCCTACGTGGAGAAGACGACCGGTCAGGACCTGACGGAGCTGTGGGACACCTGGCTGTACGGCAGGAGCCGGCCCGCCTCGAAGGGCTGACCGGCTCCCGGAGTACCGCGCTGTTCGGGCTACTTCACGTTGACGCCGCTCCAGGCGGCCTGGACGGAGGTGAGCTCGGCGCTGTCCGCCCCGTACAGGTCGGTCGCCGCCTTCTCGGTCGCCTCACGGGCGCCCGCGTAGTCGGTGGACGAGGTCATGTACTCGGAGAGGGCCTTGTACCAGATCTGGACGGCCTTGTCCCGGCCGATGCCGGTGACGGTCGAGCCGTCGGAGGTCGGGGAGTCGTAGTCGACCCCGTTGATGGTCTTCGCGCCGCTGCCCTCGGACAGCAGGTAGAAGAAGTGGTTGGCGACGCCGGAGGAGTAGTGCACGTCGAGGTCGCCGACGCTGCTGTCCCAGTAGTCGGCCGAGCCGCCGTCCTTGCTCGGCTCGTCCATGTAGCGCAGCGGGGTGCCGTCGCCGTTGATGTCGATCTTCTCGCCGATGAGGTAGTCGCCGACGTCGGTGCTGTTGTCGGCGGCGAACTCGACCGAGGTGCCGAGGATGTCGCTGGTCGCCTCGTTCAGGCCGCCGGACTCACCGAAGTAGTCGAGGTTGGCGGTGGACGAGGTCAGGCCGTGGCTCATCTCGTGGCCGGCGACGTCCAGGGCGGTCAGCGCGCTCTTGTTGTCGGCGCCGTCGCCGTACGTCATGCAGAAGCAGCTGTCGTCCCAGAACGCGTTGACGTACGCGTCGCCGTAGTGGACCCGCGAGTACGCGGCCTTGCCGTCACCGGCGATGCCGTCGCGGCCGAACGCCGACTTGTAGAAGTCCCAGGTCTGGGCGGCGCCGTAGGCGGCGTCGACGGCGGCGGTCTGGCGGTCGTCGCCGGTGCCGTCGCCCCAGGTGTCGTCGTCGTCCGTGACGAGGTCGCCGGTGCCGCTCTCGCCCTGGTTGAGGTCGTACGTCTTGTGGCCGCCGCGGTCGCCGTCGGTCAGCTCGAAGCCGGAGCCGGACCCGGTGGTCGTCAGGTCGACGTCGCCGCTGTACTGGCTGTGGCCGACGCCGGTCTCGACCGCCTCGTAGCTCTGGAGCTTCTTGCCGGTGAGCGCGTCGGTGATGGTGTGCAGCCGGCTCGGCGTGCCGTCCTTCTGCACGCCGGTCTTCACCGTCTCCAGGGCGAGGACGGGCTTGCCGGAGCCGGCCCAGATCACCTTGCGGGCGGCGGCCGCGGTCTTGATCTTCGGGGTGGTGGACGGCACCGATATCCGGGCCTTGGTCGCCTTGGTGACGCCCTTGAGCTTTCCGCCCGGGGCGGTGTGGGTGACGAGGTCGCCGCCGAGGACGGGCAGACCGTCGTAGGTGCGCTCGTAGCGGGTGTGGACGGTGCCGTCGGCGTCCTTGATCACATCGCGGACGACCAGCTTCTCCTTGCCGCCGAGACCGAGCGAGTCGGCGGTCGAAGAGGCTTCGCCCTGTGCGGACTTGATGGCGGCGGTGCGCACCGAGGCCTTGTTCGCGCCGAAGGGGACGGCGCTGCGAGTGGCGGAGGGGGCGTCATTTCCGTTGTCCGGCACGGCGTTCGCCGCACCGGTCTGCATGCCTACGACGACCATCGCGGCCACGGCGGCCAGGGCTGCGGCGCGACGGGTGTTCATGTGGGGGGTCATGCGTTCTCCGTTGCTCGTTCCGTGGGGGGTTACGAGCGGAGAGCGTGCCACCGAATGAGCAACATTGACGGTGCACTAACAAATACCTCACATTTATTTGACCACTTCTTGTCCGAATGGAATACACATGTGTTCGTTAATCGACGGGAGTTGGGCATGGATGTCCGGTGACGCCGCATACGGGGCGCTGTGCACCTGATCCGGCCGCGCGCCCGGCAGAAGCCGGCGCGCACGCGATCGGGCCGCGCGCATGCGAAAGCCCCCGGCCCAACGGCCGGGGGCTTTCGCGATGGTGCCTGTGCGTCAGAGGTTGACGCCGAAGTCCTGGGCGATGCCGCGCAGGCCGGAGGCGTAACCCTGGCCCACGGCGCGGAACTTCCACTCGGCGCCGTTGCGGTACAGCTCGCCGAAGACCATGGCGGTCTCGGTGGCGGCGTCCTCGCTCAGGTCGTAGCGGGCGATCTCGGTGCCGCCGGCCTGGTTGATGATGCGGATGAACGCGTTGCGCACCTGGCCGAAGTTCTGGCTGCGGGTCTCGGCGTCGTAGATCGAGACCGGGAAGACGATCTTGTCGACGTCGGCCGGCAGACCCGCCAGGTTGACGTTGATCTGCTCGTCGTCGCCCTCGCCCTGGCCCGTGACGTTGTCACCGGTGTGCACGATGGTCTGGTCGGGCGTCGACTTGTTGTTGAAGAAGACGAAGTGGCCGTCCGAGACGACCTTGCCGGCCGGGTTGACCGCGATCGCCGAGGCGTCGAGGTCGAAGTCGGTGCCGGTGGTGGTGCGGACGTCCCAGCCGAGGCCGACCGTGACGGCGGTCAGGCCCGGGGCCTCCTTGGTGAGGGAGACGTTGCCGCCCTTGGACAGGCTTACAGCCATGGGAAGTCCCTTTCATCGTCGAATGCGGGCTTCATGCCATCACGAAGCTACCGTCACAGGCCATAACGCGGGGAAGGGGTCAGGAGGTTCCTGACCCCTTTACTTTCTTTACCGAAATCCCCCGGTCGGCCCGACGGGCGGTACTGCAAAAGAAGGTGACGAACACCCCTCGGTCCGGGGAACATGGGTGCCATGTCCGGGCCCTATGTCATCCGCGGTTCGGTCTCCCTGCCGGAGGCCGAGCTCATGTGGCGTTTCTCGCGGTCCTCGGGGCCCGGCGGGCAGCACGTCAACACCAGCGACTCCCAGGTGGAGCTCCGCTTCGACCTCGCGGCGACCGAGTCGCTCCCCGAGGTGTGGAAGGAGCGGGCGCTCCAGCGCCTGGAGAGCCGGCTCGTGGGCGGGGTGCTCTCGGTGCGCGCCTCCGAGCACCGCTCCCAGTGGCGCAACCGCGAGACCGCTCTCGTACGGCTCGCCTCGCTGCTCGCCGAGGCGACGGCGCCGCCCCCGAGGCCGCGCCGCAAGACGCGCATCCCGCGGGGCATCAACGAACGCCGGCTGCGCGAGAAGAAGCAGCGCGGCGAGACCAAGCGCGGCCGCTCCGGCCGCGACTGGTGACGGTCCGGGTACCTGCGACGGTCCGGGTGCCTGCGGCGGCTCGGTGACCCGTGACGGCCCGGACTCCTGCGCCGGCGCCCGCACCCGCCCCCGCCCCCGTCCTCACCCCAGCTGCCGGTACCGCCCCCGGAAGTACGTCAGCGGCGACCCTTCCGCGCTGGGCAGCGCCGCGCTCAGCACCCGGCCGATCACCAGCGTGTGGTCACCGGCCACGACCCGCTGCTCGGTCCGGCACTCCAGCGTGGCCAGCGCTCCTGAGATCAACGGCGCGGCGGTGACCTCCCCCCGCTTGTAGGGGATGTCCTCGAACAGCAGCCGGTCGCTGATCCGGCCCTTCATCGCGAACCGTCCGGCGACGTGCCGCTGGCTCTCGGCGAGCACCGACACCGCCCACAGCGGCTGCTCCGACAGCAGGTCGTCCATCCGGGAGTCGTTGCGCAGGCTGACCATCACCAGGGGCGGGTCCAGCGAGACCGACATGAAGGCGGTCGCCGTCATGCCGACGTCCTCGCCGCGCCCGTTCTCGTCCAGCGGCGGCTCCTGGGCGGTGATCAGCACGACGCCTGCGGCCAGCCGGGCGAGGGCGCCACGGAACTCATCGTTGCTCACCCCCTCAGCATGGGGGATGGGCCGGGGGTGCGGGGCGGGGGTCTTCGTCTGCAACACATCGGGCACGCTAATCGCGCGGCGCGTGCCTCCGCATCGGGCCAGGGGACCAGCCGGGTCCTAGGACCCGTGGTCAGGGAGAGCCAGGATCCGCGTTCAAGGAACGTACGGAGCGGATCCGTACGGCACTCGCGACCCTTTACCATCTGTTGTGACTTGAGTCACAGAGCGCAATATTTGTTGACCCTGTGTACCGACTGCACAGCTCACTGTGATTCAGTTGCGGTGACACTGCAGTAAGTACGTCGATATGAAACCTGGAGTGCTGTCGAGGTCTCGGGGAGTGCGAGCAATGGAGGCCGAGTCGGAGCCGTACGTCCGCCTTGCGACGATGCGGCAGCTGCACCAGGCCGTCGCCGATCTCAATACGGCGCGGAGCCTGGCCGACACGCTGCAGACCGTGGCCGACGGAATCGTCAACGGTCTCGGCTACGAGCTGGCCTGTGTGAACCTGGTCCGCGCCGACGGTGACCTCGTCGTCGCCGCCTTCGCGGGCAACAGCGCGGCCGAGGCCCTGATCACCGGCCGGGTCGGCTCGCGCACCTCCTGGGAGCGCCGGCTGTCGATGGGGCGGGCCTGGGACGAGCTCCGCTTCATACCGCACACCGACGGCTGGGTCCTCCTCGACGACGACGTACCGCAGTGGCACACCGACGGGCCCGACCCCCGGTTCGAGGACGAGTGGCACCCCCAGGACCGCCTCTACGCCCCGATGTACGCGTCCGGCGGCGATGCCGATCTGCTGGGCGTCATCTCCGTGGACCGCCCGCGCAACGGCCGCCGCCCCGGCGCCTGGGGCCGCGAGGCCCTCCAGATGTACGCGTCGCAGGCCGCCATCGCGATCAGCAACGCCCGGCTGAGGGCCAACATGCAGCGGGCGCTCGTCCGGCTCGAACGGGAGCAGCAGGCGCTGCGGGCCAGCGAGGAGTCCTTCCGCCAGGCCTTCGAGTACGCCCCCAGCGGCATGGCCATCGCCGAGATGGGCGGCGACCAGCACGGCCGGCTGCTGCGCACCAACGACGCGCTGTGCCGGCTCCTCGGCCGTCCCGCGTCCGTCCTGCGCCGCTACTCCTTCGCCGACCTCGTCCACCCCGAGGACATCGGCACGCTGCTGCGCACCTCCGCCGAGGGCGGGCGCGCCGAGCTGCGGCTCGGGCGGCGGGACGGCACCTACCTCTGGGTCTCGCTGCGCAACTCCGTCGTCGCCGACACCGCGGACGGCCCGCGCTTCCTGCTCACCCACGTCGAGGACATAGAGGAGCGCAAGCGCCACGAGCTGCATCTGGCGCACCGCGCCTCGCACGACGCGCTCACCGGACTGCCCAACAGCGCCGAGCTGCGCTCCCGGCTGGGCGCCCGGCTCTGCGAACGCCCGGACTCCACGGCCACCACCCCGGTGGAGGCGCTGGACGCGGCCTACGGCGACGTCGACGACCCGGACGCGCGGATGGCGCACGGCTACGAGGTGGACCCGGCGCCCGGCGGCCCGTACGACCACCATGTGCACTCCGTCGCACCCGACACCGAGCACGACGACGGGGCGAAGGGGCTCGCGGTCCTCTTCTGCGACCTCGACGGCTTCAAGTCGATCAACGACCGCTTCGGCCACCACACCGGTGACGCCGTGCTGATCGAGGTCGCCCGCCGGCTCACCACCTGTGTCCGCGACGGCGACACCGTGGCCCGGCTCGGGGGTGACGAATTCGTCGTCCTGGCCGACGGGCTCGGCAACGCGGACGCCGCGGACCTGGCGGTACGCCTCCGTAACGCCATCATTCCGCCGATCCGGGTCGACGGCCGGGCGGTGCGCGTGGGGGCGAGCTTCGGCATCGGCTGGGCCGCCTGCGGCATGACCGCCGAAGAGGTGCTGCGCTCCGCCGACCAGCGGATGTACGTGGAGAAGCGGTCGCGGTCGAAGGTTCACCGCAGGGCCGGCTGACGTTCACGGGGGCGCGGTCCCCGTGCTCCGCCGTGCTTCCGGTACGGCCGACGGCAATTCTCGGCGTCGTCCGTTCGGGGTAGGCTCGGCCGGTCGGCCACGGCTGGCGATATCCGGCGACGGCTGGCGACATGGTGAGGAGTGACCCAGGGATGACGGCCGGCAACAACGGCGCAAACAAGCCCGAGGACGACGATCCGTTCGGCTACCTGTACGAGGACGGACAGGCGGCGGGCGCCCAGCCGCCGCGGCAGGGCGGCTACGGCTACCCGGGACCGGCGGCCCCGCAGCCGGGTGTGCCCCGGACCTCGTACAACCAGGTGCGCACCGTCGGCGAGCGCCAGTACGGCCAGCAGGTGCCGCAGCAGCAGGCGTACGGCCAGCAGCAGGGGTACCACCAGCCGAACGCGCAGTACGCCGCCCCCGAGACGTACCCCGGCGCCTCCACCGCGCAGGTTCCGCAGCAGGGTGGCCGCGGCCGGTCCGGCGGTTCCTCCGGCAGCGGCGGGCCGAACACCAAGGGCCTGCTGATCGCCGCGGTCGCGGTGGTTCTGGTCGTGCTCATCGGGATCGGCGCCGCGCTGCTCACCGGTGACCCGGACAAGGACAAGAAGAGGGACGAGGGCACCTCCTCGGCGGGCCCCGGCAGCCAGGTCGATGAGTCCCCGAAGCCCCAGCAGTCGCCGAGCTCCAAGGCCCCGGTCGAGCTGCCCGAGCAGGACGCGGCGACGCTGAAGCTCGGCGGCACGGCCCAGCTGGACAACACGGTCAAGGGCGCCGAGAGCTCCAACGGCCAGTACATCAACCTCAACGAGGTCGGCAGGTCCGCGACCTGGTCGGTCGAGGTGCCGGAGGCCGGTCCGTACACGCTGTTCGTGACGTACGGAGTGCCGGGCAAGGACGCCAAGACGTCCCTCACGGTCAACTCCGAGGCCCCGCGCGGCATCAACATGAAGAACTACGCGAACGCCCCCGAGGGCGATCTGGAGAAGGGCTGGACGAACACGTTCGCCTACGTCAATCTCAACAAGGGTGCGAACACCCTGATGATCTCCTGCAACGAGGGCGACCAGTGCGACGCCAATCTGGACCAGCTGTCGCTGAAGGCCGGTCACGTGAAGCGCTGAGTGTGTGACGAGAACGGTCCGGCCCCATCGCCCGAGCGAGGCGATGGGGCCGGACCGTTTTCCACTGCGTGATGCCCGGTCGGTCAGCCCATCAGGGCCAGGAAGCCGGCCACCGTTGCGGCCATCGCCTCGCGCCCCGGGGCGATGTACTTCCGCGGGTCGACGCCCGTGGTGTTCTCGGCCAGGTACGCCCGTACCGCACCGGTGAACGCGGTGTTCAGCGCCGTGCCCACGTTGATCTTGACCATGCCGGAGGCGGCGACGGCCCGGCGGATCTCCTCGTCCGGGACGCCGCTGGAGCCGTGCAGCACCAGCGGGACCGGGACGGCGTCGCGGAGCCGGCCGATCAGCTCGTGGTCCAGGGCGGCGGTGCGCTCGGTCATGGCGTGCGAGGAGCCGACCGCGACGGCCAGGGCGTCCACCCCGGTGTCGCGGACGTACGCGGCGGCCTCGGCCGGGTCGGTACGGACGCCGGGGGCGTGGGCGTCGAGCGGGGCCTCGCCCTCCTTGCCGCCGACCTTGCCGAGCTCGGCCTCGATCCAGATGCCGTGCTCGTGGCCCCAGGCCACCGCGGCGGCTGTGGCCCGTACGTTCTCCTCGTACGGCAGCTTGGAGGCGTCGAACATGACGGAGCCGAAGCCCTCCGCGTGCGCCTGGTGCAGCAGCTCCACGGACTCGACGTGGTCGAGGTGGAGGGCGAGCGGGGCGCCGGAGGTGCGGGCGACGGCGGCGGCCGCGGCGGCGATCGCGGAGAGCCGTCCGCCGTGGAACTTCACGGCGTTCTCGGAGATCTGGAGGATGGCGGGGGCGCCGGCGCGCTCCGCGCCGGCCGCGATGGCCTCCGCGTGCTCCAGCGTGATGACATTGAAGGCGGCGATCCCGCGTCCCTCGGCCTGGGCGGCGGAGACGAGTTCACCGGTGCTGACGAGCGGCATGCTGACCTCTTGCTACTTCTTTCGAACCAGCGGTCGGGCCGGTTCGGGACGGGCGCGGCCTATCGGGCCGCCGGTGTGTGTTCCTCGACTCCGACGCGCGGCAGCAGCTCCTCGTAGGCCGCGCGGTCGAAATCACCGGCTGTCGGGGAGAGCACGGTCGCCGTCGACAGTGCCACCGCCCGCCGCAGCCGGTCCGGCCAGCTCAGCCCCTCGACGAGTCCGGAGAGCAGCCCGGCCACCGCGGAGTCGCCCGCGCCGGTCGGATTGCCCAGGACCCTGGCGGGCGGCGCTGCCTGCCAGATTCCGTCGGGGGTGACCGCCAGCATGCCGTCCGGGCCCAGCGAGGCGATGACCCCGTGCGCGCCGCGGCGGCGGGCGTCGCGGGTGGCGCGCATCGGTTCCCGGGAGCCGGTGAGCTGGGCGAGCTCGTCGGCGTTCGGCTTGATCAGGTCGGGGCGGGCGGCGATGCCGCGGCGCAGCGGTTCGCCGCTGGTGTCCAGCAGCACGGGGACACCGGCGGCGCGGGCCGCACGGACCAGTTCGGCGTAGGCGCCGACGTGTATGCCGGGCGGCAGGCTGCCGCAGAGCGCGACGGCGTCGGCCCCGGCGAGGAGCTCCTCGTACCGGCCGAGGAGGGCGGCCCACTCGTCGGCGGTGACGGGCGGTCCGGGTTCGTTGAGCTGGGTGGTGTCGCCGGTCGCCCGGTCCACGACGGCGATGGTGCGGCGGGTGTTCCCGGCGACGGTGACGAGAGCGTCGGTGATCGGTGCGGGAGCGATGGGGGCGGGGGTGGTCGGCGCGGGGGCTTCAGGCGCGGGGGCTCCGGGGCCGGGCGCGTCCGTGGCGGGCAGGCCGGCCAGCAGTTCGCGGAGCACCGCCCCGGTGGAGCCTCCGGCGAAGCCGGTGACCACCGTCTCGTGGCCTAGTGCGGAGAGCACCCGGGCCACGTTCAGTCCCTTGCCGCCGGGGCGCTCGGACATCTCACTGACGCGGTGACTGGCGTGCGGGACGAGTTCCGGGACGCCGTACGTCAGGTCGAGTGCCGTATTCAGTGTGACCGTGAGGATCACCGCGGCCGCTCCCTCGATCCCTGCTCCGAAGCGCGAGACCTTGGAAGGAATGCGCTTTCTCCAGCTGTTTTCCAGGCGATCATGCCAAAGAGGTGGCGGTCGGCCCAGAGCTGTGGACCAACCGCCGTCTCTTCGTTACTTATTCGAACGGTCGTCAATATTGGGACGGATCAGCCGATTTGAGGCTCCTTGATCCATTCGCCCTTGCGCATGACGCCCTTGAGCCCGAAGTCCGCGTCCAGGACCACCAGGTCCGCGTCCTTGCCCGGTTCCAGCGAGCCGACCCTGTCGTACACGCCGAGCAGCCGGGCCGGGTTGGCGGAGATGGACTGCACGACGTCGCCGACCGGGATCCCGTCGATGGTCACGGCCCGGTGGAAGGCGGTGTCCAGGGTGAGCGTGGAGCCGGCGATCGATCCGCCCTCGACCAGCCGCGCGACGCCGTCCTCGACCTCGACCGCGAGCGGGCCGAGCTGGTAGAGGCCGTCGCCGAAGCCGGCCGCGTCCATGGCGTCGGTGATCAGCGCGACGCGGTGGGCGCCCGCGTGGTGGTAGGCCAGCTCCAGGGCCGCGGGGTGCAGATGGGTGCCGTCGTCGATCAGCTCGACGGTGATCCGCTCGTCCTCCAGCAGCGCCGCGATCGGGCCGGGCTCACGGTGGGCGAGCGGCGGCATCGCGTTGAAGAGGTGCGTGGCGACGGTGGCGCCCGCGTCGATCGCCTCGACGGTCTGCTCGTACGTGGCGTCGGTGTGCCCGATCGCGGCGATGACGCCGTGCTCGGCGAGCAGCCGCACCGAGTCGATGCCGCCCGGCAGTTCGGTGGCGAGCGTGAACATCTTCGCGGTGCCGCGCGCCGCGTCCATCAGCTTGCGGACCTCGGCCGGGTCCGGGTCGCGCAGCAGCTCCTCGCTGTGCGCGCCCTTGCGGCACGGCGAGATGAACGGTCCCTCGAAGTGGATGCCGGCCAGGTCGCCCTGCTCCACCAGCTCGGACAGGACGCCGGCCCGGTGGGCGAGGAAGTCCATCTCGCCGGTGACCGTGGAGGCGACCAGCGTGGTGGTGCCGTGCTCGCGGTGGGTCCGGATGCCGGTGAGGACCTCGTCCACGGTGCCTGAGGTGAAGGACGCGCCGCCACCGCCGTGGTTGTGCATGTCGACGAAGCCGGGGACCACCCAGTGGCCGCTCAGGTCGAGGGTCCGGGCGTCCTCGGCCGCGCTGCCCGCGATCCGGGTGCCTTCGACGATCACCCGGCCGTTCTCGACCGTCCCGGTGGGGAGCACCACCCGGGCGCCTGCGAGAACTGTGCTGTCTGCGCGTCCGGCCATCAGGCGGATACCTCCGTGGAGAGAAGATCCCAGGCGAGCAGCCCTGCGCCCAGGCATCCGGCGGTGTCCCCGAGGGCCGCCGGGACGATGTGGGGCAGCTTCTGGAACGTGACGCGTTCCTCGACGGCCGCACGGAGTGGTGTGAACAAGGTTTCCCCTGCCTCGGCGAGACCGCCACCGATGACGAGCGTGCTCGGGTCGAGCAGCGTCAGCGCGGTGACCAGTCCGGCGGCGAGCGCGTCCACCGCGTTCCGCCAGACCTCCAGCGCCGCCGGGTCGCCGGACTCGACGGCCTTCGCGCAGTCCGCCGCATCCGCCTCGGGGTCGCCGGACGCGGCGGCCCAGGCGCGGCTGACGGCGGAGGCGGAGGCCAGGGTCTCCAGACAGCCGCGCTGCCCGCAGCTGCAGTCCGGCCCGTCCGGCCGGACCACGATGTGCCCGATCTCGCCCGCGTACCCGTGCGCGCCCGCCTCGATCCTGCCCGCGATGCCGATGGCCCCGGCGATGCCGGTGCCCAGCGGTACGAAGAGGAAGCGGTCGGCGCCCTTGCCCGCGCCGATCCGGCCCTCGGCGAGCCCGCCGGTGCGTACGTCGTGGCCGAGTGCGACGGGGACGCCGCCGAGCCGCTCGCCGAGCAGCTGCCGCATGGGCACGTCGCGCCAGCCCAGGTTCGCGGCGTAGACGGCGACCCCGTTCTCGGCGTCGACGATGCCGGGCACGACGACACCGGCCGCTACCGCGCTCTCGCCGAGGTGCTCCTCGCCGTACGCCCGCAGATCGGAGGCGAAGGCGAGGATCGACTCCACGACGGCTTCGGCGCCGCGCTCTCTGCCGGTGGCCCGCCGCGCCTCGTACAGCAGGGTGCCGTCGGCCCCGACCAGTGCGGCCTTCATTCCGGTGCCGCCCACATCGAGGGCGATGACGTGTTTCACGGGAAACAGTTTCGCCCGAGGATCCAAAAAGGTCTAGTCCACTATCCCGGTTTGTTGCGGATCCATACAAAATCGCTGCCAAGATCGCGTGGCGCGGGACCCGGGCCGTCCCGGACCGCTCCGGTCGGTCTCAGGAGGAAAGGATCACGCTGCGCGAGAGGTTGCGCGGCCGGTCCGGGTCGTGTCCGCGTCGAAGCCTGCTCAGCGGTAGGCGTCGGGCGTCGGCCATGCCCCCCGGTCAGGCCCAACACGACCGGGTGCAGGCCCGGTTACGTTGCGAAAGCGAGACCGCTTTGGTGTAGACCATCGGCAACAGCCTGGGGGAGGATCGCACCTCGTCCGGAGCGCCCCACGACGGCGTGGCCGGCACGGACGACGCCATGGACGAGGACGGACTGGGCTGTGCAGCTGCGCCACCGGGTACTGATCGCGGCAGTGACCGCTCTGGGCATGACAGCGACGTTGTCGGGTTGCGGCAGCATGGGTGGCGGCCCGGAGGACATCACCCTCGAGCTCGTAGCGGCCGACTACGGCACCGGCCCGGCCAACAGCTCCGAGAAGTACTGGAACAGGCTGGTCAAGGGCTTCGAGGCCACCCACCCCGGCATCAAGGTCGACGTCAACGTCTATTCGTGGAAGAAGGTCGACCGCGAGGTCGCCGCGATGGTGAAGAAGGGGCAGGCCCCCGACATCGCCCAGATCGGCGCGTACGCCGACTACGCCAAGGCCGACAAGCTCTACCGGGCCGACCAGATGCTCTCCATCCGCACCCAGGCCAACTTCCTGCCGCCCCTCGCCGAGGCGGGCAGCGTGGACCGCACCCAGTACGGACTGCCGTTCGTCGCCAGCACCCGGCTGCTCTTTTACAACAAGCAGCTCTTCGCGCAGGCGGGCCTCGACGCCCCGAAGACCTGGAGCGACATACGCGACGACGCGACGGTGCTCAGGCAGCGCGGGGTGGCCTACCCGTACGCGCTGCCGCTCGGCCCGGAGGAGCCGCAGGCCGAGACCGCGATGTGGCTGCTCGGCGGGGGCGGCGGCTTCACCGACGACAGCGGCTCGTACGCGATCGACTCGGCCGAGAACATCCGGACCTTCGACTGGCTGAAATCGAATCTGGTCGACAAGGGCCTCGTCGGCCCCGTCGCCCCCGGGAAGCTCGACCGCCAGAAGGCGTTCGACGCGTTCACCGACGGCAAGGTCGGGATGCTGAACGGCCATCCCACCCTGATGCAGGAGGCCGAGCGGAAGGGCATCTCCGTCGGCATGGTGCCGCTGCCCGGCATCGACGGCCCGAGCAAGGGCTCGCTGGGCGTGGCCGACTGGATCATGGGCTTCAAGCAGAACGGCCACCGGGTGCCGCTGGGCAAGTTCTTCGACTACATGTTCAGCGACAAGAACGTCATCGACTTCGCCGACGAGTACGACCTGCTGCCGGTCACCGACAGCGCCTCCGCGGCGATGGAGACCGACGCCAGGTTCAAGCCGCTGTGGAAGTTCCTGGCCGCGCTGCCGGACTCGCAGTTCTACCCGTTCGGCAAGACGTCCTGGGCCCGGTCCAGCGAGTCGATCAAGGAGAACATCGGCAAGGCGGTCGCACCGGGCGGCAGCCCCCGGAGCGTGCTGGGGAGGATCGCGCGCGACTCGGCGGCGGCGGAGCGCGCGGAGTAGCGGGTGGCGGCCCTCCGGACGGGCGATATGTTGGCTGATATGACCGCCCCCACGCATGGCCCCGACGACACGGACGGCCTCTCCGACCGGGACCGTGCCGTGCTCGCGGTGGAACGGCAGTCATGGTCCGGCCCCGGGGCGAAGGAGCGGGCGATCCGTGAACAGCTGGGCATCTCGCCCACGCGCTACTACCAACTCCTGAACGCCCTGCTGGACGACCGCCGCGCACTGGAGGAGGACCCGGTCACGGTGAACCGCCTGCGCCGGGTGCGGGACGCGAAACGCGAACGGCGCTGAGGCCGAAGTACGGGGCGGGGCGGCGCTGGGACCGGCGTCCGCTCAGCAGGAGACGGTGATCAGGACGGGCTCCGCGGTGCCGGTGGAACGGAGCGCCTCGACGAAGACCTCCGTGGTCCAGGCCGCCGCGTCCAGGGACCACACCGGCACCCGGCAGCGGAAGGCCAGGGCCCGGCGCATCCCTTCGGTCTGCACCTTCCCGGTCGGCGACCGGGACAGACCCGGGAGGTTCACGGCGGTGCTCTCCGGCTCGACGGTCATCCGGCCGTAGGTGCACGCCAGCGCCTCGTCGCGGACGCGCCCGGCCCGGCCCGGCAGCCCCGCATCGCGGCCCGACACGGTCACGGTGATGTCCCTGGCCGCGCCCGGATCGGCCAGCTCGTACCAATGCGCGGCGTACAGCAGAGCCGCGGCGGGATCCGGCGCCAGATGCACCGGTGCAACGGTGTGCACTCCGGTGACCCGGACATCGCCCACCTGCCGCAGCACATCGCCGAGGACCGTCGCCACCGGCAGCACGGGCAGTCGCTGCCGGTTCAGGCAGGAGGACACGTCCACCTGGAGCCAGCCGATCTCCCGGACGCGCCCGTCCTGCGTCCAGTCCTCCCCCGCGTCGTTGTGCCCCCAGCGGCTTCCGCCGAGCTCCATGCCGGCGCCCAGCAGGGTGCTGCTCCACCCGTAGGCCTCGGCCCGGTTCACCGCCAGGCCGAAGACGTCGACGTCTTCGGCTTCCGAGGCGTCCTCGGCCACGTCGGAACCGGAATCCGAGGTGTCCTCGGGCGGGCCGGACGCCGAAGCGCCCTCGGGCGGTGTGAGCCAGGGATGCCGGGTGAGGACTCCGTGCACGCCCATGAGCAGGGTCGCGTCCCGCACCGCATCACCCATTGCCTCTCCCTACACGCCCGCGCCGCAGTTGAAGGTCATCGTGTCAGTGACGGCCTTCTCCGGGGAGTCGGCCTCGCCGATGACGTCCACGTCGATCAGGCTCCGCCACTGCGTCTTCTTCCGGCCCTCGCACGCCTTACGGGCGTTGGCCCGATGGGTGCTGCTCGCCTTGCCCTTGGTCGGTTTCACCTTCTTCGACCCGCTGGCCACGGACTTCCACTTGCCGTGCCGGTCCTTCGCCTGGAGCCAGATGGTGACCTTGGCCTTCTCGCCGGGCTTCCCTCCCTTCACCCGCACCCACCAGCCGTGTCCGGACGCCGTCGCCGGGGGCGTACTGGAGACGTGGACGTGGTCGCCGTTGGTGTAGAAGAGGCCGGCGTCCGCCGCGTGCCGGGCTTTCGGCCCGGCCGGCCGGGCCTGAGCCGGGGCGGGGGAGAGGGAGGCACCCGCGAGGAGAGCCGCCAGCACCGTGGAAAGGACAAGAGACCTGCGCATCAGGGCCGCTCCCGATGGTGGGGGGACTGGTCGCCCTGATCGCTGTCCGCACCCCACGGGCACCACACGCCAGGCCGGTGCCGTTCATCCGTTCGATGCCTCATGCTCGCGTGGCGGTCGGCTGCGCCTTGCCCGTCACGCCGCAGGAGAGCCGGCTCCGGGCCCGCCGCTATAGGCTCGCCCCATGGGCAGCAACCCGGAAGCACCCGCACCCGAACCCGCACCCACACACGCATCCGCGCAGGCACCCGCACCCGCGTCGAGCGAAACCCCGTCCGAGCTCCCGACCCCCGCCACCCCACCCGGCCGCGAGGCCCTCGCCGCGATCCTCGCGCGCCCCGACCGCGCCGTCATCGCGCTCGATTTCGACGGCACCCTCGCCGACATCGTCCCGGACCCGGAACAGGCCCGCGCCCACCCCGGCGCCGTCGAGGCCCTTGCCGCGCTCGCCCCGAAAGTGGCCTCCGTCGCCGTGATCACCGGCCGCCCGGCCGGCGTCGCGGTCCGCCACGGCGGCTTCGCCGGAGTCCCGGGCCTCGACCACCTCGTCGTCCTCGGCCACTACGGCGCCGAACGCTGGGACGCCGTGTCCGGCACCGTCCACGCCCCCGCCCCGCACCCCGGCATCGCCTCGGTCCGCGCCGAACTGCCCGGCGTGCTCGACCGGTCCGGCTCCTGGCACGGCACGTGGATAGAGGAGAAGGGCCGGGCGATCGCCGTCCACACCCGCCGGGCCGCCGACCCGCAGGCCGCGTTCGAGGCGCTGGGCGGCCCGCTCGGCGAACTCGCCGCCCGGCACGGACTGATCGTCGAGCCGGGCCGGCTGGTCCTGGAGCTGCGCCCGCCGGGCATGGACAAGGGCGTGGCGCTCGCCCAGTACGTACGGGAGACGGACGCCGAGTCGGTGCTGTACGCGGGCGACGACCTCGGCGACCTCGCCGCGTACTCGGCGGTGGAGAAGCTCCGCACCGAGGGCCCCGACGGCATCCCCGGCCTGCTGGTGTGCAGCGGCAGCGCGGAGGTGCCCGAACTGGCCGAGCGGGCCGATCTGCTGCTGGCCGGACCGGGCGACGTGGTCGCCTTCCTGACGACACTGGCCCAGCAGCTCTGACAGCCCCGACGGATCCGACCGGACCCGGCCGCTGTCAGCCCCGCCGCAACGCGTCAAGCTGGTCCAGGAACCACTGCTGCGGCGGCAGCGCGACCGCCGCCGCGGCCAGGCGTTCCGTGCGCGCGGCCCGTTCGTCCTCCGCCATGGTCAGCGCCTCGTGCAGCGCCGCCGCCGTAGCGGAGACGTCGTACGGATTCACCACCACCGCGTCGCTGCCCAGCTCCTCGTACGCCCCCGCCTCCCGCGACAGCACCAGCGCGCAGCCGTGGTCGGAGACGACCGGGATCTCCTTGGCGACCAGGTTCATGCCGTCACGGATCGGGTTGACGAGCGCCACGTCGGCCAGCCGGTACGCGGCGAGCGAGCGGGCGAAGTCGTCCTTGACGTGCAGGACCACCGGAGTCCAGCCCTCCGTCCCGTACACGGTGTTGATCTCGTCGGCGACCCGCTGCACCTCGGCCGTGTAGTCCCGGTACACCGCCAGGTCCTGCCGCGAGGGGTAGGCGAAGGCGACATGGACGACGCGTTCGCGCCACTCGGGCCGCTCGTCCAGGAGCGCGCGGTACGCGAGCAGGCCGCGCACGATGTTCTTGGACAGTTCCGTTCGGTCCACCCGTACGATCGTCCTCCGGCCGGGGCCGGTCTGCTCGCGCAGTGCCGCCATCCGCTCGTCCACATCCGCCTCGTGGGCCCGGCGGCGCAGGAAGTCCGCGTCCGCGCCGAGCCCGTGCACCCCGATCCTGGTCCGCCCGGTGCCGCCCAGGATCTGGGTGCAGCAGCCGATGAACGCGTCCGCCCAGCGCCGGGTCAGGAACGCCGCCCGGTCCGCGCCCAGGATGCCGTGCAGCAACTGCTCGGCGATGTCGTCGGGGAGCAGCCGGAAGTAGTCGACGGGCGCCCACGGGGTGTGCGAGAAGTGGCCGATCCGCAGGTCGGGGCGGAGCTCGCGGAGCATGCCCGGCACCAGCGCCAGGTGGTAGTCCTGCACCAGCACCGCCGCACCCTGCCCCGCCTCCTCGGCGAGCGCCTGGGCGAAGGCCCGGTTGTAGGTCTCGAACGACGCCCACTGCCGCCGGAACTCCGCGTCGAAGACCGGCTCCAGCGGCGTCTGGTACAGCATGTGGTGGACGAACCAGAGCACCGAGTTCGCGATCCCGTTGTACGCGTCGGCGTGCACCCGCGCGTCGATGTCGAGCATTCGTACGCCCTGCTCGGCGACCCCGCGCCGGACCGCCTCCCGGTCCCCGTCACCGAGCGCGGCGCACACCCACAGCTTGTCGTCCACGGCGCTCAGCCCGGAGACGAGACCGCCGCCGCCCCGTTTCGCGTCGAGCGATCCGTCCTCGCCCAGGGTGTAGGAGACCGGGCCGCGATTGGACGCGACGAGGACCTGGGCAGCGGGCTGGGCATCGTGCTCGGAGACCATGTTGCGGAATCTAGCCCGATCACGAACCGCCCAAACGTGCGAAGTCAGACCACATCAGGCCACGTGGCCGGACCACGTGGCCCGACCGCATCACGCCGCGCGGCGCGAAACGTACTCCTCGATCTCGCACATCGGCGGCCGCTCCTCGGTGTCCACGGCATGGGTGCGCGGCACGAAGCCGTTCTCGCCGCGTTCGAACTGGGTGAGCGCCGGGCGGGTCAGGTGGCCGCGGGAGAGCCGCAGCTGCGCGGTCCGGTAGATCGCCGCCGCCATCCGGCCGAGCGCCTGCCCGTCCTGGTGCCGGTGCTTGCGCACCCCCACGTCGACCTGGGCCAGCGCGTCCAGCCCCACCGTGTGCAGCGCGTCGACCAGCAGGCCCAGTTCCACGCCGTAGCCGACGGGGAAGGGCAGCCGTTCGAGCAGCGAGCGGCGTACGGCGTATTCACCGCCCAGCGGCTGCACGAAACCGGCCAGTTGCGGCCAGTGCAGATTGAGCAGCGGCCGGGCCACGAGTTCGGTCACCCGGCCGCCCTGCCCCGCCGTGTCACCGAACGGGCGGTCGTACATCGCCTTCACGAACTGCACGTCCGGGTCGGTCAGCAGCGGTCCGACGATGCCGGAGACGAAGTCCGCCGAGAAGTCCTTCAGGTCGGCGTCGATGAAGCAGACGATGTCGCCACCGGTCACCAGGAGCGACCGCCACAGCACCTCGCCCTTGCCGGGCACGGCCGGTATCCGGGGGAGTATCGCGTCGCGGTGCACGACCCGGGCACCGGCCTCCCGGGCCACCTCTGCGGTGGCGTCGGTGGAACCGGAATCGATCACCACGAGCTCGTCGACCAGCCGGACCTTCTCCATCAGCTCGCGCCGGATCGTCGCGACGATCTCGCCGACCGTCGCCTCCTCGTTCAGCGCCGGCAGTACGACACTGACGCTCCCGCGGCTCGATTCCCCGGCCCTGGCCCTGGCGGCCAGCAGGCTGTCCAGCGGGCGGTCGGCGGCCGACCAGGAACGCCTGGCCAGCCAGCATTCGACCTCTTCCAGCACGGTCGATACTCCCTGTATGTGATCCATCTCGCGGTTCGGACGACTATCTCAAGAGTCCGGTGCTTCGGTTACAGTCTTGAACAACGCGGACGACCATCGCATGCCGGGGTCCGTCCGCCGATAAATGCCCGGATCGAAGATCCGGTGCCACAGCGCTCATCCAGAGGGACTGAGGGAACGGCCCGTTGAAGTCCCGGCAACCCCCCCACCGACCGTGAGGTCCGGTGAGGAAGGTGCCAATTCCGTCTCGTGGCGAAACGCGCCGCGAGGAAGATGAGGAGAAAGGGCCTCGCCACCATGGCTGCGCAGACCGTTGCAGTAAGCACCGATTCTTCCGTCGACGCCGAAGCCGTCAACGCTGAATCCGTCGACCTCGGCCCCGCCTCAGGCCTTTCCTGCCGCGAGTGCGGCGAGCGTTTCGAACTCGGCCCCATTTTCGCCTGCGCGTCCTGTTTCGGGCCGCTCGAAGTCGCGTACGACCTGCCGAGCGGCTCTCCCGAGGAGCTGAAGAAGCGCATCGAGGCCGGCCCGGCCAACATCTGGCGCTACGCGCCGCTGCTGCCGGTCCCCGCCGATGTCGCCGAGAAGCCGAACCTGAACCCCGGCTGGACCAAGCTCGTCCAGGCCGACAACCTCGCCCGTGAGCTCGGCGTCGAGCAGGGCAAGCTCTTCGTCAAGGACGACTCCGGCAACCCCACGCACTCCTTCAAGGACCGCGTCGTCGCCCAGGCCATCGAGGCCGCCCGCGCCTTCGGCTTCACCACCCTCTCCTGCTCCTCCACCGGCAACCTCGCCGGTGCCGTCGGCGCCGCCGCCGCCCGAGCCGGCTTCCGCTCCTGCGTGTTCATCCCGCACGACCTGGAGCAGGGCAAGGTCGTCATGGCCGCGGTGTACGGCGGTGAACTGGTCGGCATCGAGGGCAACTACGACGACGTCAACCGCTTCTGCTCCGAGCTCATCGGCGACCCGCTCGGCGAGGGCTGGGGCTTCGTCAACGTCAACCTGCGTCCGTACTACGGCGAAGGCTCCAAGACCCTGGCGTACGAGATCTGCGAGCAGCTGGGCTGGCAGCTCCCGGACCAGCTGGTCATCCCGATCGCGTCCGGCTCGCAGTTCACGAAGATCGACAAGGGCCTCCAGGAGCTGATCAAGCTCGGCCTGGTCGAGGACAAGCCGTACAAGCTCTTCGGCGCCCAGGCCGAGGGCTGCTCGCCGGTCTCGGTCGCGTACAAGGGCGGCCACGACGTCGTCCGGCCGCAGAAGCCGAACACGATCGCCAAGTCCCTCGCCATCGGCAACCCGGCCGACGGCCCGTACGTCCTGGACATCGCCCGCCGCACCGGCGGCGCCGTGGAGGACGTGAACGACGAGCAGGTCGTCGACGCGATCAAGCTGCTGGCGCGCACCGAGGGCATCTTCGCGGAGACGGCGGGCGGTGTGACGGTCGGCGTGACGAAGAAGCTCATCGAGGCCGGTCTGATCGACCCGTCGCTGACCACCGTCGTACTCAACACGGGTGACGGTCTCAAGACCCTCGACGCGGTGGCCGAAACCTCTCAGGCGACCGCGACGATCCGTCCCAGCCTGGACGCGTTCCGCGCCGCCGGCCTCGCCACCAGCTGACCACCCGAGACTCCAGGAAGGGCACCCACCATGAGCGTCAAGGTCCGCATCCCCACCATTCTCCGCACCTACACGGGCGGCCAGGCCGAGGTCCCGGCCGAGGGCTCGACCCTCTCCCAGGTCATCGAGTCCCTGGAGCAGAACCACCCGGGCATCGCCGCCCGCGTCCTGGACGACCAGGGCAAGCTGCGCCGCTTCGTGAACGTGTACGTCAACGACGACGACGTGCGCTTTGAAGGCGGTCTGGAGACGGCCACGCCGGACGGTGCCGGAATCTCGATCATCCCGGCCGTGGCCGGCGGCTGCTGACGCCCCGTCCGACCCCACCGCGTTATCGAATTGCCCCCTCCGCTTCAATCGCGGAGGGGGCAATTCTGCATGGTTGAGCGGGGTAGAGTGTGGGAAGTCCCCCCAGCTGCCCGTGCCGCCCGCATATGAGAATGCGCCCGGCCGCGACAAGATGCAGCCAAAGTGTGCGATGTGCTTGCGGCATAAGTCGCCTTTGCCTGGCCCGACTTGCCCAGGAATCTTATGAATTCCCCATATTCGGGCGTTCGGTGCGGCCGAGAATTCTCGTCCGATTGACCTGTTGCAGAGGGCAGTTGGGCAGATACATTCAGCCGCGGTCGACGCGTTCCGGCGCACACACCCTCTCCTGTCGGAGGGTGAGTTCTGACCCGGGTCCGCGAAGTGCGGTCCTGCGCAAGGGCCAGTAATAGGGGAGTTAGGCATGGCTCAGGGCACCGTCAAGTGGTTCAACGCGGAGAAGGGGTACGGCTTCATCGCGGTCGACGGTGGTGCGGATGTTTTCGTCCACTACAGCGCGATCCAGATGGACGGGTACCGCACCCTCGAAGAGGGTCAGCGAGTTGAATTCGAGATCTCGCAGGGCCAGAAGGGGCCGCAGGCAGACATGGTCAAGCTCGCCGTCGGCTGAGTTCGAACGGTCGGCCAACGACACCATTCACGCACTGCACTCACGCGCTGAGGGCCCGTACCCAGGGGGTACGGGCCCTCGGTGCGTCGCGGCCGCCCTGCGCGCGCCGGCGCGCCCGACTACCGGGCCGCCGAGACGTATGTGTACGAGCGGCCGCCTTGCGCGCGCCGGTGCGCCCCCGCGCACACAAGGCGGCGCATGCCGTCCCGACCTGCGCCGCCGGACGTTTTCCACAGCCCCCGCACCCCTCCGCGACCCTCCGGGGTTGTCCACATCCCGAGGGGGACGCTTGCACTCAAGGGGGTCGAGTGCTAATCATTGGCGTTAGCACTCTCCAGGTGAGAGTGACAGAACTTGGACCGGGCCGGTGAGGCCCGCGGGCCGGTGGGGCAAGGAACCACCGGCTCACGCAGGCCGTCCGTCGCGGGCGCCACTCGGTCCGGAGAAATCCACCCCTGTCCGGGAGGACCACTTCACATGGCCAAGATCATCGCGTTCGACGAGGAGGCCCGGCGCGGTCTCGAGCGCGGCATGAACCAGCTCGCCGACGCCGTCAAGGTCACCCTTGGCCCCAAGGGTCGCAACGTCGTCCTTGAGAAGAAGTGGGGCGCCCCCACGATCACCAACGATGGTGTTTCCATCGCCAAGGAGATCGAGCTGGAGGACCCGTACGAGAAGATCGGTGCGGAGCTGGTCAAGGAGGTCGCCAAGAAGACGGACGACGTCGCCGGCGACGGTACGACCACCGCCACCGTTCTCGCCCAGGCTCTCGTCCGCGAGGGCCTGCGCAACGTCGCCGCGGGTGCCAACCCGATGGCCCTCAAGCGGGGTATCGAGAAGGCCGTCGAGGCCGTCTCCGCCGCCCTCCTGGAGCAGGCCAAGGATGTGGAGACCAAGGAGCAGATCGCTTCGACGGCCTCCATCTCCGCCGCCGACACCCAGATCGGCGAGCTCATCGCCGAGGCCATGGACAAGGTCGGCAAGGAAGGCGTCATCACCGTCGAGGAGTCCCAGACCTTCGGTCTGGAGCTGGAGCTCACCGAGGGTATGCGCTTCGACAAGGGCTACATCTCGGCGTACTTCGCCACCGACATGGAGCGCATGGAGTCGTCCCTGGACGACCCGTACATCCTGATCGTCAACTCGAAGATCAGCAACGTGAAGGACCTCCTTCCGCTGCTGGAGAAGGTCATGCAGTCCGGCAAGCCGCTGCTGATCATCGCCGAGGACGTCGAGGGCGAGGCCCTGTCGACCCTGGTCGTCAACAAGATCCGTGGCACCTTCAAGTCCGTCGCCGTCAAGGCCCCGGGCTTCGGTGACCGCCGCAAGGCCATGCTCGGCGACATCGCCATCCTCACCGGTGGCACCGTCATCTCCGAGGAGGTCGGCCTCAAGCTGGAGAACGCCGGTCTCGACCTGCTCGGCCGCGCCCGCAAGGTCGTCATCACCAAGGACGAGACGACCATCGTCGACGGCGCCGGTGACAGCGACCAGGTCCAGGGCCGGGTCAACCAGATCCGCGCCGAGATCGAGAACTCCGACTCGGACTACGACCGCGAGAAGCTCCAGGAGCGCCTCGCGAAGCTGGCCGGCGGCGTGGCCGTCATCAAGGCCGGTGCCGCGACCGAGGTCGAGCTCAAGGAGCGCAAGCACCGCATCGAGGACGCGGTGCGCAACGCCAAGGCCGCCGTCGAGGAGGGCATCGTCGCCGGTGGTGGCGTGGCTCTGCTCCAGGCCTCGGCCGTCTTCGAGAAGCTGGAGCTCTCGGGTGACGAGGCGACCGGCGCCAACGCCGTCAAGCTGGCGCTGGAGGCCCCGCTCAAGCAGATCGCCGTCAACGGTGGTCTTGAGGGCGGCGTCGTCGTCGAGAAGGTGCGCAACCTGGCCGTCGGCCACGGTCTGAACGCCGCGACCGGCGAGTACGTCGACATGATCGCCGAGGGCATCCTCGACCCGGCGAAGGTCACGCGTTCCGCTCTGCAGAACGCCGCGTCCATCGCCGCGCTCTTCCTCACCACCGAGGCCGTCATCGCCGACAAGCCGGAGAAGGCCGGCGCGGCCGCTCCGGGCGGCATGCCGGGCGGTGACATGGACTTCTGATCCTGACGGATCGGTAGTTCCTGTACAGCTTTAAGGTGTCGGCCCCTTGGACCAGCTGGTCCAAGGGGCCGACGCTTTTTTGTGCTGACACTCTGGGGCCGGCTCTTTGGCGCTGCCGCCCTACCGGGCGAACACCATCTCCGGGAAGCGTTCCGAGGGTCCGTCCAGCAGATGGTCGTCGTGCCCGCGCAGCCACCGGCCGAAGAACGACACGACGTACGCCCGGTTCGCGGCCAGGGCGCGGTGCGACGGCACCGTCCCGGCGGCGCCCCGTGGCCGTCCGGGAACTCGACCCCGGTCGCCTCGTGGGCGTGGTCGATCGTGACGACGGCGTACCCCCGGCTCGCCAGGTCCTCCACGAGCGCGGTGCTCCAGATGCGCAGGTCGCCGAGCCCGGGGGAGTACAACACCACGGGCACCCACGTATGAGGGCTCCCCGGTATGAGACGGGGCACCGTACGCCGCGCCGCCGTCCCGCTCCACGGACCTTCCTACGGCAGGCGGTCGAGCAGCCAGGTGCAGAGTTCCTCCGTCACGAGGGTGTGCCCCTCGTTCCGGGAAGCGAGCTTGAACTCGTCCAGCCCGCCGGTGCCCTCCGGGAGCGCGGAGATGTCCTTGTACAGCTCGTCGTCCGTGTCCAGGTCGGCGACATCGACCGCGCTGACGGACGGTACGAAGCAGTGCGACCGGATACGTACATCGGTCTTGAAGCCGAGGAACGGGTTCAGGGCGTTGAAGGCGTCCGCGAGGATGCCGAAGCCCTCCAATGAGCCGCCGGGCGCGCCGTCGATCGACGGGAGCCCCTTCGTACGGACCTCGTTGGTCTTCAGCGTCACCACCCGCAGCTTCGCGACGAGCTCGTCGAGCCCGGGTGCCTGGGTGTAGAGCTTGGTACCCACAACCGTCAGGCCCTTGCCCTCCAGGGCCAGTTCACCCGCCCGGACATCGGTGCCGGTCCCGTCGGCCGTCCCGTTGGCGACACCGATCAGCCGGGGCCTGCGCGGCCATTCGCCGACCGCCTGCATCTCGGCCAGGAACGCGCCGCGCTCGTCGCTCTGGTCAGGAGTGCTGTCCCACTTCTCGATGTGCCGCCACAGCAGCTGGCGGGCGGCCGGGCTGTTGATCTGGTCGGAGAATCGGCTGTCGAGGTCCTTGATGTAGTGCGCGAACGCCTGGAGCGCGATCGGGATCCAGGCGCCCCGGTGCGGGCTGTCGTACGAGAAGTACAGCGAGGTCTGGTGGTCGATGCCCCGGCTCTCCATCTTGGCCAGCGCGTGCCGGGTGACGAGCCCGCCCATGCTGAACCCGCCGACCGCCAGCGGCGTGTCGCCCAGCCGCTCCGCGATGGCCCGCGCGATCGCGGCCTGCGCGGTACGGGAGTTGTCCAGAATCGACGCACTGCGCTCGTGATAGCCGAGCAGGACGACATCGTGGCCACGGCGGCGCAGCTCGCTGATCAGCGCGTAGTCGCCGAACTCCATGATCTGCCAGGAGAATTCCAGTTCGCTCGGCCCCGTACTGAAGCCGTCGGAGAAGACCACCGGCCGGACGAGACCGGGGTTCCCCTCGCCGTAGTAGACCCAGGCGGTACCGCCCGGCAGCTCCCACACATCGCTGGGCGGCAACGGAAGGGAGCTGGGCCTCTCGGCGTCCAGGCGTGGGCCGGGGGCCAGCGCGATGGGGGGCCGGTCGTGGAGCCCGGAGACGATCTGCTCATGGGTGGGTTCGGACATGGTTCGTTCCCCTTTGGGGCAGTTGATTACGATGCGCGCCAAGAGGAACACGGAACGTAGCGACCGGTCGCCGAAGGCGATTCAAACCACTCCCAGGTGGGAGCCACTTTCGGACACCGGGTGACGGCTCGGCCTCGCGGCCTCATGAGCTCCTGGGGTGCCCCGGCCTGACGGACCGTCGAACGAGCCCGGCCCGTACGTCGTTCATCCGATTCCGTACGCCGTCCGCCGGTACGGCCCCGCTGGGCCCGGCTGGTGCGACGGCCGCTTCGCCCCGGCAGGGCCTGCACCGGCCGCCGATCAGGGCCTCCGCGCTGCCCGGTGAGCGGCACTCGCTGCATTCGAGGGTGCGCAACACCGTTCGCCGTTGCGCCGGAGCGACCCGTTCGGGTGGCATCTTGTCGGCGAGCCGCCTGCGGACCAGGGCCGCCGCGTGGTGGACGGGTGAGGGCAGCCCGTCGGTGAGGGCGTGCAGCAGCTCCGCCTCGGTGGCCCCGCGCTCGAACCACTCGCCGACCTGCGGCTCCAGCGCCGTACAGTCGGCCGCCGACAGCGTGAGCGTGGGCGCGGTACGGCCCAGCGCGGCGAGCAGCGCGAACGCGCGGGACCGGGTGGGGCGTCGGGGCTGATCGACCGGTACGTCACCCCGGGTGAACGCCGCCCACCACTCGTCGTCCCGAGCGGTCCGGGAGAAGAACGTACGGGTCACCCAGAGCAGCACCTCTTCGTTGGCGACGCACTCGCTGCCGCGCCGCAGATGCCCGGCGTCCTGGAGCCGGTTGAGGGCGGTGCGCAGCGCGCACTGCCCGTACGGGAGGTGTTTGGCCAGCGTCTTCACGGAGATGTCGGAGCCCTCGGGCAGCCGGTCGAGATACGCGGCGATGGACGCCTCGCGAGCCGGAAGGTGAGCGAAATCGCGCTCGGTACGAGGGTGTTGGCCGGGTGCGGACCGCTTGCCGTACCCCGGATTGGCCATCGGGTGCGGGTGAGGGTGCGGGGGTGCTGGCAGGGGTACGTGCGGGGCGCACGGGGCAGCACTAAGCTGGCCGACAGCCATCAGATCGCTCCTTGTAAGCGGTCGAAGTGGTCAGGCCCCTGTTTGGTGTTCCACCACCGGCAGGGGCCGATCTGCGTCACGGAGCATCGCTCTGCATTCGGCACGCTAGAGCGTCACCACTGTCGGTGGCAAGTCGGTCACAAAATGTCAACTCGCTGCTCGGGGTGGGTGGGTGGGAAGTGGCCCACCTCCCATTCCGCTGAAAGAGCGCTCGGACTTCGCGGCTTGAGCCCCGGGCGGAACGCCGCTGGTGAGAGGGGGCGCGCGCCCCACTCCGAATGCGCCGAGCGCGCTCCAAGTGCGCCTCTGCTGACGGGGTGGACCGGCGGGGGCGCGACGCGGGATGCGGGAGAGGGGCGGCGGCCCCTGTGATCTTGGGTGCCGGGCCGGTCGACATCGGCCCGCGCCGGGCGGATTGGCCCGGAATCCCCCCACTCAAGTCGTACGAGGAGTCCCGTGCGTATCCGATCCATCCTGTCGCTGGCCGCGTCCGCCGTCGCGGTCGTGGCGCTCTCCACCCCCGCCCAGGCCGTCGACAACGGCTACTACCTGATCCAGAACGCCGAGAGCGGCCAGTGTCTGAACTCCGGCGGAGGCGTGTTCGGCGGTGAGCTCGGCGACTGCGGCAGCAACTCCGGCTGGCACGCGATCAACCTGCCGAACGGGTCCGTGCAGTTCCGCGAGGCGAACGACGAGAACCGCTGCCTGGCCCTGTCGCCCCTGAAGATCTACCCGCCCGCCGTGGCCGAGCGTGAGTGCAACACTTCTCCGGACCAGTGGCTGATCCATGGCTCGTCCAACGGCTTGGGCGTCGCCCTGAGCCTCGACGGCGCCTCGAACCTGGGCACGCTCACCCCGCAGGACGACCGCGCGAGGCTGGGCGGCCAGGGCGAGCGCGAGTGGGTCCTGGTACGGGTCGGCTAGCGCCCCTCGCCTTCCGCGACCGGGCCCGGGGCTTGAGCTCCGGGCCCGGTCGTGTCTCTGAGGGGGCGCAGCGTTGGCAACGCTCCGGAACCACTTGAGGTCAGTGGTTCGGAGATTCTGTCGGCCGATGGCGTCGACCTCGCCTACGGCAGCGCGCTCGCGGTCAGAAGTGCTCGGCTCTCCGTCAGTCGGGGTGGTCTTCGATGCCGGTCCTGATGCATTCATTCCGAGTGCGTGCGAGCACGCGGCTCTGGAAGGGTCGGTTCATGTCCAACGATTCGTTGCTGATCAGGGCCCAAGGCCTATGGCAGGAGGTGGCGTCGGCGCCGGTCTCGTTCGGGGCGGTGGGCGAGGTCGGCGTCGTCGCCTCTCCTGATTCGAGGTTCTGCCCACCTGGGTGGGTGGGCATCGTGCTCCTGGGCGGAGCAGCCGTCGTCACCGCTCCGAGCGTGAAGTCCGCTGCCCGGGTCCGTCAGGCTGTGGCTGAGCTGCCTGCCGACAGGTTGACGGACCCGGAAGCGGTGGGGAGGGTTCTCCCGATCGGTGAGGTTCTCGGGCCCGCCGCACTCGCCTATGCAGAGGCCGGTGGCTTCCGGCCAGTAGCGCTCGCAGAGCCACGTGTGGAGGTACTGCCCGCCGACCATGCGGAGGTGAGGGCCCTTGAGAAGGCGGCGGGGGCGGAGGATGTCGGAGAGGCATCCCTCGCCGAGATCACCTCACCCGCGTTCGTTCTGCGGACCGACGGTGAGATCGTCGCTGCTTCCGGATATCGCGTATGGCCGAACTCGACGGCTCACGTGAGCGTGCTGACCTCGCCCGCCTGGCGCGGAAGGGGCTTTGCCCGCGCGACCGGATCCGCCTCGGTCCGGCACGCGCTCGCACAGGACCTGCTGCTGCAATGGCGGGCCCGCGTCCCGGCATCGAGGAAGGTGGCGGTCGCGCTGGGGTTCAGCGAGCTCGGTTCCCAGCTCAGCATTCGGTTGGCCTGATCGGGACGGTTTCGCAGATGCTCTGCCGCTCGGCCGCGCCTCCGATCACCGCCGGGCGGCAGGGGCGGTCCGGAGGGCCGTGCCGTGGTCCAGCTGCTCGAACAGTGTCGCCGTTCGGGTGGCGGTGTTCATGGCCCAGCGGCCGGTGCTGAGCAGGCCCAGGGCCGTGATGCCGAGGCCCAGTCCGAGTACCAGCCACCACACGGTGTGCTCCGCGTCGGTGAACGCCGGTCCGCCGCGGGGCAGGGCCGAAGCCACGATCGTTCCGGAGACGGCGACGCCCAGAGTGGTGCCGGTCTGGCGGCCGGCGGAGGCCAGGGAGGCCGCCACCCCGGCCATCGAGCGGGGCATTCCGGAGACGGCGGTGTTGGTGATCGGTGGGTTCACGGTGCTCAGGAAAATGCCGAACAGGAGGTAGACCGCGAGCAGGGCCGGCAGCGGGGTGGCCGGTGTGAGCCAGAGCGATGCGCCGCCGCCCAGCGCCAGCGCGCACCCGGCGACCACCAGCGGCACTCTCGGACCGCGCGCACCGACCAGCCTGCCGGTGAACGGAGAGAGCGCGACGACCAGCCCCCCGACCGGGAGCAGGCACAGCCCGGCCGTGAACGCCGACATGCCGCGTACGTTCTGCAGGTACTGGGTGGTGACGAAGAGGAACGCGCCGAACCCGCACAGAGCGAAGAGCGCCATCAGGATCGCCGAGCTGAACGGCACGCTGCGGAACAGGCGCAGCTCCAACAGCGGGTCCACCCGGCGCGATTGGTGGCCGAGTATGCCGAGCACGCCGAGGACGGACAGGGAGAGCAGGCCCAGGATGACCGGAGAGGTCCAGCCCAGGGCCCTGGATTCGGTGATCGCGAAGACGACGCCACCCAGTACGAGGATCACCAGAGCCTGGCCCACCGGGTCGAAGCGGCGCACTCGCGGGGCACGGGACTCGGGTACGAACAGCGCGGTGCACACGATCGCGGCGGCGACGATCGGCACGTTGACCCAGAAGACGGAGTGCCAGCCGAGGCCGTCGACCAGGGCGCCGCCGATGACCGGCCCCAGTGCCAGCGACAGGCCGGTCATCGAGCCGAACACACCGATGGCCCTGGCCCGCGCGGCCGGTTCGGGGAACGTGGTGGCGACGATCGCCATCGCCACCGGATTGAGCATCGTGCCGCCGACAGCCTGCAGCACACGCGCCGCGACCAGCCAGCCGATGCCCGGCGCCAGTCCGCAAAGCAGCGAGCCGAGCCCGAAGGCGGCGAGGCCGGCCTGGAAGACGCGCCGACGGCCGAACCGGTCAGCGGTGGACCCGGCCAGCACCAGGAAGCCGGCCAGCACCAGGGTGTACGCGTCGACCGTCCACTGCAGGCCGGACACCGAGGCCCGCAGGTCGTGGCGGATCGACGGCAGGGCGACGTTGACGACAGAGATGTCCATCACCACGACGATCACGCTCGCGCAGCAGATCGTGAGCACCAGGAGCCGACGGCGAGGACTGAGTACGGGCACGGATTCGGGCATGTCCGGGACGCTAGGTTCTAGAGCGTGGTCGAAGTCAACCAACAACTGCCCGAGCCCGTACCCGAGTCGGGGCTGAGCATCGCCGAGGCCGCCCGTCGTACCGGGGTGAGCGCACACACCCTGCGCTACTACGAACGCGCCGGACTGGTCGTCACCCCCGTGGACCGGACCCACGGCGGCCGGCGCCGCTACCGCGCGTTCGACCTGGAGTGGATCACCATCTGCACCAGGCTCCGGGCGACCGGCATGCCCATCAGAGGAATCCGCCGCTACGCCGAACTTGTCGCGGCGGGCCGGGGCAACGAGGAGCAGCGACTGGAGCTGCTCGAAGCGCACGAGGACCAGGTGCTCGCCCGGATCGCCGAACTCCAGGAGAACCTGAAGCTCATCGCCCACAAGGTCGACGTCTACCGGGGCAGACTCGCCGCCGGTGACGCCGACCAGCTGTGGGCACCCCACCGCGCACCGGACGGCCACTGAGAAGTCAGGCCGATACCGGCTGGGGGACGGGTCAGTCGCGGCGGGGGCCGATGACGGTGTTCCCGTCGTGCACGGTGATCGCCAGGGCCGGGCAGATGTCGGCGGCGTCCAGGACCCGTTCGTCCGGCTCGATCCCGTCGGACCGGACACGGGCGCGCTCACCGTCCAGGGCGAACACCTCGGGGACCGTCCCTGCGCACATGCCCGAGCCCTGGCAGAGCTGGGGGTCGACGCGTACGTTCCAGGCCATGGCGCTCACCACTCCACCGGCATGACGCGCGGGCCGCGCACCAGCATCTCGGACTTCCAGGTCACATCCCCGGCCGGCCGCAGCTCCGGGAAGCGGGCGATGAGGGCGGCCAGCGCCTCCTGGAGTTCGAGCCGGGCCAGCGGGGCGCCCAGGCAGTGGTGGACGCCATGGCCGAATCCGAGGTGCTGGTTGCCCTCGCGGGCGATGTCGAGGACGCCCGGGGCGGCGAACCGCAGTGCGTCGCGGTTGGCGGCGCCGACGGCGACCAGGACCGGGCTGCCCGCCCGGACGAGGGTCCCGCCGACCTCGATGTCCTCGGTGGCGTACCGGGGCTGACCGGCACCGCTGCCCAGGGGGACGAAGCGCAACAGCTCCTCCACCGCGTTCGGGACGAGCTCGGGTTCGGCCCTGAGCCTGGCCAGCTGGTCCGGGTGGTCGAGCAGGGTGAGGACGAAGTTGGGGATCTGGGACGCGGTGGTCTCGTGCCCCGCGACCAGGATGCCCACGCACAGATCGACGAGTTCGAGCTCGGAGAGCCGGTCGCCGCCGTCGCGGGCCTCGATGAGCGCCGTCATCAGGTCGTCCTGCGGTGCGCGGCGGTGTTGGTCGATCAACCCGGCCATGTAGGCGCGCAGTTCCTCGCGGCTCGCGTCGAACTCCTCGGCGGTGAGGGAGCTGGTCGACAGCGCGTCGTCGCTCCACACCCGGAAGCGCGGCCGGTCCTCAGTTGGTACGCCCAGCATCCGGCAGATCACGGCGACCGGCAACGGAAGTGCGAACAGGTCGACCAGGTCGGCGGGCGGCCCCGCGGTCTCCAGCTCGTCGAGCAGGCCGGCGGTCAGCTCCCGGACCTGGGGGCGCAGCTTCTCGACCTGGCGGACGGTGAACGCCTTGGCGACCAGGGAACGCAGCCGGGTGTGGTCCGGCGGGTCCATGCCGAGGATGCCCCCGTCGCGCTGCCCCTCGGACTGCCGGGGCTCGTCGTGCGAGGCGGCGGCGGCCCGGCTGAAGCGCTGGTCGCCGAGGACGAGCCGGGCGTCGGCGTAGCGGGTGACGAGCCAGGCCGGTTCGCCGTACGGCATCTGGACCCGTAAGAGCCCCGGCCGTTCGCGTACGTGCTCGTAGGCCTCGGCCAGCTGGAGCCCGTCGGGGGTGTTGAAGGGGTAGGCGAGGGGTTCGGTATCTGCTGTGTTCACTGCGGCCTCCCGGATGTAAGCAGCTGCTTACAACGGTAGAAGTGGTCTTCCCAGGCAGTCAACGACGCTTTAAGGCCGTTATCCTGACGGGCCGTTCGAGAGGAAAGCCGCCATGGAGACCGCTTCCGCCCCGCAGCCCGAAGAGCGCCGCAGGGACGCCGCGGCCACCCGTCGCCGCTTGCTGGAGGCGGCCCGGGACCTGTTCGCGGAGCGTGGCTACGAGGGGGCGACGGTCCGGGAGATAGCGGCGCGGGCCGGGGTCAACCAGGCCCTGTTGTTCAGGTACTTCGGCTCGAAGCGGGGGCTGCTGACGGAGGTCGTCGCGCTCGGCGGGCTGGAGCAGCTGCGGGCGACGCCGCCGGAGGAGCTGTTCGAGACCGCCCTGCGCTCGATGCTGACCCGGAGCGCGGAGGGGCCGGAGGACCGTTCCCTGGAGGTCTATCTGCGGTCGGTCGGGCGGGGCGACGAGGCGGCCGGAACCCTGCGGGAGCTGGGCGAGGCGTACCAGAGCGCGCTGGCCGGGCTGTCCGGGGCCGAGGACGGCGCGCTGCGCGCGGATCTCGCCATGGCCTGGCTGCTGGGAATCGGCCTGATGCGGACGGTCGTCGCCCGGGAACCCCTGGCCGGGGCCGATCCGGACGACGTCTGCCGTCTGGTCCTCGGGACGCTCGGCCATCTGTGGGCGGCGGAGCAGGACGAACGAGGCGAGTGACGCCTGACGCCCGTACGGAGAGCGCGGCGGGCCCGGGGCTCAAGCCCCGTACCGGGCCCGGGGCTCAAGCCCCGTACCCGGCCCGGGGCGCTCGGGTCAGCGGTTGTCGCGCTCGAAGACGGCGAAGGCCGTCTCCTGGCGCCACTCGGTCGCCGCCTTCGGGTTGTCGGCGAGGTAGCGGGCGCAGCGCGAGCTCGGGCGGTCGGTGCCCGGCCGGTTGCCCTGGCAGGCGGAGACCGGGCGGTAGCCGGACCGGGCGGAGTCGGTGGCCCACAGGCTGCGGCCCTCGCGGAACGCGTACTCCAGCGAGGCGCGGGCCAGGTCCTTCAGCTCGACGTAGCCGAGGCCGTACGTATTGGCCGCGTACTGGTACTCGTGGCTGATGTCGATCCGGGAGACGCCCGGGTCGTCGGTGGCCAGGACGATCGGGACGCCGTAGCGGCGGTAGGCGTTGAACGGGTGGTCGTCGCCCGCGATGCCGAGGATCTGCTTGTTGCTGGAGAACGGCACCTCGACGGCCACGTTGCGCCGCGCCATCGTGCGGGCCAGCTGCCGCCAGTCGTCCTCGTGGACCAGGTCCACGCCGTGGCCGATGCGCTCGGCTCCGGCCACGAGCACCGCTTCACGGATGTGGAAGGTCAGGTCCTCGGGCTTGACCAGGCCGGGGGCCAGCTCACCGGCGTGCAGGGTGAGGTGGGAGTCCGGGTACTGGCCGCGCAGGTACTTCAGCATCCGCATCTGGAGGCTGTAGTTGGTCAGCGCGCTCTCGCCGTCCTCCGGCTGTACGAGGTTGACCGCGAGGAACCTCGGGTCGCGCTCGGCCAGTCGCATGCCGACCGCCATCTGCGTGAACACCCGTACCGGGGAGCTGCCCCGGGACACCTGGGAGATCCACCTGACGGGGAGCTTGCAGCCCGGGTCGGGGCGGGGCGTGTCGCAGTGCGCGGCCTCGCGGAACTGCACGTCGGTGTCGTCGGCCTCCTGGACCGCCTCGTCCACCACCCGGTCGAGCTGGCCACCGGCCACGAGCTTGGCGTGGAGGGCGGCCAGGTCGGCGTCGTAGCCCACCTTGTCGGCGAGCGCCCTGCCGGCGTCCGAAGCGGGGGTGACCAGGGTCTCCAGGTAGAACTGGTTCTGCTCGACCACGGTGTTGGCCACGTTCGCGAGCATCTTGCCGCGGGTGTACCAGGTGGCCATGCCGAACTTGCCGAACGTGTCGAAGAAGTGGTCGTGCCCGGACTGGTCGGCCGGGAAGTCCTGCATGGACCAGGCCCGGATGATCCGCTGCCGGAACGCGGCGTCGTGCTGCGCGTCGGCCGCCGGCCTCGTACCCGGCCCGCACGGCGGCGCCACGGCCGTGTCCGTCGCGTCGATGCACAGCCCGGCCTCGCTCGCGAGCTGGATCAGGTACTCGGTGGTGACCGCCCCCGACAGGTGGTTGTGCAGGTCACCGCCCTTGGGCAGGGCCTTGAAGAACGCCTTCAGCTTCTCCGGCCTGCCCTGCAACGAGTCGAGGCGCGCGGAGGTCCTGGCCTCGGCCTGGGTGACGGGGCGGTGCATCGCCTGCGCCGCGGGCCGCGGTGACGCCTCCTTCGCGGTGGAGGCGGCGGCCGGGATCGCCGGAAGCAGGGTCAGCACGGCGAGCGCGCCGAATCCGGCCGCACGCAGTGACTTGGGACGGTGGGCCGTCCGGAATGTTGAGTTCACCGCCGAATGATCGCGTCAGCCGAGGGTATTCTTCACGCAAACCGCATATATGGCCTGAAACCTCCACTCGATCGAGTGGGTGCACCGCCCGGCGGTCGGGTCAGGGCCTGACCACTGGACCGGACGCGGGCCGGACCGACCGACGGCCTCGGTCGATCCGGCCCGTTCCGTCAGGCCCGGACGCTCTTGAGGTCCGCGATGAACGACGTCCACGCGGCGTCCCGGAACACGAGCGCCGGCCCCTCGGCCACCTTGGAGTCCCGCACGGGGACGATGCCGGGGTGGCCGTCGGCGACTTCGAGGCAGTCGCCGCCGCTGCCGTCGCTGTACGTGGACTTCCGCCAAGTCGCGGTGGGCAATGCGTGATCCGGGTACTTCGACTTCTTCAGGGCCGCGCAGTTGCGGACGAAGAAGCCTTCCGACTTCAGGATCTCGTCCAGCTTCTCGGCCTGATCCAACTGCATCCGACGCGTACCGGACTCCAACTGCCCGATGAAGGAACCGCTCACGAACAGCGGGATGCCCAGCGCCTCCTGCGAGAGACCCGCGCCCTCTCTTCGGTGGCGGAGCTCCGCGCCGAGCAGGGCGCGTGGAGAGGAGGAGGGGTCGAGCTTCTTGGGCCCCGGCATGACAACTCCCTGTGACACATGTGCGGTTGTTGGTTCTGCGCCTCTTCCAGGTTAGCGACACGTTGGACACGCTGGGTATGCATTGTCATTACTCAGCGTGGAAAGGAATGGATCATGACGATCAAGGAACGGCGCAGGGCGACGGAGGGCAGAGTGCGGGCAGCGGAGGACGCGGTGGCGCGTTTGAAGGAGGGGTTCTCGGGTGTCGGGATCACGCTGCCATCGCTGCGGATCGACCCGGTGTCATGTGCGGGGAGCGACCCGGGGACGCCGCTGGTGGACCTCGGACGGTGCAATCTCGACACGGTGCTGAGGCTGAGTGTGGTGCTGGAGGCGCAGGGACTGGCCGGTCATGAACGGTGAAGGACCTGAGTCGAGCGCGCCGGAGCCGGGTTCGTTCGCGGTGGACACCCGGGACGGGCGGGTGGGGCGCGTGATGGGGCACGTCGGGCCGTACGTACAGCTGCGGGCGCCGGGCGGTGGGGCGGAGTGGGACTGCCCGCCGGAGTCGGTGCGCCCGGCGCCGCTGGGGGAGGTGCTGCGGGCCCGGGTCCGGGAGGTCAACAGGGAGGGGAGGCTGCCGTGAAGGTGTTGTTGCGCCGGGTGTGACCCGGCTTTGGATACACGGAAGGGCGACACCCCGGTCGGGTGCCGCCCTCATCCATGCCTGCTCAGACCGGGGTCAGACTCCGGCCGGTTCCTTCGTGGGGGTGTCGGGGCCGGGGGCCGGGGACGCCGGGGCGCCCGTTGCCGTGACCGTGGACGCGGCGGGTTCCTGTGAGACGTTGAACTCCGTCAGCAGGTCCTTGCTGAATCCGAAGAAGTACGTCGCGAGGAACCCGGCGAGGTAGCCGACCAGCAGGCCGCCCCCGTAGATCGCGGCCGTGGTGCCCAGGCCGTGGTTGCCGTCGAGCAGGGGGAACAGGGCCCAGCCGGACGGGCCGATGGCCGTGGAGCCGACCTTGTCGCCGAGCTGGTTGAACAGGCCGATGAAGCCTCCGCCGAACGCGCCGCCCACGCACGCCGTGATGAACGGGCGGCCGAGCGGGAGGCTGACGCCGTAGATCAGGGGCTCGCCGACGCCCAGCAGACCGGCCGGGAGCGCGGACTTGATGGTGCGGCGGATCGACTCGTTGCGCGGGAGGCGGAAGTAGACCGCCGCGGCCGCGCCGACCTGGCCGGCGCCCGCCATCGCGAGGATCGGGAGCAGCACGGTGTAGCCCTGCTGCTCGATCAGGGTGGTGTGGATCGGGATGAGCGCCTGGTGCAGGCCCAGCATCACCAGGGGCAGGAAGAGACCGCCGAGCACGAAGCCCGCGCCCGCACCGCCGTTGGAGAGCAGCCAGTCGGCGAACGTACCGATGGCGGTGGAGACCTCGCCGGCCACGTACATCAGGCCGAAGATCGTCACCAGGCCGGAGACCAGGACCGTGAGGGTCGGGGTGACCAGTACGTCCAGTGCCTCGGGCACCCAGCGGCGGCACCACTTCTCCACGTACACCGCGAGCACCGCCGCGCCGAGCGCGCCCAGCACACCGCCCTGCCCGGGGGAGAGCTTCTGGCCGAACGCCTCGATGTTCGCGACGCCCGGGAAGACGATGATCGCGGCGACCGCACCGCCCAGGATCGCCGTGCCGCCGAACTCCTTCGCCGTGTTGTAGCCGACGAAGACGGCGATCAGCGCCATGAAACCGGACGCCATCGCGGCGAGGGCGGGGGTGACCGAGGTCAGCCAGCCCAGGTTCACCAGCAGGCCGTTGAGGCCGGCGATGATGCCGCAGCCGATGAGCGCCGGGATCAGCGGGACGAAGATGTTCGCGATCCGGCGCAGGAACAGCTTGAACGGGGTGGCGTTCTTCGTCTTCCGGGCCGCCTTCATCGCGGCACCATGGGCGGCCAGCTCGTCCGCCGAGGCGGAGGCGGAGGCGGATGCCGAGGGCGCGGCTTCGCCCGGATCAGGGGCTGCTGCCCGGCCCTCCGCGCCCTCCTCAACCAGTCGCTCGAACTCCGGCGTGACCCGGGCGACGGTCCCCGGGCCGAGGACGATCTGGTACGTGTCGTCCTCGACCACGCCCATGACGGCGGGGACCGCCTTCAGGGCCTCGTCGTCGACGAGGGAGCGGTCGTGCAGACCCAGCCGGAGCCGGGTCATGCAGTGGGCGATGGTGCTGACGTTCGCGGCGCCACCGACGAGCGGAAGGATCGCGGCGGCGGTGGCGCGGTTCTTGTCTTCTGTTGCCATGGTGCGTGGTGCCTTGCTGTGCGGGGGTGCGGGGATGGAGCCGGTGGTTCAGGTGGTGCGGGGGGCGGCGGCGAGGGCGGCGCGGAGGTGGCCGCCGGACGCGGTCAGGAGGTCGGCGGCGGTGGGGCCGTCGACCTGGCCGAGGATGGTGAGGATGGCGTTCTTCACCTCGCCGTCGGTCGCGGCGAGGGCGGCCTCGATCTCCTCGTCGGACGCTCCGGTGGCGAGCGAGACGATCCGGCGGGAGCGGGCGCGCAGCTTCTCGTTGGAGGCGCGGACGTCGACCATCAGGTTCCCGTACGTCTTGCCGAGCCGGATCATCGTGATCGTCGAGAGCATGTTGAGGACGAGCTTCTGGGCCGTGCCCGCCTTGAGCCGGGTGGAGCCGGTGAGCAGCTCCGGGCCGACGACGACCTCGATGGCGTGCTCCGCCGCGGCGCCCAGCGCGGAGTCCGCGTTGCAGGAGAGACCGATGGTCAGCGCGCCCTTGCCGCGGGCGTGCTCGACGGCCCCGATCGCGTACGGCGTGCGGCCGGAGGCGGAGATGCCGACCACGGTGTCGTCGGCGGTGAGGTCCAGGGCATCGAGGTCGGCGGCGGCCAGCTCCTTGCTGTCCTCGGCGCCCTCGACGGCCTTGACCATGGCGGTCGGGCCGCCCGCGATCAGGCCGATGACCTCGGAGGGGTCGGTGTTGAAGGTGGGCGGGCACTCGCTGGCGTCGAGCACGCCGAGCCGGCCGGCGGTGCCCGCGCCCGCGTAGATCAGCCGGCCGCCGCGCGCCATGCGCTCCGCCGTGCCGTCGATGGCGGCGGCTATCTCGGGCAGCCGGGCGCCGACGGCGGCCGGGACGGACTGGTCCTCGCCGTTCATGATGCGGGCGATCTCAAGTGTGCCGAGCCGGTCGATCTCGGCGAGCTCGGGCCGGAACGCCTCGGTGGTGAGCGTCGCGAGCTGGGCGCGCAGCTCCCCGTAGCCGTCGGAGGCGGTGGGGTCGGCGTCGGTGGTGGAGGTCATGGAGGGCGGCTCTGCTTTCTCGGTCGCGTGCGGTTCAGCGGCTGCGGCTGCGGGGGGGGGGGGGGGGGGGGGGGCCCGGCGGGGGGGGGGGGGGGGGGGGGGATTCGGCAGAGGACAACAAAATAAAAACCATAACAAAAAAATGATGGTGAGAGGG
>NZ_JBIASS010000005.1:0-327823 GCF_042890955.1 Streptomyces sp. NPDC001933 | reverse complement strand
GGTCGCGGACCGGCGGGCCGGTCAGCGGGTGCGGAGGGCTCGCGGATCGGCGGGGCCGGTCAGCGCGGGCGTGGGGTGTGGCGGTGGGCCAGGGCTTCGTAGGAGGCGGCGAGGGCCGGTGCGGCCGTCTCGTACGTACGCTGCGCGACGCCTATGAACAGGCAGTCGACGACGAGGAGCTGGCTCGTACGGCTCGACATGGCGGCGGGCCGCAGCTCGCTCTCCCGGGCGGTGGACGTGGTCAGTACGTGGTCGGCGTACTGCGTGACCGGGCCGTCGGGGCGGCCGGTGATCGCGACCGTCGTCGCGCCCCGGTCGAAGGCGACCCGCAGCGGCTCGATCACGTCGACCGTGGAGCCGGAGTGCGTGATCGCGATGGCGACGTCGCCGGAGCGCAGCTGCACGGCGTTGGTCACCGCGAGGTGCGGGTCTGTGTGGGAGTGCGCGATCAGGCCGATGCGGGCCAGCTTCTGCGCGAGGTCCTGGCCGACGAGGGAGGAGGCGCCCACACCGTAGATGTCGATGCGCCGGGCGGTGGCGGCGGCGGCCACGGCGGCACCGAGCTGGACGGTGTCGAGCCCGGCGGCCGTGTCGGCGAGGGTCTGCTGCTCGTCGTAGGCCAGCTTGGCGACCACGTCGGCGATCGGGTCGTCGACCGCTATGTCGGCCGTGACGGAAGGGGCCCGGCCGGACTGCTGGTGCGCGGCGAGCCCGGCGAGGGCCAGGCGCAGATCGCGATAGCCGGGGTAGCCGAGCAGGCGGGCCGTGCGGACCACGGTCGCCTCGCTGGTGCCGGTGAGCTCGGCGAGACCGGTGACCGTGAGGGCTGCGCAGCCGGCCGGATCACCGGCGACGGCCTCGGCGACGCGCTGCATGGAACGGGTCATGGACGGCGCGAGCGTACGAACCTTGGCCGCGAGGGCCGCCGGGGCGGGCGGGGAGTCGGCGTTGAAACTTTCCTTCAGGTCATGGGTCACCTTTGAAAGATATTTTCAACCGGGTTGGCCGTCAACCCCCCCTTCGTCCCGTCTTCACCGGTCCGCGGCCACTCCCTCCGACAGCGCGGAAACGGTGATGGCGGGCGGGCGAGGTGAATTCGCGGGCAGGTGACAATGGGCCCATGGAGATGAACCCCTTGGAACAGGCGCTGCATACGGCCCGTGCGCTGGTCATGGCCGATCTCGCCGCAGGTGACGTCGCCGAGGCCGGGATCGTCTCGCTGGTCGAGGACGCGGTGACGCACCGCCGCTGGTGGGTCGAGCAGTGGCCCGACGGTGCCGCGTTCGTGGTGGGCCTCGTCGCCCAGGACGTGCAGGACGCGCTGCTCGAACAGTACGGGCGGTGGCCGCTCTGCCCGGTCTGCGACGCGGGCGACCCGCACGCCCTCGACGTCGAACCGGAACTGGGCCCGGACCCGCACTGGGTGTGCACCAAGGCCGCGGTGGCGGTGGCGCCGGTCGGTTCGCTGAGCGGGATACTGCGGCGGTGACCGTCTACATCGACCCGCCCGAGTGGCCGGGGCACGGGCGGTTCTGGTCGCACCTGGTCAGCGATGTCTCCTTCGAGGAGCTGCACGCCTTCGCGGCGTCCATCGGCTGCCCGCCGCGCGCGTTCGAGCGGGACCACTACGACGTACCGGAGACGCGGTACGAGGACGCGGTGCGGGCCGGGGCCCGGCAGATCGGCTCGAAGGAGCTCGTCCGCCGGATTACGCAGGCGGGGCTGCGGCGGCCCAAGGGGCGGCCCGCACCGGGGCTTCCCGCGCAGGAAAGCCCCGTGCAGGAAAGCCTCGCGCGGGAAAGCCCCGCGCAGGGGCGTCCCGCGCAGGGCTGAGAACGCTCAGGCGGTCGTCGAGGGCGCGCACTCCTGAGCCGCGTCCTGCGGCGCGGCGGCCGGGGCGCCCGCCACCAGCCGGGACGACGAGGCGCGGCTGCGCTGCAGCCGCAGCGAGAACACCACGGCCACCAGCGCCAGTACCGTCATCGCCGCCCCGGCCCAGGCGGTCGCCGCGAAACCGAAGTCCGCGTCGATCACCGTGCCGCCCAGCCAGGGACCGCCGGTGTTGCCCAGGTTGAACGCGGCCGTGGTCGTCGCACCGGCCAGCGTCGGGGCGGCGCCCGCCACGTTGAACATCCGGGCGTTCAGCGCCGGGGCCGTGTAGAACGCCGACAGACCCAGCAGGAACGAGAGCCCGACCGCCGCGACCTGGTTCGACGCGAACAGGGCCAGCGCGGCCAGGAAGACCGTCGAGGCCGCGATACCGCTCATCAGCACCCCGAAGAGATGCGCGTCCGCGACCCGGCCGCCGATCGTCGTGCCGACCAGCGCCCCGATCCCGAACAGCGCCAGCACCGTCGGCACCCAGCCCGAGTCCAGCCCGGCGACATCCGTCAGCAGCGGCGCCAGATAGCTGAACGCGCAGAACACCCCGCCCGCGGCGAGCGCCGTGATCACGATCGACAGCCACACCTGACGGTCCCGGTAGATGCTCATCTCCTGCTTCAGCCGGGGCTTCTGCTCCGGCAGCGGGATGCGCGGGATCAGCGTCGTCACCCCGACCAGCGCCACGGCGGACGCCGCGCCCACGGCCCAGAACGCCGACCGCCAGCCGAAGTTCTCACCGAGGAACGCGCCCAGCGGCACGCCCAGCACATTGGCGATCGACAGACCGCCGATCATCACGGCCATCGCACGGGCCCGCGAGTTCACCGGCACCATCGCGATGGCGACGGCCGCCCCCACCGCCCAGAATCCGGCACAGGCGAACGCGCTCACCACCCGTGACGCGAAGAGCACCTCGTACGTCGGGGCCAGCGCGCCCGCGACCTGACCGAGGCCGAAGACGGAGATCAGGGCGATCAGCGTGGTGCGGCGCGGCAGCCGGAGCGTGGCCACGGCGAGCAGCGGGGCGCCGATCACCATGCCGATCGCGAAGGCGGATATGAGGAGTCCGGCACGGGGTATCGACACGTTCATGTCGTCGGCGATGGGCGGCAGCAGCCCGGAGAGCATGAATTCGCTGGTTCCCAGGGCGAAGACCGAGAGACCCAGGATGTACACGGCCAGGGGCATGCGGGAGCGGCGAGCGGCAGAGTCGGGCATGACAGCTGCCAACAGCGGCCGCGGCCCCGGCATTCCCCGGCCGCCGCGGGTCAGTGGCTGAGCAGCTCCAGTTCGGTCGTCAGGTTCTGCCGGGCCCGCGGCTCCCAGTGCTCCGCCCCGTACGGCGTACGGAACAGCCGCGGCAGCCCGAGCAGCTGGCGCAGCACCGTCGCCCGCCCCTCCTGGAACGCGTCGTCGGGCACGAAGCCGTACTCCTCGCGCACCTGCGCCGCGTAAGCCGCGTACTGGCCCGGGGGCGCCGCGAGAATGGCCAGATCCGCGTCGCAGAGCACCTCGCCGTCGCTGTCGCCGTCCGCCGGGTCGTGGGTGACGGTGAGCCGTACGAGCCGGGCCACCTCCGCCGTGACCCCGTCCGGCACACCGGCCTCCGCGAGGGCGCGCTCGGCCAGCGCGGCGCTGCGCTCCTCGTTCTCGGACCGGTCGGGCCGGTACACCGCGTCGTGGAACCAGGCGGCGAGCCGTACCGCGTCCGGGTCGGCCGCGTACCCGGCGAGCGTGTCGACATGATCGAGCACCGCGACCAGGTGCGCGGTGGTGTGGTACCGCCGCTGCGGCTCGGCCCAGCGCGCCAGGAGGTTGTCGGCGTACGGCAGCGGGTCGGGGCCTGGGGCGCCGCCCCGGGCCCGGGTGAGCGCCTCCCGCCAGCGCTCACGGAGGGAGTCGTCGGTATGGTCCACCCCGCCGGGGGCGCCGTTCGGACGCGAGCTGTCGGTCATGGGACGACCCTAACGAAAGGCCCTGGCCCGGGATCGGACGGCGCTGAGGGGCTCCGTGACATGCCTGTGCGGTCGGCTGAACGGCCAATCGCCGTACGGTCGTTCCTGCTCCGATTCGAGCAGGATCAGCCATTGTTGGATTATCGGGTAATCGCTAGTGTGCGCCCGTGATGGATCTGACGAGTCCAACCCATTCGATGGATCTCGACGTGGACCTCGGTGAAGGGTTCGGGAACTGAATTCTCACCGTCGACGCGCGAACGGAGACGGATTCGGTACCGGGGTGCTGGTGCTGCCCGTCGGCCGGGAGGCGCTGCTCGTCGAGCTGTCCTCCGCCGAGCATGCCGAGGCCTTCCACGTCGAGCTGTTGCGCCGCCGCGCGCGCGGCGAACTGCCCGTCATGAGGGAGGTCGTGCCTGGCGCGCGAAGCGTGCTGCTCGACGGCATCGCGGACCATACGCGTCAGGCCCGGGTGCGGTTCGCCCGCGAACTCGCTTCCTGGCGGATACCGCCGATGCGGCGTGGGGCCGGGGACGCAGTCGAGATCCCTGTCGTCTACGACGGGCCGGATCTCGACGAGGTCGCCACGGCGTGGGGTGTCGGCGCCGACGAGGTGCCGGGCATTCATGCCGGTACGGAGTTCCGGGTGGCGTTCTGTGGGTTCGCGCCCGGCTTCGGCTATCTGACAGGTCTGCCAGGTCACCTTCATGTGCCGCGGCGGGCGACTCCGCGCACGAAGGTTCCGGCGGGGGCGGTGGGTCTTGCGGGGCCGTACGCCGGGGTGTATCCGCGCGCGTCGCCCGGAGGGTGGCAGCTCATCGGGCGGATGCCGGACCCCGAGGAGCTGTGGAACCCGGCACGGGAACCGGCGGCGTTGCTGGGGCCGGGCGTGCGGGTGCGGTTCGTGGTGGTGGGGGCGGCAGGGGTGGCGGAGTGATCGAGACGGCGGACGCTCTCGACGTGGTCCGGGCCGGGGCGCTGACCACCGTGCAGGACGAGGGGCGGGTCGGCTGGGCACACCTCGGGGTGCCGAGGGCCGGCGCATTGGATGCACCGGCCCTCCGCCTCGCCAACCGGCTCGTCGGCAATACGGAGGACGCGGCGGTACTGGAGACCACGGTCACCGGGTGCGGGGTACGGCCGAGACGTTCCACGGTGGTCGTGGTGGGGGGTGCCGCGTGCCGGGTCACGGTGGACGGGCGAGCGGTGGCATGGGGCGTCCCCGTTCCCGTACCGGCGGGAGCGGTGCTGGACGCCGGTCCGGCGGAGGGTGGTCTGCGGAGCTATCTGGCGTTCCGCGGCGGCTTGGTGCCGGAACCGGTGCTGGGCAGCCGGTCGGCGGATCTGCTGTCCGGGCTGGGACCGGCGCCGCTGCGGGACGGGGACGTGGAGCCGCTGGGGACGCCTGCGGGGCCCGTTCCGCCGGTGCCGGACGCCGTGCCGTGGCCGGGGGCGCCGACCGAACTCGTCCTGCCGGTCCGGCTGGGGCCACGTCATGCCTGGTTCACGGACGACGCGCTGCGGACTCTCGCCACCGCCACGTACAGGGTGTCGTCGCACAGCAACCGCATCGGGCTGCGGACGGAGGGGCCCGCGCTGGAACGTGCGCGGGAGGGGGAGCTGCCGAGCGAGGGCATGGTGCTGGGGGCCGTCCAGATACCGCCGGACGGGCGGCCGGTGGTGTTCCTCAACGACCATCCGACGACGGGGGGATACCCGGTGGTGGGGGTGGTGCCGGAGGCCGCGCTGGCGGGGGCGGCACAGGCGGTGCCGGGGGCGCGCGTGCGGTTCGTGGTGATGGGGTAGGGGCCTCCCGCGCTCGGGAGGCCCCGCACCCTCGGTTCCCCGACCGCCGCAGGGGCCGGGCCCCCGACCCTACGCCGCCGCCCTGAACCCCCGCAGCCGCAGCGAGTTGCCGACCACGAAGACCGACGAGAAGGCCATCGCGGCGCCCGCGATCATCGGGTTGAGCAGCCCGGCCGCGGCGAGCGGCAGAGCGGCCACGTTGTAGGCGAAGGCCCAGAACAGGTTCGTACGGATGGTGCCGAGGGTCTTGCGCGACAGCCGGATGGCGTCCGCCGCGGCCCGCAGGTCGCCGCGTACCAGCGTCAGGTCGCCGGCCTCGATCGCGGCGTCCGTGCCGGTCCCCATCGCCAGGCCCAGATCGGCCTGGGCGAGGGCGGCCGCGTCGTTGACCCCGTCACCGACCATGGCGACCGAACGGCCCTGTGCCTGGAGCTTCTTGACGACGTCGACCTTGTCCTCCGGCATGACCTCCGCGTACACCTCCTCGATCCCGACCTCGGCCGCGACCGCCTCGGCCACCGCCCGGTTGTCGCCGGTCAGCAGGATCGGGGTGAGGCCCAGGGCCCGCAGCCGCTCGATGGCCTCCGCGCTGGTGTCCTTCACCGCGTCGGCGACTTCGAGCACCGCCCGTGCCTCGCCGTCCCAGGCCACCGCGATGGCCGTCCGGCCCGCGGCCTCCGCCTCGGCCTTGCGCCGGGCCAGCTCCACGGGGAGGTGGATCTCCCACTCGGCGAGCAGCTGCTCACGGCCGACGAGGACGGCGTGGCCCTCGACGATGCCCTGGACGCCGAGTCCGGCGATGTTGGCGAAGTCCTCGGGGGTGGGAAGGGCGGTGCCGGTGCGTTCGGCGGCTCCGGCGGCGACGGCCTGGGCGATGGGGTGCTCGGAGGCGTGTTCCAGGGCGCCGGCGAGGCGCAGTACGTCGGTTTCGGTGGTGTTGTCGGCGGTGTGGACGTCGAGGAGGGTCATGCGGCCGGTGGTGACGGTGCCGGTCTTGTCGAGGACGATCGTGTCGACGCGGCGGGTGGTCTCCAGGACCTCCGGGCCCTTGATCAGGATGCCGAGCTGGGCGCCGCGTCCGGTGCCGACCATGAGGGCGGTGGGGGTGGCCAGGCCCAGGGCGCAGGGGCAGGCGATGATCAGTACGGCCACGGCGGCGGTGAACGCGGCGGTCAGGCCCCCGCCGTTGCCGAGCCAGAAGCCCAGCGTGCCGAGCGCCAGGGCTATGACGACGGGTACGAAGACGGCGGAGATCCGGTCCGCGAGGCGCTGGGCCGCCGCCTTGCCGTTCTGGGCGTCCTCGACGAGCTTCGCCATCCTGGCGAGCTGGGTGTCGGCGCCGATCCGGGTGGCCTCCACGACGAGCCGGCCGCCCGCGTTGAGCGTCGCCCCGGTGACGGAGTCGCCGACGCCGACCTCCACGGGCACGGACTCACCGGTCAGCATGGAAGCGTCCACGGCCGAGGCACCTTCTACGACGGTGCCGTCGGTGGCGATCTTCTCGCCGGGGCGGACCAGGAACCGGTCCCCGACCTGGAGCTCGGCGGTCGGCACGGTCACCTCGCGGCCGCCGCGCAGCACGGTCACTTCCTTGGCGCCGAGTTCGAGCAGCGCCTTCAGGGCCGCGCCCGCCTTCCGCTTGGACCGGGCCTCGAAGTAGCGCCCGGCCAGGATGAAGGCGGTGACTCCGGCGGCGGCCTCCAGGTAGATGTTGCCCGCGCCGTCGCTCCGCCCGATGGTCAGCTCGAAGGGGTGCGTCATGCCGACCATGCCCGCCGTGCCGAAGAACAGCGCCCACAGCGACCAGAGGAACGCGGCCGTGGTGCCGACCGAGATCAGCGTGTCCATCGTCGCCGCGCCGTGCCGGGCATTGGTGAACGCGGCCTTGTGGAACGGCCAGGCGGCGTACGTGACGACCGGGGCCGTCAGCGTCAGCGAGAGCCACTGCCAGTAGTCGAACTGGAGCGCCGGGATCATCGACATCGCGATCACCGGCACGGCGAGCGCGACGGCGGTCAGCAGCCGCTGCCGCAGGGGCCGCAGCTCGTCGGCTTCGCCGGCACCGGGGGCGGCGGCGCCCTCCTCGGCGGTGCGCGCCGGGGGAGCGGGCTCGTGCGCGGTGTAGCCGGTCTTCTCGACGGTGGCGATCAGGTCCTGTACGGAGATGTCCTCGCCCCGGTAGCTGACCTTGGCCTTCTCGGTGGCGTAATTGACGGTGGCCTCGACGCCGTCCATCCGGTTGAGCTTCTTCTCGATGCGGGCCGCGCAGGAGGCGCAGGTCATGCCGCCGATCGCGAGCTCGACCTCTGCGGCGGTGCCGGTGCCGGTGGCGGTACCGGTGCCGGTTGTGGCGGTGTGCGCGGACACGATGTCCTCCCTGGCGGTCGTTGATACCCCTGGGGGGTATGTATTGCTGGTTCAGGTATACCCCCCTCCCCTATGAAACGCAAGGGCGGATGTGCCGCCGGATCCGCGTCGTGATCGTTCGATCCCCCGATGTGCGGCTGACCTCACGTATCTTCGGCTGGCATTGAGGCTGCATCCTCGGTGTACTGACCCGTAGGCTGGCCATTGGACTAGACCTATTGATGCTTCCTGGAGGATGGGGCCCATGAGCAACCGTGCAGTCCTGGAGGTGATCGCTCTCGACGCCGAGGACGCGATCGCCGCCCAGGCGGGTGGTGCGGACCGGCTTGAGCTGGTCACCGACATGGCGTCGGACGGCCTGACCCCGTCCTGTGCGACCTTCGCGGAGATCCGGGCGGCGGTGGACATTCCGCTGCGGGTGATGCTCAGGGTGGCGGACGGCTTCGCGGCCGGCGACATCGAGGTGCTGGTGGCGAAGGCGCGCGAGCTGCGCGCGGCGGGCGCCGAGGAATTCGTGCTCGGCTTCCTCGATGCCGAGGGCCACCCGGACCTGGTCGCCGTCGAACGGCTCGTCGCCGAGCTGGACGGCTGCCGCTGGACCTTCCACCGCGCGATCGACCGGGCCGTCGACCGGGACGCCCTGCGCAAGCAGCTGGCGGACCTGCCCGGCCTGGACACGTACCTCACCGCCGGCTCGCCCAAGGGCGTCGACGACGGCATCCCGACGCTGCTGGTGGAGGCGGCGCGCCAGGGCGAGCCCGGTTACGAGCCGCAGATCCTGGTGGGCGGCGGGCTGCGGCTCGAACACCTGCCGGAGCTGCTGGCCGCGGGCATCGACGCGGTGCACATCGGCGGTGCGGCGCGTCCGCACGGGTGGTCGGGGCCGGTGGACGCGGCGGCGGTGCGGGAGTGGCGAGCGGTGCTCGACGCGTAGCAGGGCGGGGCGGGGGTGCGAGGGGCTCCGCCCCCGGACCCCCGCCCCGCCGACGCCGGAGGGGCTTACGGACGCAGCTCGTCCGGCAACTCCGCCGCGTGCACCACCGTCAGCCCCGACACCGCTCGCGTCAGCGCCACGTACAACCGGCGCAGGCCCGTGCGTTCGTCCGGTTCGCCGTCGACCACCGCGGCCGGTTCGTCCAGTACCACGTAGTCGTACTCCAGGCCCTTCGCCAGCGACGCCGGGACCAGGGTCAGCCGGGACTCGGCGGTCGTCTCCTCGCCGGGGGAGAGGTACGCGTGGCCCGCCGCGGTCAGGGCCTCGGCCAGCGCGGGGATCCGGGCGTCGGCCGCGATCAGGCCGATCGAACCCTCCCGCTCCAGGGACTCCTCGCACTCCGCCAGCACCGCCGCGTCCAGCTCCGCCGGACCGGCCACCGCCCGTACCTCCAGCGAACCCGGCGACTCACGCACAGACTCCACCGCCGCGAGGCCCGGCGAGATCACCGGCAGCAGCCGCGAGGCGTACGCGATCACCTCGCGCGGCACACGGAAGCCCGCCGTCAGCTCCTCCACCACCGCGTCCGACTTGCCGAGATGGTGCAGCGCCTGAGCCCAGCTCTCCGTCGACCACGGCGTCGTGCCCTGCGCCAGGTCACCGAGGACCGTCGCCGAACCGGTCGTGCAGCGGCGGCCCACCGCCCGGTACTGCATGGGGGACAGGTCCTGCGCCTCGTCGAGCACCACATGGCCGAGCGAGTGCGTACGCGCCACCAGGTCGTTCGCCTCGTCGATCAGCACCGCGTCCGCCGCCGACCACTTCGCCGACTTCACGCTCCGGGCAGCCCTTTTACCGGATCCAGGCAGCGTCCACAGGATCGCCTTCTGCTCGTCCTCGGTGAGCAGCCCCTCCGCATGGGCGGCCAGGAACTCCGCGTCGGACAGCAGCCGCAGCACCAGCTTCGCCGGGTCGACGGCCGGCCAGATCGCCTTCACGGCCGCCTTCACCGCGGGGTTGCGGGCCACCGCGTTCTGCACCCGGTCGTCGGGGGCCTCGCCCGCCTCCTCCATCCGGACCAGGACGGCGTGCGCGATGCGCTGCGGAAGAGCTTCGTGGGCGGAGCCGTACCGCATGTCGCGGGCCAGCAGCTCGTCGACCATCTCCGCGACCTCGTACGCGGGCACCCGCCAGCGCCGCGAACCGCGCACCACCACGACCGGCTCCACCGGAGGCGTCACATGCGAACGGATCGCCCGGCGCAGCACCTCGGCCATCCGGGCGTCGCCCTTGACGACGGCGGCGGCCGCCGTGTCCGTGCCGCGCACCTCGATGCCGGCCGTCACCAGATCGTCGACGGTCGCCTGCTGCACCGCCAGCTCGCCGAGGGCCGGCAGCACCTGCTCGATGTACTGGAGGAAGGACCGGTTCGGCCCGATGACCAGCGTGCCGGTACGGGCCAGCCGCTCGCGGTGCGCGTACAGCAGATACGCCACCCGGTGCAGGCCCACGGCCGTCTTGCCGGTGCCGGGACCACCCTGCACGCACACCGTTCCGCCGAGCTCGCTGCGGACGATCTCGTCCTGCTCCGGCTGGATCGTCGCGACGATGTCCCGCATCGGACCGACGCGCGGCCGCTCGATCTCCGCCTGGAGGAGCTTGCTCGTCTGCTCGGCCTCGGCGGGATCGGTGAGGTGCTCGTCCTCGTACGCGGTCAGCTCGCCGCCGGTGTAGCCGAACCGGCGGCGCTGCCCCACGTCCTGGGGGTCCTTCTTGGACGCCCGGTAGAACGGCTGCGAGACGGGCGCGCGCCAGTCGATGACCATCGGGTCGCCGTCGGCATCGTGGACATGGCGGCGCCCGATGTAGAACTGCTCGCCCTCCGCACCCTCGGCCTGATCTGCACCGACCCGGTGCAGATAGTCCAGGCGCCCGAAGAAGAGCGGGGTGTGGGCGAGATCGGCGAGCGACTTGATGCGCTCGTCGATCTGGGCCTGGAGTACTGCCGCGTTGACCCAGTTCGCGGTGACATCGCGGATGTCCAGGGCCTGGGCGTCCTCGCGCATGGCGCGCAGCGCGGCGCGGGACGCGGTGAGATGGGCGCGTTCGCGAGCCAGCGGGTCGTTGGTGGTGTCGCTCTCGTGTTCGTGCGCGGGCACGGTGTTGCCTCCGGCTGTTCAACGCAGGACGGCGGACCGCATCCAACCCCGGACGGTGCTCGGGGCGATGCGGTCCGCTCGGGGATCGATCACGGGTACGCGCAGCGGGTGCGCGTACGGCTGTCGGCCGGTTTCCGTCCGGTCGGCGGCGCTCCCCCGGCTGCCGGCGGGCCCTCGCGGGCCGCTGCCGGTACCACGGTGCGGGAGGCGGGCAGACCGGCGATTGTATAGACCGAGGCCGCCGAGGGCGAACGAATTACCGCCGGGAACATTGATCGCGCTCGCCGGGCCCACCACCGGGTCCATCCCGTAGGGGACGGCATGCGACCGCAGACCTACCCGGACCACCGCCGGTTTCCGCCCGTGGGTCCACCCGCGCCCCGGCGGGATTCAGTCCGCGGGCCGATGCCCGTACCGGCCGGGCGCAGGACCATGGAAGACATGAGCACAGTCCTTCTGAACCCCCGCAGGACCGGCCCCGCGCACGGCGCGACCGCGGCCACCGGTCACCACCACACCCACCGTGTCGGCGACGCGGTCCGTGCCGTCAAGGTCTTCGCCCGCGCCGCGTTCGGCGTGGTCGTGCTCGGCGAGTACGCGGAGGAGGCGGGCGTCCGCCGCCACGAGCACTGAGTACCCGGAACCGCCCCGGTGTGAGTATCCGACCGGAGGTGGTCCGGCCCTGCCCCGCGGTTGGGTAGCGGCATGGAGAACCCCGCCCTGACGAAGCCCACACCGCCCGAAGACCCCATCCGCCTCGACGGCTGGATCGCCCCCGCCATCGCCACCGTGGCCGCGGTGATCCTCTCCTACGCAGCCCTGATGGTCGTCCTCTTCGCCTTCATGGGCCCCGGCGACTGCGACGTGCACGGCGGCTGCTCCTGGGGCGCCGACGCCACCCGCGCCGTCATGGGGACCGCCATCAGGTCGATTCCGTACGTGACGCCTCTGGGCCTGCTCGTCACGTGGGTGCTGCCGTGGCGCTCGCGCTGGACCGCGGCCCGTCGTCGGGCCACGGCCTTCGCGTTCCTGCCGCACGCGGTGATCACGGCGTCCCTGCTGCCTCTGCTGGTCCTCAGCAGCTGACCGCCGCCTTCGGCCGCTGCCTCAGTTGTCCGTCAGCAGCTCGTCCGCGTCCACGATCCGGTACGCGTACCCCTGCTCGGCCAGGAACCGCTGGCGGTGCGCCGCGAAGTCCTGGTCGATCGTGTCGCGCGCGACCACCGAGTAGAACCGTGCCTCGTGCCCGTCCGCCTTCGGCCGCAGCACCCGGCCCAGGCGCTGCGCCTCCTCCTGGCGCGAGCCGAACGTCCCCGACACCTGGATGGCGACGGTCGCCTCCGGCAGGTCGATGGAGAAGTTCGCGACCTTCGAGACGACCAGGACGCTGAGCTCGCCCTCCCGGAACGCGTCGAAGAGCTTCTCGCGCTGGGCGTTGCTCGTCTCGCCCTTGATCACCGGGGCGTTCAGGTGTTCACCCAGCTCGTCGAGCTGGTCGATGTACTGCCCGATGACCAGGGTCTGCTCGCCGCGGTGCTTGCGCACCAGCGCCTCCGTCACCTTCCGCTTCGTCGCGGTCGTCGCACAGAACCGGTACTTCTCCTCGGCCTCGGCGGTCGCGTACGCGAGGCGCTCCGAGTCCGTCAGATTGACCCGCACCTCGACGCAGTCGGCCGGCGCGATGTAGCCCTGCGCCTCGATCTCCTTCCACGGGGCGTCGAACCGCTTGGGCCCGATCAGCGAGAAGACGTCCGACTCGCGGCCGTCCTCACGCACCAGCGTCGCCGTGAGACCGAGCCGCCGCCGGGCCTGGAGATCGGCGGTGAACTTGAAGACGGGCGCGGGCAGCAGGTGCACCTCGTCGTAGATCACCAGCCCCCAGTCGCGGGAGTCGAACAGCTCCAGGTGCGGATAGACGCCCTTGCGACGGGTCGTCAGTACCTGGTACGTGGCGATGGTGACCGGCCGGATCTCCTTGCGGGTACCGCTGTACTCGCCGATCTCGTCCTCGGTCAGCGAGGTCCGCTTCACCAGCTCGTGCTTCCACTGCCGGGCCGAGACGGTGTTCGTCACCAGGATCAGCGTGGTCGCCTTGGCCTGGGCCATCGCACCGGCCCCGACCAGCGTCTTGCCCGCACCGCAGGGCAGCACGACGACACCCGAGCCGCCGTGCCAGAACCCCTCGACGGCCTGCTTCTGGTACGGCCGCAGCGCCCAGCCGTCCTCGGCGAGATCGATGGGGTGCGCCTCGCCGTCCACGTAACCGGCGAGGTCCTCGGCCGGCCAGCCCAGCTTCAGCAGTGTCTGCTTGATCTGACCGCGCTCGGACGGGTGCACCGCCACGGTGTCCGGGTCGATCCGCGCCCCGACCAGCGGCTGCACCTTCTTCGAGCGGAGGATCTCCTCCAGCACGGGCCGGTCGGTGGAGGTCAGCACCAGGCCGTGGACCGGATGCTTGGACAGGGTGAGACGGCCGTACCGGGCCATCGTCTCGGCGATGTCGACGAGCAGCGCGTGCGGAACGGGATAGCGCGAGTACTGCACGAGCGCGTCGACGACCTGCTCGGCGTCGTGCCCGGCGGCCCGCGCGTTCCACAGCCCGAGCGGGGTCAGCCGGTAGGTGTGGATGTGCTCGGGCGCTCGCTCCAGCTCGGCGAAGGGCGCGATGGCCCGACGGCAGGCGTCGGCCTGGTCGTGGTCGACTTCGAGGAGCAGCGTCTTGTCGCTCTGGACGATGAGGGGTCCGGTCACGCGCGTCGGCCCTTTCTGCGGGGTGCGGCCACGGATGCGGCCAAACGTCCAGTGTGCCGCATGCGGGCACGGTCGTGCCGAGTTCGGACCCGCCCGCCCGCCCGTCAGTCCGTCCCGCGGTGGCCGCGTCCTTCGGGGAACTGGCCCAGGTGTACGGCGCGGTGGGCGGTCACCGCCAGTTGCCGGGCTTCCTCGGTGAAGGTGTCGATGCGGATCCTGCGTCCGTCGGTCAGGGTGAAGTCGCAGGTGAAGCCCATGCCGCGGGCCTCGGCCAGCGGTCGGCCGTCGTCGCCGTGCGCGCCGACGGACGCGATGTCCTGCCACGGGATCAGGGTGGCGATGCCCGCCACCCGGTGGGTCAGCCCCCGCTCGTGGACGTCGAAGCTCTGCTCACGGGTACGGAAGCCCTGGACCAGCCGCCAGATCCCCAGGCCCAGCCCCACCAGCCCGACGCCGAGCAGCAGGCCGGCCAGCTGCGGAGCGCCGTCGGTGGTGCCGATCGACGCGATGGTCACCGGTATCCCGAAGGCCATGCCCGCCGCTCCGACGACGAGCAGGATTCCGGCCTGCCACAGCCTTCTGCCCCCGTCGGTACGGTGCTCACGGACGAATCCCCCCAGCTGCCTGGCCGCATCGGTGCGCCGCATGACATCCCCCTCCAGCGTCGTGGACACGCCAGAGTCTGCCCTTCGAAGAGCCGGCCCGCCCCCGATTCGCACGCACTGCCGCGACGGGGACGAGGGCAGGGACGCCCCCCGACCTCACGCCGTCTGGTCGTCCGCCAGTTCAGCGACGCCGGTGATGCGGTGCAGCGGGTACGTGCGGACCTCGTCCGCCGTGTGGTCGTACGCGGTGACGAAGCCGCCCTCGACCCGGACCGGGGCGATGACGCGCTGGCTGGCGGCCCCGTCCGCGTTCACGTAGCCGATCCAGAGCGCCGAACCGGTCATCGCGGCGGCCTGGACGGTGGCGAGGGTCTCGGCGGAGGTCGTACGAGGCAGGGCGCCGGGCGTGGCCGCGGGGGCGCCGGGGGACTCCGGGGCGTCCTTGCGGACCACCGTGGCGGCCGTGTCCCCGGCCCGGATCGCCCGGACCGCCGCGCCGAGCAGGGTGGCGTCCGGCACCGGAGGGCCCTCGGGGACGGGGACGGGTGCGGTGCGGGGCGGGGTGCGGCGGGCGCCCGCGCGGGTGATCAGGACATCGCCCTCGGCGGACTCGGCGGCCGGGGCGTACCCCATGTCGCGCAGCCCCTCCAGCAGGGACGCCGGGTCGACCTGGGCGGCCAGGGCGGTCGGTGCGAGGCGGCGCAGCCGCAGGGTGGCCGAGCGCTTGTCGGCCAGGATCTCGTTCAGCACGGCCTCGTCGTCGCAGCGCACGTACGAGGAGGCAGCGCCGATCCGGAGGTGGCCGTGGCGGCGGGCGACGTCGTCGATGAGGTAGCTGAGCGGCTGCGGGACGGGTGTGCGGCTGTGGGCGGCGAGGAAGGCGTGCAGGTCGGCCGCGGACTGCCCGGCGTCCAGGGCGCGGCGCACGGAGCCGGGGGTGAAGCGGTAGACCGTCGCGCCGCCCTTCGACTCGATGTCCGCGAGGGCGGAGAGCATGTCGGCCAGGGGGCGTTCCAGGGGGCCGGGGGCGACGGCCGTCAGGTCGGCCTGGAGCAGCACGTGGTCCAGCGGCTCGGGGATGAGCGGCGCGAGCAGCGCGGCGGCCTCGGCCGGTCCGGCGTCGAGCAGGGCGCGGGTGTGCGCGGCGAGCGCGCCGCGGCCGGTGATGCCGAGGAGCTCGGACTCGTTGAGCGTCCACAGGGCGATCCTGGACCGCAGATCCGTGGTGTCCCCGGCCGAGGCGGCGCCGCGCAGGGGGCGTTCCCAGCGCAGCCGGGCGAGGACGGTCTCCGGGTCGGGGGCGGTGCCGGGTTCCAGGCCGGCGAGGAGGGCGAGGACCCGGTGGCGTACCTCCGGGGCGGCGGAGCGGTCGAGTTCGGGGCCCAGTGCGGACAGGGCCCGGCCCTTGGCGTCCTGGCCGCCGACCAGGCCCGGGGTGCGGGTGGCGGCGAGCCAGGCGGTGGCGAGGCGCGTCCAGCGTTCCTGGGCGGGCAGGTCGGCCCAGTCGTCGTACGCGGGCGTCGGCGCGTACCGCTCGTCGGCCTCCCCGTCGGAGGCCAGCAGCCCGGCCGCGTAGGCGAGTTCGACCCAGAACGCGGCGACCGGCTCGGGGACCTCCAGTGCGGTGGCGGCCTTCTTCAGCTCGCGGACGCTGAGTCCGCCGGCCCGCAGTATCGGGGGCCCACCGCCGTTCCAGCTCTTCAGCAGCTCCTCGACGGTGTTCACGGCCAGCAGCGCCTGACCGGCCGCGGCGCTGTCCACAGCCTGTGGATCGCGGTTGGCGACCGCCTCCACGGCCGGCGGCCGCGGCTCCGGCACGCGGTGGGCGCGTCCCGCCCGCAGATGCAGGGCGGCCTCGCGGGGCAGCACCACGGTGCGGGTGGACACCGGCAGCAGGAGCCCGTGGTCGCGCAGCCACTTCACGGGCGGAGTGGGGTTCGGGGTCACCTCCCCGTACGGCGGCCCCCACACCAGCCGGTCCAGCACGGACAGGGCCTCGGCCGGGGCGGAGTCCAGCAGCTCGCCCATCCTGGCCCGGTCGGTGAAGAGCGCGGACAGGGCGGTCACGGCGGAGACCGGGTCGTGCGTGGCGGGCAGCCCGGCCGAGGTCAGGATCTCCTGGAGGCGCCCCGGGGACATGCCGGAGGTCGCCTCGGCGACGGTCGGCCCGAGACCGGTGGGGGAGGCGTGCTGCGGTGACGGCGCGAGGATCTCGCGCGCCGTGCGCACCAGCCGCAGCCGCTCGTCCTCGCCCCAGACCAGGGCCTGTTCGCGCAGCGTGGCCAGGGCGCCGGGCAGCGCGTCGGCGATCGCCGACCCCGCGTCGTCGCGGTGCTCGCCGTCGTCCCGGCCGTCGCCGGTGAGCAGGCCGAGCAGCGTCCCGTACGGGGCGGGGTCGGCGGCCACCGCGAGCGCCTCGGCGGTCTGCAGGGCGAACTTGTCGAGGTGCTCCAGCGCGCGTACGACGGAGGCGCGGGTGCCGGCCCTCGTCGCGAGCTGGGTGATGTCGCCGGGCACCGGGTTGAGGAGATCGGGGCGGGCGCTCAGCAGCCCGGCCAACGACTCGTCGTCCCGGGCCCGGAGCGCTTCGGCGAGCGTCCGCGGTGGTGTGGTCATCCCCATCCGTCCCACGGTAGTCGCTCCGGACAGGCCTGAGAGGCTCTCAGGGCGCTACCGTCGGTGCAGGGCGGTAGAGGGGAACGATCGCGTGGGGATCGAGAGCGACCAGCTGGTCTACGACTATCTGAGCCGGGTCGGGGACCTGGCACAGCAGCAACAACTGTCCTCGGCCGCCCGGATGAGGCTGGTCTCGACGCTCCGGGGCGAGATCGACCGGCAGCGCGGAAAGCAGTCCGGGGACAGTCCGGCGGCGGTCCGCCGCATCATCGGGAGGCTCGGCGAACCCGACGAACTGGTGGCCGCCGCGGCCGCGTCGGGCGACGGGACGGTGGAGCTCGCGGGGCGGCCGGAGCCCGCGGCGGACGAAGGGCGCAGCATTCCCCGTCCGCGCAAGGGGATGCTCCGGAAGGACGGCAAAGACAGTTCCGGCAAGGGCGCGTCGCGGCCGCAGGAGCCCGGACCCGCCGCGCCGGAAGCGCCCGCCGCGCCGTCCGGCCGGGTGCCGTCGCCGCCGCACATGGCCGGTACGGACGAGCTGGGGCCGTCCGGGAGCGAGGCCGACTGGTGGCGGGCCGAACCGGGGCCGTTCGGTGCCGGGGTCGATGTGCCCGGGTTCGTCGGCGGCGTCGAGATCCCGGACATGATGAAGCCGCCGCCGCCCCGGGACGCGGTGCCGCGCCCGCGCGCGGCGGAGAACGAGGAGCGGGACGGGCAGGACGCGGCGGACGCGGAGGAAGAGGGAGCAGCGGGGGAAGCGGAGGAGGAGGCGCCGCGCCGCCGCCGGCTTCTGCGGCTCGGCCGCCGTGCGCCGCGCGAGCGCGGGGCGGGCGGCCACGGCTTCTCCCACCCGTTGCTGCTGCTCGCCGCCGTGCTTCTGGTGGCGGGCGCCGTGACGGGGGCCTGGCTGGCCCTGGCGGGCGGCTGGCTCCTCGCGTACAGCTCGCGCACGCTGTCCCGCGCGGAGGCGAAGTGGGCCGCGATGGGGCTGCCGGGCGTGGTCGCGGCGGGCGCGCTGGTCTGGCTGTGGGGCAGGACCGACGGCCGGTGGGGCGAGCCCATCGGGGCCGGGCAGATGAGCGACGCGATCGGCGAGATGTGGCCGTGGGTGGTGCGGGGGGCGGCCGTCGCCTCCGCGCTCTACCTGGTGTGGCGGTCGCGGAGGCCACGGACGTGACGGCCGGGCGGCGGTGCTCGAAATGAGTGGACGCCAGCCGAAATGAATGGACGTCAGCCGGTCATCTTCGCCTGGAACTCGTCGAGGATCTTGTCGGCGGCGGTGTAGCCGATGCCCGCGATCCACAGCCGGTCGTCGACCTTGAAGACCTTGCCGTCCTTGGACGCCTTCAGCCCCTTCCACAGGCCGCTGTTCATCGTCTTCGTCGTCCCCGCCTTCGCCGGGTCGCCGTAGGTCGACGTGAAGACGACGTCCGCGTCGGCGAGGTCGATCTTCTCGGGCGACACGTCGTACGAGAAGCCGTCCTTGGCCTTGTCGGTGATCGCGGGGCGGCCCATGCCCAGGTCGGCGAGGATCGTGCCGATGTAGTTCTGCTTGCCGTAGATGCGGATGTCGGCACCCTCGACGAAGCGGACGAAGTTGACCTCGGTGGCGGCGGCCTTCTCCTTGCCGCCGACCGCCTCGGTCACCTTCGCGACGTGGGCGTCGTACTCGGCGACGGCCTTCTTCGCCTCGGCCTGCTTGCCGAGCGCCTCCGCGTGCAGCTGGAAGTTCTCCTTCCAGGCCGTTCCGGTGGACTCCGTCATCACGGTCGGGGCGATCGCCTTCAGCTGCTCGTAACGGTCGCCGTCACGGACCTTGGAGGTGAGGATCAGGTCCGGCTTCAGCGAGGCGACGGTCTCCAGGTTGGGGTTGGCGATCTCGCCCACCTCCTTGATGCCCTTGGTCCGGTCCGCCGGCAGGTACGAGGGGAAGCCGTCCTCCGACGCCGAGTGCGTCGCGCCGACCGGCTGCACGCCGAGGGTCAGCGCGGAGTCCAGCTCACCGGTGTCCAGCACCACGACGCGCTTGGGGTCCACCGGGACCTCGACATCGCCCATGGCCGTCTTGACGGTGTGGGTCTTCGCGGCGGCGGAACCGCTGTCCTTGTCGTCGGAGTCGGACGAACCGCAGGCGGAGAGCGTGAGCGCGCCGGCCAGGGAGAGGGCGCCGAGAGCGAGGCCGCGGCGGCGGACGGGACGGCGGACGGAGGGGGTCATGGGGTGCCTTTCGTAGGGATCGGGGTGATGGTGGTGGTGGGTCACGGATGCGCCGGGGGGCCGGACACCGAGGTCACGGGCTCACGAAGCCGTATCGGCCTGCCACGGCGCGCCCGGCACCACGAGCGGCGAACCGGTCACCGGGTCCGGGACGATCACCGCTTCCAGGCCGAAGACCTCGCGTACGAGTTCGGCGGTGACGACGTCCTGGGGGCGGCCCTCGGCAACGATCCGGCCCGCCTTCATGGCGACCAGGTGGTCCGCGTACCGGGCGGCCTGGTTGAGGTCGTGGAGCACGGTGACGACGGTCCGGCCGCGGGTGCCGTCCGCCGCCGGGGCGGTGAGCCGGCGCACCAGGTCCAGGACCTCCACCTGATGGGCGATGTCGAGGTACGTGGTCGGCTCGTCGAGCAGCAGCAGATCGGTCTCCTGGGCGAGAGCCATCGCGATCCAGACCCGCTGGCGCTGACCGCCGGACAGCTCGTCCACGGACCGGTCGCCGAGCGCGGTGACATCCGTACGCTCCATCGCGTCCGTCACCGCCCGCTCGTCCTCGTCCGACCACTGCTGCCACCAGTGCTGGTGCGGCTGGCGCCCGCGGGCGACGAGGTCGCTGACGGTGATCGCCTCCGGGGCCACCGGGGTCTGCGGCAGCAGCCCGATCGACTGGGCGATCTTCCGGGTGGGGATCTTCGACAGCTCGGTGCCGTCGAGGAGCACGGCCCCGCCGCGCGGCTTCAGGAGCCGGCCGAGCGCGCGCAGGGTGGTCGACTTGCCGCAGGCGTTCGGGCCGACGATGACCGTGACCCGGCCGTCCGGGATGTCGAGGTCCAGTGCCTCGACGACGGTGCGGTCCTCGTACGCGAGCGTCAGCTCCCGCGCGCCGAGCCGGCCGGCCGTCGCCGCAACGGAGCCGGTCGATGCCGTCCCGGCCACCGTGGTGCCGGACATCGGGGTCGAACTCATGCTGTGCCTCCACTACGGCCGCGACCGCCACGCTGACCGCGGATGATCAGCCAGATCAGATACGGGGCGCCGACCGCCGCCGTCAGTACGCCCACCGGCAGCTCGGTGGGCGAGAAGAGCCTGCGCGCCAGCAGGTCCGCGAACACCACGATCACCGCGCCGAGCAGTGCCGAGCAGAGCAGCGGGATCTGCGCGGTGCGGGTCATCCGGCGGGCGATCTGCGGGGCGAGCAGCGCCACGAAGTCGACCGGCCCGGCCGTGCCGGTCGCCACGGACGCCAGGATCACGCCGAGCGCGACCAGACCCAGCCGTACCCGCCCCAGCCGCACCCCGAGCGCGGTCGCGGTGTCGTCGTCCATCGAGACGGAGCGCTGGGCGCGGGCGGCCCACAGCACGGCGGGCAGCAGGATCAGCAGCGTCCAGCCGATCGGCGCTGCCTCGGCCCAGCCGCGCCCGTTGAGCGAGCCGGTCATCCAGATCTGGGCCTGCTGGGCGACCAGGTAGTCGCCCTTCGTCAGGAACAGCGTGGTGACCGAGCGCAGCGCGATGGCGAAGCCGATGCCGATGAGGACGAAGCGGGTGGCGTGCAGCCCGCCGCGCCAGGCGAAGACGTACACCAGCGCCGCAGCGGCCACCCCGCCGATGACGGAGACGTACGGCAGCACGGTGTACGAGGTGATGCCGAAGGTCATCGCGCCGACCGTGAGCGCGCTCGCGCCCTGGCTGATGCCGATGATGTCGGGGCTGGCGAGGGGGTTGCGGGCGACGGTCTGGATCAGCGCACCGGCGATCCCGAAGGCCAGGCCGACCAGCAGCCCCACGGTCATCCGCGGCAGCCGCAGCGTGCCGACGACCAGTTCGTCCTGGGACGGCTGCCCCAGCACCACCTTCACGACCTCGCCGGGCGCGACGAAGCTCTCGCCGACGCAGAGGTACGCGACACAGACGGCGGCCAGCAGCACGACGAGCGCGGCGGCGACCAGGCTCGCCCGCCGGTGCAGCAGGAACCGCCCCCGCGCCCCGATCCGTACGACCTGGTACCCCGAGGGCCGCACCCGGACCTCCGCCCGGACCTTCGTACCGGCACTCATGCGGGCACCGCCTTCCGGCGTACGAGAGCGACCAGGAACGGCACCCCGATCAGCGCCGTCATCACACCCGCCGGAACCTCGCTCGGCGGGAAGAGGACGCGGCCGATCACATCCGACACCAGCAGCATCACGGGCCCGATCAGCGCCGCCATCGGCAGCACCCAGCGGTGGTCGGAGCCGACGACCGCGCGGGCGATGTGCGGTACGGCCAGCCCGATGAACGCGATCGGCCCGGCCGCCGCGACTCCGGCACCGGTCAGCACCGTGGCCCCGATTCCGCCGACGACCCGGACCGCCGCGACGTTCTGCCCGAGCCCCTTCGCGACGTCCTCGCCGAGCGCCAGCGCGTCGAGCCCCCGGGCGACGGAAAGCACGAGCAGGATCCCCACCAGCACGAACGGCCAGATCTGCTGCGCCACCTCGGCCTCGCGCCCGGCGATCGAGCCGACCTGCCAGAAGCGGAACTCGTCCAGCGCGGACGCCTTGGTCGTCAGCACCGCCGAGACCACCGACACCAGCAGCGCGTTGATGGCGGCGCCGCCCAGCGCGAGCTTCACGGGCGTGGCACCGCCGCGCCCGCTCGACGCGATCGCGTACACGGCGACGGAGGCGATCGCCGCCCCCGCGAAGCCGAACCACACGTACCCCGTCAGGCTGTGGACCCCGGCGTACGCGATGGCCAGCACCACACCCACCGAGGCGCCCTGGCTGATGCCGAGGATGCCGGGGTCGGCGATGGGGTTACGGGTGATGCCCTGGAGCACCGTGCCCGCGATGGCCAGCGCGGCGCCGACCATCAGCCCGATCAGGGTGCGCGGCACGCGCATGTTCCGGATGACTTCGGCGTTGTCGGAGTGCCCGCCATGCAGCAGGACATCGAACACTTCGGACGGGGGTATGGAGCGGGCCCCCACGGCCAGACTGAGGAGTACCGCCACGAGCAGCGCCACGACGGCCGCCGCCGTCGCGAGTGCGCGTCTTGAGCGGCGAGGTGCGGCGGCTGACATCGGACCCAATCAAGTGGTGACGAGCAAGTGGCGAAGAACAAGTGGCGCGAACGGTGCAAAGGTAAGGCTTGGCTAAGTCTAAGCACCGCCCTTTTGGGCCCGAAGGCCGCACCGGCGCCGGAGCGGCGAATGCCCCCACGGACAATGGACGTCATGCCCTCGCACCCCCTGACGGTCGGCTTCGACCTCGACATGACGCTCATCGACACCCGGCCCGGAATCAAGGCCGCCTACCTGGCGCTTTCCGCTGAAACGGGGACGCCGATCGACGCCGATCTGGTGGTGAGCAGGCTCGGCCCGCCGGTCGACGAGGAGCTGCGGAACTGGTTCCCCGCCGACAAGGTGGCCGCGACCGCCGACCGCTACCGCGAGATCTATCCCACATACGCCATCGACCCCAGCCTCGCGCTCCCGGGCGCCCGGGAGTCGGTCGCGGCGATCCGTGAACGGGGCGGCCGGACGATAGTCGTCACCGCCAAGTACCAGCCGAGCGCGGAACTCCACATGGCCCACCTCGGCATCGACCCCGACGCGGTCATCGGCGGCCTGTGGGCCGAGGCGAAGGGCCACGCCCTGCGCGAGCACGGCGCCCACATCTACGTCGGCGACCACACCGGCGACGTACGCGGCGCCCGCACCGCCGGCGCCGTGTCGGTCGCGGTCACCACGGGCCCGTGCGACGCGGCAGAACTCCGCGAGGCGGGCGCGGACGTCGTCCTGTCGTCCCTGACGGAGTTCCCGGAGTGGCTGGAGGTGTACGCGGCCCAGCACTAGGTTGATCATCCATGGGGGAATTCGAACACTCGGCAAGCACGGGCACGGGCACGGGCACAGGCACAGGCACAGGCACAGGCACAGGCACAGGCACAGGCACCGGCAACCGTGCCCCGCGCACCAAGCGGCTCTGGGCGGCCGTCGCCCTGGGAACGGCCGCACTGCTCGTCGCCGTCTGGGCCACGGTGGGCGACAAGTGGCCCTGGAGCGGCCTGCCGGACCGCGCGTGCTGGGGCTCCATCGACCAGTCGCTCCTGACCGGGGCGGCCCCGTCGGGCGACGGCTCCTGGAAGGTCACGGAGAGCAAGGACCACTGGGGCGACCCGGAGTGCACGGTGAGCAGGGGCGACTGGCAGCTCAGCACCACCGTGATGAAGACCCCTCTCAAGTCGCATCTGTGGTGGGACCTCGGCAGGTTCCCGCTGCCCCACGACCTGCCCGGGATGATCAAGGCGAACGGCGACCGGGTGGACGGCTGGCTCCATCTCCCGCAGTGCCCGGACAAAGTGGTGAACGTCGACGTCCCCGGCGCGAAGGCCGACCCGCGCGCCGCCGCGGACCTCGCCGCCAGGACCCTGCTCGCCGTCGGCAACGCCCGGATCGCCGAGTGCGGCGGCAAGCCCTTCCCCGTACCCAAGAGCTTCGACTGGCCCGCGCTGAAGCCGGTACGCCCTGCTGCAGGGGAGTCGCCCTGCGGCGTGGCGGACGCCGGAACCGTACGGAAATGGGCCGACGGCGAGGTGACCCAGCTCGGTGCGTTCGATGACGCCCCGGTCAGCAGGTGCTCGGTGCTCCAGGACGGCGAGGACGAGCTCGACCTGGGTCTCTTCTCGGCGGTCGTCCTGCGTGACAGGGCGACCGTGGACGCCTTCTCGCCGACCGGCGTACGCGCCGAAGTACCCGTGTCATCGGGCAAACCCCTGAACCTGACGGCCGAGGCCCTCCGCTACGACCGCGACGCCGTCACGGCTCTGACGTGCGCCGAAGGCTCCGGGACCAGGTACGTGCACGTGTACGCCTCGGGCACGGACGCCCAGTACGCGGCGATCAAGCGCGCCGTCCTGACCACGGTCGCCGCCACCATGAACTGCCCCTGACGCAGCAGTCGCCCGCTACGCCTTCGCCGCGCATTCCACCCAGAGCAGCTTCCCGCCCTGCCCCGGCAGCCCGCCCCGCATGGGGTACGCGCCCCAGCACTCCGCGTACAACGTGACGAGGTACAACCCCCGCCCCCGCTCGGCCAGTTCCTCCGGCTCCCCGGCACCCCACCGGAACGGCGCCGGGATGTGGGGATCGCTGTCCCACACGCTCATCCGTACGCGGCTGCGCCCGGCGTCGCGCAGCCGGAGCGAGTACGGCCCCGAGGAGTACAGGTACGCGTTGGTGACCAGCTCGCTCGCCAACAGCTCGGCGATCTCGGTGAGTTCGCGCATACCGTGCACGCGCAGGACGTTGCGGAGGGTGGCGCGGGCGACGCCCGGGGCACGGGGATCCTGCGGGAGTTGGAGGGTGTATGTCCAGGGCGGGGATACCGTGGCACTGACCATGGAAGTCTCCAGTCATGGAGGGAAATTGAAGGATGTACTTCGAGTTGCCCGGTGACGAGGCCGCTCCGTCGAGCGGGGTGCTTCCGGGCGGGTGGCCTGGATCCAAACTAACGGCATGAGACATAAAATATTTGCCAGATCGACAATCAGTTGAGATCTACACTCGTGTGAGTGACATTGCCAACGCGTTCCTGATTAAGGAGAGTTGACGCATGGCGTCCAGAAGCACCCCCGGCGTGCGACGCCTGCGCCTCGGGGCCGAGTTGCGCAGACTGCGGGACCGCGCTGGACTCACGGCCACGGAGGGCGCGCGCCTGCTCGGTATCAGTCAGGCTCAGCTCAGCAACATCGAGGCGAGCCGTTTCGGTGTGAGTGCGGAACGGCTGCGCGCAATGGCTCGCAACTATCGCTGCTCGGACACCGCGTACATCGCAGGGCTGCTCGATCTCGCCGGGGAACGCTCATCGGGGTGGTGGGAGACATTCCGGGAGGTCCTGCCCTCCCCTTTGCTGGACATCGCAGAACTGGAGCACCACGCGACCGGGCTGCGGTCCGCCAATACGTCCCATGTCCCGGGACTCCTCCAGACCATGGACCATGCCCGCGCGATCTTCCGGCAGGTGGTGCCGGAGTTCTCCCGCTCGGACATCGAGCACCGTGTGAGCCACCGACTTCAGCGTCAGGCCCTCCTCGACCGACCGAGCCCGCCAACGTTCCGGGCAGTCATTCATGAAGCTGCCCTCCGCGTTCCGGTGGGCGGTCCCGTCGTCGCCAGGAACCAGCTTCGGCATCTGCTTGAGCAGAGCGAGCGAGAGCACATCACAATCCAGGTGATCCCGTTCGCCATCGGCGCCTATCCCGGATCGGGCCAGACCATCCTGTACGTACACGGCTCGGTGCCCCGCCTCGACACGGTCTCGCTGGACCAGTCACATGGCCCCGTCCTGGTGGATGCCGAGGCGGAACTGGAGGCTTACCGCCTCCTGCTGGCGCGCATGGAGGCCGTGGCGCTGGCGCCGGACGAGTCCCGGGACTTCATTCACAGCCTGATCGCCGACCAGTGAAGGAGCCGGATATGCGCCAGTACCCATGGCAGAAGTCCTCGTACTGCGGGCAGGGCGAATCCTGCGTCCACGTCGCCACGGACGCCGACGACGGGGTCAAGCTCACCGAGAGTGGCGACCCCACGGGAGCGATACTCCGCACCACACCACGCGTGTGGGCCACCCTCGTGCGTACCCTCAAGGAGGGCCACTGCCAGGGCTGACTCCCGCATCCTCGCGGCCGTCCGGCTCCCGCCCCGCAGCCCACGGCTTCACCGTGCGTTCCCGCGCTCCCTCTGCCCTGCCGCTCCCGCCCCGGCCGCCGGGTTCCCGCTTCCCGGCGGCCGGTCTCTCGCGTACGTACGGGTGGTGCGCGCGGCCGTACGGCCAGTACCCGAAGCCGTCCTCCTCGGTGACGAAGCGGTGGTCGCGGTACGGGAGTTCACCCTGTTGAAGGGCCGTGACGGGCGTGCCCTCCGGCGGCAGATCAGGTCAGCGGCGCGGGAGCCGGAGTGCCGTAGAAGGTGAGCGGCGGCCAGCCTTTCGACTCGGCGATCGCGGACAGTGCCTGGGCCACCTCCAGGGCTGTGATCTCCTGCGCCGACGGGGAGCCGTTGGGCCAGTCCACCCGCACGCTGAACGTCATCTCCATCATGAGGTCGGACTCGGCCATGCTCTGCTGCGCCTTGAACTCAGTCCCCGGGCCGAACTCCACCGGGGCCGACTGCGCTTCCTCGGTCCCGGCTGCCCTGGCTGCACCGGCGGACGCGAACACGGCACCGGCCGCGGCGGATCCCGAGTACCCCAGCAGCGACCGCCTGGAAATCTCCGACATGGTCTCCTCCTCCTGTCGCTCCCGTTCCACCCGCGGGAGCCGAGGTCGATCATATGGACGGGGTTCCCTCGATAGGGTGACTTCTCCATAGTTGGCAGGGCGAGCGAGATACGTCGGGATCCGCGGATGCGCGCCAGGGCACCCGGGACCTGATCCACCGCATCGGTCAGCAGCTATGAGAGGAATGCCCGTGCCCGCACACGACCACTGGCAGAAGTCATCTCACTGCGCCCAGGGGGACTCGTGCGTCCACGTCGTCACGGATGTCGGCGGCGGCGTCAAGCTCACTGAGAGCAGCGACTCCACCGGAGCGATACTCCGCACCACACCCGCCGCCTGGGCTGCCCTTGTGTGCACCCTCAAAGAGGGTCGCTGCCAGGACTGACTTCCGAAGAGTCTGCGGCCGGTCAGGAGATGTCCTTGATCACAGCATTTCCGGCTTCGGCCGCGCGGGCGTAGAAGTTGCGCAGGGTCGCGAAGTCGTCGGCAAGGCTGCCGTCTTCGGCCATGTTCGACTCCTGCTCGCTGCCGTCTTCCTTTCGGATGGTCGTGCAGAAGGAGTACACGTACACCTCATCCAGCAGATCACGGCGCTCCTGGATCACCTCGTCCAGGTCGATGCCTCGAAGGAATCGGTCGACGGCTCGGACCTCGTCGGGCATCAACAGCAGGAGATTGTTCATCCGCAGGCCATGGCCACCGCGGCGCCCGATGATGAGACCTCCCATGATGACGTCGGATGCAGGCGGTTCACCGGTCGGGGGAGCGAAATCGACCATGTCGATGTTCTCGCACCCGGTCAGCAGCGTGTGGATCGCATCCCAGGTGCGCGTGATGTGCGTTGATTCGAGCGTGCGCAGCTGGGATCCGGGCCGGCGATAGTCGTCGTCGGAGTTCCACTCGTTGCGAACCCGCTCCCTGCCGGCGTCCGGGCCTTCGGGGTGGTCGAGCAGTTGCAGGATTTCCTCGCTGTCGTGGCGGGTGATTCCCATCCAGAAGCCCACTGTCAGTTCCTTTGACGTGGAGGCGTCGGGCCACCGACCTTCGTGGCTTCTGGGCGCGCCACGGACGCGCCTCCCTGTTCTGCCTGTCGGGCCCTATTCACATGGTCGTTGATCTGCCGCAGGCGTTGCCAGGTGGCGGGGTCGGTGCCGTCGCCGAGGGGGTAGTGCAGCGCAGGCCGGGCGGCCGGGCCGAGGCGGATGGGAGCGGTGCCGGTGAGGGCCCGGCGGGCATGGTCGAGGCCGAGGTCGGCAACGGCGTCGGGGCCGAGGGTGAAGCTGAGCGGCACTGGGGGTGGCTCGTGGTGGGCGGGGGTGGTCAGATCCGCGCGTGCGGTGCGCAGTTGGCCGATCATCGTGGCGAGATCGTGCCTGGCGACCAGGGATTCGGCCAGCTCGGGCATGGCGTCCGCCGGAATGTGCTGATCGGCGCGGTAGCCGATGGCCAGCGTGATGTGCTCTTCGACGCCGAGGTGGGTGCGGGCGGTGCGCATGGTGGCGATCGCCGGGCGGTCGGGGGTTCCGATCGCGACGGCCCAGGTGGGCAGGGACTGCTGGGCGCGGGTGCGGGCCAGGTCGGTCAACTGCCTTGGTGACCAAGGGGCGCTGATGGGCTCGGAGGTTGCCCATCCGGCGGGCGGGGCTCCGGTGAGCGTGCGCCATGCCTGTTCCAGGGCACCGCCCAGGACGAGATGCTCGTCGGCGGGGTGGACCGTACGGATGGAGAGAAGCAGTTGCCGTTCGCCTCCGGTGCCGGGGCGGGGCCGGAAAGCATCCGCTATCTGGGGCTTGTCGCCGGCTGCGTGGGTGAATCGCCCCTCGTGCCAGTGCAGTACGGCTCCGGAGAGGCCGTCGTAGTAACCGCATCCGGGGTCGCTCACGACCCAGCGGGAGGGCAGTCCGTCCAGCAGTGTGCGGGCGGGGAACGTGAGCCCGGTGCCGGGCGGGGTGACGATCTGCAGTTCGCGTCCGGTGCGGGCCGCGTTGCGCACGACGTCGGTCAGCCAGGTCGTGGCAGCGATCACGGGGCGGCCCTGGATGACGACGGCGGCCTTCTCGGTGAGCAGGTCGACGCCCAGGGGGACTGCGTCTGCGGCAGCGTCGGCGAGATCGGCCACGACATCGGTGTGACCGGCCTCGCGCGGCCAGACCTCGCCCCCGTGCACGGCGACCAGCCGCCCGGCGACGGACCCGGCCAACTGCGCGGCCGCCTCCACAGAACTGGTCGCCCGCGCCTCGGTCCACCACACGGGCGACTCCGCGTGCACGCCCGACCCGAGCAACCTGGCCACCTCACCCGGTACTTGGAGGTACCGGGGCGCTTCGAGCGACACCAGCGCCTGCCCGGCGGCCGTGCACAGCTGAGCGACGGAGCCGTCGCCCGCCCGGTTCACGAGCAGATCGGGACCGCCGGCGTGGAGTCCGGCCAGCAGCGTTCTTGTGTCCGGCATCTGCGGGGTGAGGGCTATGACGTCCTGGGTCATGTGCTGCCTCGCTTACTTCGGATTCAGTTCTTGTCCCACGGCAGGATGAGAGGCTTGCGGCGCCACCACCAACCGCGTTCGCTGAGATCGGCGAGAGATCCCGGGACCCCTGCCCCAGCCGCCCAGGTGTCGTCCGGCGCGGTGCACTTCTTGAACGCCTCGTCGAGTTGCCCGACGGACTTGCGCAGGAGATCGGCCACAGGCCTGGGCAGTGCTTCTGGCAGCTGCTCGACCCGGTCTCGTGCCAGCAGAGCCTCCCAGTACAACACGACCGGATAATTGCCGGTGGGTTGCCAGTCTGATTCCATGCGCCGCACCATTCTCTCCCACTCTGCAAGATAAGCCCGAGAGTGGTACAGATGTGATTCTGGTTCATCAATGAGAGCAGGGGTGGAGGGTATTTCCTGCGCTTTCCCGAGGAACTCTGCGGCGTGAATGAATTCCGAAGTGGTCGGAGTGGGCACATGTTGTTCCCGGACGATCTCCGGAAGCTGCATGACGCGGATGCCAGGAAGCTGAGGAACGGCGGCCTCAACAGCATCGATGGAGTACTCGGGTCGCTCGTCGTCCGATGCCAAGAGACGTGCGCGGGTCACCAAACCGGTCGGAGTCACCAGCCAATATGCGCTGGGAAGTTGCTCCTCTGCGGGATACAGGACCACGGTCTGCGCCGCAACAGCGAAACGCGATGCGAATTCCGACTCGGTCGGCTGCTCGGAGACGGAATCCTGGACGAAGATGTCCAGAGTCAGTGACACGTCGCCAAAGGTATCCGAGTAATCGCACAGGGCAAGTGCATCCCAGTGGCGGTTGTCCTGGTCGGCGTCGACTTGGGCAACATCGACAGAGTTCGGCTCAATGTGCAGGCATGATGCCAAAGCATCGGAGACGCGGGACGGCTGCAGGTGATCGGTGGTGAAGAGGTTGTATGTCATCGATAGGTCCCGTTGTAGAGGTCCAGCGCCTTTTGAACGGCTTGCGGGTTGTTGACGAACCGAGGGTTCCGCGTCAATTGGGGTGCGGCGTCAATATCACCCTTGGCCTTCACTATCTGCTGCAATGCGGCATATTCGTTCCTGTCGAGATTGACGATACCCGGCCCTGATCCAGGGTAGACGCGGCCGCCTGGCTCGACTCCGTAGGTGCGGCCATTGATTTCGTAGCGGTTCCCGTCCGCGGTGAGTTTTGCTCGCCCCTCCGCGATAGCGGCGATGTCTTCTTCGATCTCGCGGGAATATCCGCGCAAGACGATGCTGTTTTTCTCCTTGATCTCTTTACCGACGGATCCGCTGATTGTGTGTCTGGCGTTGGGGGGCTTCAGCTCTTCTCCGGCAGCCGGTCCAGGGATGTCACTCCTGGCGGGCCACACACCCTTCCTGTGTGCTGAAGAGTCCCCGGTGCTTCCTTGGCCGTCGGCACGGCCTGACGCGGGAAGGGTGTCGTTCATGTCGTGGCCATGGGCGTGCTCGCCAGGGCCCGGAGCGTGCTCCGGATGGGCACCACCCCTGCCGTGAGAGGGTTCGTCACTGCCTGAGCCGCCGTGCGTTTCGTGATCCGCGCTTGCGTGACCGCCGCTTCCGCGAGCCGCGCCACCGTCTGCTTCGAGGCTGGCGCGTGGGGTGAGGTGGTTGCCCGCGTGGCCGATGGCCTCGCCAGTCCGAGCGCCGACACCGACCGGTTCGCGATCGCCGTGCGGTTGGCCGGCGCCCCGTTCGGCGGCGGAGGGCTCGTGCCTGGCCGGGGTCAGGTCGGGGGTGCCGTCCCGGCCGAGCGGGATGAAGTTGCCGTCCTTGTCGACCCGGAAACGGTCGCTCAGGTCGAGGGCGCCGTCGGGGAACTTGGTCTTCGGTAGCTGGAGGTGTTCGCTGACGTTGGCCAGGACCTGGGAGACCTTGGGCAGATCCGAAAGGGCCTTGGCGGCCTTGAAGGTGCCGGAGAGGGGGTCGAGGGCGTCGCCGATCTTCGCCATGGTGCCGGCGGCCTTCGCGATCGTGCCGCCCTTGCCCAGCTTGGCGGCACCGGCGAGGGGGCCGGCGGCGAGGGTGAGGATGTTGAAGGACACGGCGGCGTGGGCGCGAGCGGGGTCCTCCTCCCACATGTCGTACGCGATGAACTGCTTGCCGAACTCCTTCGCGTACGCCTTGCTCTCGCGCTGCCAGCCGGAGAGGTGCTCGTCCTGGCCGAACAGGTCCATGCCGTAGGCGTAACCACCGACTGCCGTTCGTCGCAGACCGTCCCATGCCTGGTCGCGCGCCTCGCCGCCGTGGAAGCCGATCAGGGTGCCCAGGCCGTCGATGCCGCCCCAGATGCTGTCCTTGGCTATGCCGTCCCACGCCCAGCTCTTGGCCCCGTGCCCCCACCACTCAGGCTCCACCGCTCGTAGGTGCGGCCTTCGGGACTGCCCCACGGCAGGTCCTTCATGCCCTTGAGCGCGTCGGCGCTCTGGCCGTACATGCCGAGTCCATGGGTGCCGTCGTCCACGATCCATGCGGGGCGGCAGGCTCCCGGACTGAGTGCGTTGATCTTGTTGGCCGCGTTGCGTTCGGCTTCCTGGAAGCCCTCGCGCGCCGCGGCCACGCCGTCCATCAGCGCCTGGTGTTTGTCGGTCCTGTTCTTGTCCTCGGTCCAGTTGTCATCGCCCCGGACGCTGTCGACGAAGACGATCGCGTCCAGCCTCAGCTGCTTGAGCCGGTCGGCGTGGGGTTTGGCCTCGAAGACGAACGTGTCCAGGGCGTCGGCGAGCGACTCGATGCTCCCCGCGAATTCGTCGGCCGTGTCCATGACGGGCTGGGTGGAGGAGAACAGCTTCTCGGCCTCGGGCGCCTTGTAGTACGCGGCCGTCGCCTGGAAGCGGGAGTGGACGTCCTTCCCACCGTTCCGGATGCCCGTGGCATGCGTACGCAGACCGGACGCGGCCTTCTCCAGCCGGCCGAAGTCACCGGTGTACTGGGGTATCCCGCCCGGTTCGATCACGTCGGCTACTCCCCGCCCCGGTGGCCGGGCTTCTGGCCGACCGCCCTGATCTCGGCGGGGGTCGGGGCCTTCGACGCCTCGCGCTGGGCGCGGGCGGCCATGGCCAGATCACCCTCGATGTACTCGGTGGTGGCCTTGACCGTTCCGTCCATCGACTTCTTCGTGCGGGCGGCCATGAGTCTGATCTGCTGCTGAGTGTCCGAGATGAAGTTCGCGACCGCGGCGCCGACCGGTCCCGCCGGTGCTTCGCCGCAGTACGGCCCGCTGATCGTCCCCGCGTGCAGCGCGGCGTCCTCCACGTTCTCGCCGTAACCCCTGACGCCCTTGCTCAGGTCCTCGGCGGCCAGACCCACCAACGACAGAACGGACTCCACCCCGCTCGGCCTGATGTCCCACCCCGTCATGCCATCCCCCCGCATCCCCCGGTCAATGCGTTGCGTCAACTGCGCCCGGCAACATGCGTGCCACCGGCAGCAGGATCTTTATCTGTATCAAGGGGGGCGTAGCAGTGGCAACGCACTTCCGGCCAAACACGTGCGGGTGGAGTGCTGTGACGACCGGGTTCTGCTACCGGGCTGTGCGGGCGGTGGTGTTTGCGACAGGGAAGAGAGGTGTGGGTGTCGCGGTCGAGTTACCGCTTCGCCGCCCCCGCGCGAACCGACCGGATCACGCCCGCCGCGGCGATCAGGAAGCCGACGCCCATCAGCATGCACAGCGACCAGGCGATGGACGGGAGCGGATGGGTGCCGAGGAAGAGGGGGGCCACGGTGGCCAGGGTGGACAGTGCGCCGATGAAGAAGACGATCGCGCCGATCCGGACCAGCCGGTCACCCGCGCCAGAAGGTGTAGTACTCACCGGGCCAGGGTAGTTCCCGGCGGCGGAGAACCACCCCGCGGCCACCGGCGCGTAAAGCAGGCGCCGTTTCCGGACAGCGTCCGGATGACCAGGCTTGACGAGGGGTACTCCCCCTGGGGAGGCTGCTGCCAGCAGGGGAGCACCACCACTGGATAGCCTGACCTGCTGAGAATTTTTTTCCGGGTTCCGGCATACAGGTTGCATACGGGTTGAGATGGGGTGCGTGCTTTGCCAACTGGCAAGGTCAAGTGGTTCAACAGCGAGAAGGGCTTCGGCTTCCTCTCCCGCGACGACGGCGGCGACGTCTTCGTGCACTCCTCCGTGCTCCCCGACGGCGTCGACGCACTCAAACCCGGCCAGCGGGTCGAATTCGGGGTCGTCGCAGGTCAGCGCGGTGATCAGGCGCTCTCGGTGGCGGTCTTGGACCCGACCCCGTCCGTGGCGGCCGCGCAGCGCCGCAAGCCGGACGAGCTGGCGTCCATCGTGCAGGACCTGACCACCCTGCTGGAGAACATCACGCCGATGCTGGAGCGCGGCCGCTACCCCGACAAGGCGGCCGGGAAGAAGATCGGCGGCCTGCTGCGCGCGGTCGCCGACCAGCTCGACGTCTGAGAACCAACAAAAAAGAGCGCGGATCAGACGAACGACAGTGCGTCGGGGCCGAGGGGCGGTACCAGTCCCTCGGCCGCCGCGCGGGTCAGCAGTCCGCGGATCGCCGCGTAGCCGTCCTCGCCCAGGTCGGCGGTGAACTCGTTGACGTACAGCCCGATGTGCTGGTCCGCCACCGCCGGGTCCATCTCCTGGGCGTGGGCCAGCACGTAGGGCCGGGACGTCTCCGGGTCGTCCCAGGCCATCCGTACCGAGGTGCGCACCGAGTCGGCGAGCAGTTTCAGCGTGTCCGCGCCCAGCGAGCGCTTGGCGATGATCGCGCCGAGCGGGATCGGCAGCCCGGTCGTCTCCTCCCAGTGCCGGCCCATGTCGGCGAGGTTGTGGAGCCCGTAGTTCTGGTACGTGAACCGGGCCTCGTGGATGACGAGACCGGCGTCCACCTTGCCGTCGCGCACGGCCGGCATGATCTCGTCGAACGGCATCACGACGATCTCGCCGACACCGCCCGGCACCACCTCGGCCGCCCAGAGGCGGAACAGCAGATACGCGGTGGAGCGCTCGCTCGGTACGGCCACGGTCCGGCCGGTCAGGTCCGGGTCCGCGCCCTCCCTCGTGAGGACGAGCGGGCCGCAGCCCCTGCCCAGCGCCCCGCCGCACGGCAGCAGCGCGTACTCGTCGAGCACCCACGGCAGCACCGCGTAGGACACCTTGAGGACGTCGAGCTCGCCGCGCTCGGCCATCCCGTTGGTGATGTCGATGTCCGCGAAGGTGACATCGAGGGCGGGCGCGCCGGGGACCCTTCCGTGCGCCCAGGCGTCGAAGACGAAGGTGTCGTTCGGGCAGGGCGAGAAGGCGATCTGCAGCGGGTCAGGATTCGTGTCGGTCATGGTGGGTCCAACCTTCCAGTACGGGTACGAGCTTCCCGAACGCCTCGGTGAGCGCGGCCAGCGCGTCGCCGATGCGCCAGGCGTCCCGGTCGCGCGGGCCCACGGCGTTCGAGACCGCCCTGATCTCCAGGACGGGCAGGCCGACGCGCTCGGCGGCCTCCGCGACCCCGAAGCCCTCCATGGCCTCGGCGGCGGCCCGCGGGTGCGCGGCGAGCAGGGCTGCGGCGCGGTCGGCGGAGCCGGTCACGGTGGAGACGGTGAGGACGGCGCCGGTGACCGCGCCGGTGGCGGCGGCCACCTCCCGTACCAGCGACCGGGGCGGGAAATGCCAGGCGCGGCCGAAGCCGAGCTCGGTGACCGGCACGAAGCCCGTCGCGGTCTCGGCGCCCAGATCCGCCGCGCCGATGCGGTCGGCCACCACCAGGGAGCCGACCGGTGCGACGCCGGCGAACCCGCCGCCGATGCCGGCCGAGATCACCAGGCCGTAGCGGTCCGAGGCCAGACCGAAGGCGGCCGAGGCCGCCGCGGCGGCCGGCCCCGCACCGCCCGCCAGGACGTCGAAGGGGCCCGCGCGGTGGATCTCCGCGCCCGGAACGCAGAAGACCGACGCCCCGGAAACGTCCCCGAACGCGCGCGTGACCGCGTCCCGTTCTGCTGGGACAGCGGTCACGACGAGCGCACGCACGGGGAGAGCCTCCGGGGGCAGGAGGGGATCAGGAGGTCTTCTTCAGCTCGAAGTGCCAGATGCCGACGAGCTTCTTGCCCTTCGTCTCCACGATGCTGATCTGCGTCTTGTTCGAGGTCTCGCCGGTCTGGCTGGAGAAGAAGGCGCTGCCCGGGATGGACCGGTAGGTCTTCTTGTACGGCTCCTGCTCGGCCTGCTGACCGTTGATGAACAGGGTCCAGCCGTTCTCCGCGACCTCGGGGTCGACGCCGAAGCGGACCTTGTCGTCCATCGCGACGTCGACGGACTTCTCCGCCTTCTTGTTCAGGCAGCTCTGGTACTCGGACGGCTTGAGCGCCTCGCCGTCGTTGTAGCAGGACGCCTCGGCGCTCACCGAGTTGCCGCCGACCGTTACGGTCGCGAGCGGCGTCGGCTTGTCGCAGGCGGAGAGGACAAGGAGTCCCGCGGACACGGCACCAAGAGCGACGCCGATTCGGCGGCCCTTACCGGAGAAGAACGCAACGGTCATGGGCCGAAGGCTATCGGTCGCTCCGGTTCATGCCACGCGGGGGTGCGGCGAGGCGCGGCGCGCCTCGCCCAGCAGACCCCGTACGGACGTTGCGGCGCCGAGGGCGAGGATGCCCGCGGCGACCGACATGCCCAGTACGCCGTTGAGGGGGAGGGCGATGCCGATGCCGCCGCCGATCACCCAGGCCATCTGGAGCACGGTCTCGGACCGGGCGAACGCGGAGCTGCGCACCTCCTCGGGCACGTCGCGCTGGATCATCGCGTCCAGCGAGAGCTTCGACAGGGCCAGTGTGAAGCCCGCGGTGGCGCTGAGCGCGGCGACCATGACCGTGCCGAAGAGGAGCGCGGCGAGCACCGCGACCCCCAGTGCCAGGGCCAGCACCGAGACGACGATCGCCTCGGGGGCGCGGGCCCGCAGCCAGGAGCCGACCGCCGTACCGGACGCGTTGCCCACGCCGGCCGCGACGCCGGCGATGCCGAGCGAGACGGCGGCGCTCTGCCCGGCGAGCGGGTGCTCGCGCAGCAGGAACGCCAGGAAGAAGATCAGGAAACCGGAGAGCGCGCGGTGCGCGCAGTTGGCCTGGAGCCCGTTCAGCACGGACGGGCCCACGGACCGCAGACCGGGCCGCTTCTCACCGTTCCGGTCCCGGTCCCGGCGCCGCGCCCGCCCGCCCGCGCCGCGCCCCGAGTCGCTCCGGGAGACCGCCACGCCGTGCGGCGGCACCAGCTGGGCCTTCCGCTCGCCCTTCGCGGAGTCGACCTTCGGCGGCAGCGTGAAGGCCAGCACGGTCCCGCCGAGGAAGATCACGCACGCGCCGTACAGCGGCCAGCCGGGCCCGACGGTCTGGAGCCCCACCCCGACCGGGGCCGCCACCCCGGTCGCCAGGAGCCCGGCCAGGGTGACCCGGGAGTTCGCCTTCACCAGGGAGAAACGGGGCGGCAGCAGACGCGGTACGACGGCGCTGCGCACCACCCCGTACGCCTTCGAGCAGACCAGGACACCCAGCGCGGCCGGATACAGCTCCAGGCCGCCGGTGGCGACCGCGCCCGACATGGTGATCGCCAGCACCGCGCGGGCCAGCATCGCGCCGGCCATCGCGGCGCGGCGGCCGTGCGGCAGCCGGTCCAGGAGCGGGCCGATCACGGGGGCAAGGAGCGTGAAGGGCGCCATGGTGACGGCGAGGTAGAGGGCGACACGGCCGCGGGCCTCGTCCGTCGGCACGGAGAAGAACACCGTCGAGGCGAGCGCGACCGTGATCATCACGTCGCCCGCGCCGTTCACGGCGTGCAGCTCGATCAGTTTGCCGAGCCCGGACTCCCCGGCGCCATGGGCGTGCGTCGCCTTCCGGATGCCTTTGGCGGTTCCGGTGAACGGTTTGTGGAGGGCATGACCGACCGCCCGGCCCGCTCTGCGGAGCGGGCCGGAGTCTTTGTGCGACCTGGCGGAAGTCACTTCGTCATAGTGCCCCAGCCACGGTGGCGGCGAACCGGCGACGGGGCGGGCGGGGGCGCACTCTGCCCCGTCGGGCCAGTGATCCGCGCCGCCCGGACGGGGTTCCCCAGGGTGGTCCGCGCAGGCTGCACGGCACCGGATACGGCGATGTCCGGCATCGGATACGACGACGTCACAGCGCGGGATACGGCGATGTTCGGCACGGGATCCGGTGCTGTTTGGGACGGGCAGGTGGGCGGGGGGCGGCGGAGAGGGTAGCGTGCGTAGCGCGCCACCGGCGGTTGTTCTCGGCCGCGCGCCTCTCGGCGATCCCGCAGAATGGGTTGCAGAAGGTGTGCCCGAGGCAGGCAGTAACGGGTGTGGACGTCGACGCGGCCCTCAGGTCCGCTCCGCCCTCACCCGTCATGGCCGAAACCGATGGATGTGCTGGCGCGCTCGTGAGACTGGCGTAGGAGAGAAGCGAGACCTGTGAGTGCTGCGACGACGCGAAGCCGTACGGCCCGTACCCCTGTTCCCGACCGTCTGTGCGCCGAGGCGGTAGACCTGGCCCGCGCGGCGGCCGAGGAGGCAGCCGCGCCGGGGGCCGTCGGTGAGCATGTGGCCGTGGTCTCCGAGGGGGACCGGGTCGTCACGCACTTCTTCGAGTGCAAGGAGCCCGGCTACCGGGGCTGGCGCTGGGCGGTGACGGTCGCCCGAGCCTCCCGCGCGAAGAACGTCACCCTCGACGAAACGGTGCTGCTGCCCGGCAGCGACGCGCTCCTCGCCCCGGAGTGGGTGCCGTGGAGCGAGCGGCTGCGCCCCGGCGACATGGGGCCGGGCGATCTGCTGCCCACCGAGGCGGACGACATCCGCCTGGAGCCCGGCTACACCGGTGAGGACGAGCCGCCGCCGAACTCCGCGGTCTCCGAGATGTCGCAGGAGATGGCCGACCTCGTCGACGCGGAGGACGCGGAGCTGACGACCCGCCCCGCGACGACGAGCCGGGGCTCGATCGCGGCGGTCGCGGACGAGCTCGGCATGCGGCGGGCGCGGGTGCTGTCCCGGTACGGGCTGCACGCGGCGGCCGACCGGTGGGACGAGGCGTTCGGCGCGAAGACGCCGATGGCGCAGGCGGCCCCGGCCTCGTGTGTCACCTGTGCGTTCCTGGTGCCCCTGGCGGGCTCGCTCAAGCAGGCGTTCGGGGTGTGCGCGAACGAGTTCGGCCCGGCGGACGGGCGGGTCGTGTCGCTGTCGTACGGGTGCGGTGGGCACTCGGAGGCGGCGGTGATGCCGAAGCCGCCGAAGCCGGCGCCGCACGCGCTGGACACGATGCAGGTGGACGAGTACCCGTTGCGGCCGGCCCGGGACTCCGGCTCCGTCCCGGCGGAGGCGGATGAGCCGACGGAGGACCTCGGCCACTCCTAGGCGGTGGCCGGGGCGGGCTGGCCTCCTGCGGGGCGCGGGTGCTCCGGCGGGCCGGGTCCGTCCTCAAGCGCCGGACGGGCTCGATTTTGCCGCTCGGCCGGGCAGACCCGTCCCGTCCGGTGATGCTCACCGCCCGGTCACCTCGGCCATGGGCCCGAACCGGCCGAAGCGCCGTTCGGCGGCGCCCGTCCGGTGCGAGGACCCGGTACCTTCGGGCGCACACTTGGCGGCATGGGCCGTGCGTAACCGGAAAGAGCGGAGTCAGAGCGTGAGCATGAATGCGACCGAGGGGGCCGATCCGTTCGGGACCGCACGGCTCCGGCGCGGTGTGCTCGACGCCTGGGGCGCCGGCCCCGCCAGGTTCCGCGAGGACGCCAACGCCGAGGAGGACCTCGCGCTCGGCGGCTACCGCGACCGCCTAGTCGTCGAGCTGGCCCAGAACGCCGCCGACGCCGCCGCCCGCGCGCAGGTCCCCGGCCGGCTCCGCCTCACCCTGCACCCGGCGACCCCGGACACACCCGCGCTCCTCGCCGCCGCCAACACCGGCGCACCGCTCGACGCCACCGGCGTGGAGTCGCTCTCCACGCTGCGCGCCTCCGCCAAGCGCGAAGGGCACGAAGGCGCCGTCGGCAGGTTCGGCGTCGGGTTCGCCGCCGTGCTCGCGGTGAGCGACGAACCCGCCGTCGTCGGCCGGCACGGCGGTGTGCGCTGGTCCCTCGCCGAGGCCCGCGACCTCGCCGCGCGGGCGGCCGTCGCCAGCCCCGGCCTCGGCGACGAACTGCGCCGCCGCGACGGCCACGTACCGCTGCTCCGCCTCCCGCTGCCCGCCGAGGGCACCGCACCCGAGGGGTACGACACCGTCGTGGTCCTCCCGCTGCGCGACGGCGGCGCCGAGGACCTCGTGGTCCGGCTGCTCGACGCGGTCGACGACGCCCTGCTGCTCACCCTGCGCGGCCTCGACGAGATCGTGATCGAGACCCCGGACACCGTACGGACGCTGCGCCGCTCGCAGCACGGCCCGTACACCCACGTCGAGGACTCCGCGCACGGCACGAACCGCTGGCGCACCGTCACCCACCACGGCCCCGTCGAGCCCGCCCTGCTCGCCGACCGCCCCCGCGAGGAACGGCTGCGCCCGCACTGGTCGGTCACCTGGGCGGTCCCGGTCGACACGGAGGGCGCCCCGGTCCGCCCCCGCACCCTCCCCGTCGTCCACGCCCCGACCCCCACCGACGAACCCCTCGGCATCCCCGCGCTGCTCATCGCCTCGCTGCCGCTCGACACCGCCCGCCGCCACTTCGCGCCGGGACCGCTCACCGACTTCCTGGTGCAGCGCGCCGCCGACGCGTACGCCGAACTGCTCGCCGGCTGGCAGCCGGTGTCCGTCGACACCATCGACCTCGTACCGGGACCGCTCGGCAAGGGCGAACTGGACGGGGCGCTGCGCGGCGCGATCCTGGAGCGGCTGCCGCGCGTCGCGTTCCTGGCGCCCGCCGCCCCGCGCGACACCACCGCCGAGGCGGACCGGTGGGACACCTGGGACGTGCAGGCGGAGGGCGTCCCCCAGGCGGCCACCACGGCGCTGCGGCCCATCGAGGCCGAGGTACTGGAAGGCGTCGGCGCCGAGACGGTACGGGTGCTCGCCGAGGTCCTGCCGTGTCTGCTGCCCGCCGGGCTGGAACGCCGCAGCGAGCTGCGTACGCTCCAGGTCGCCCGGGTCCCGCTGACCGAGGCGATCGACCGCCTCGCCGGTCTGGAGCGCGACCCCGGCTGGTGGCGGCGGCTGTACGACAGCCTGTCCGGCATCGACCCGGACCGCCTCTCCGGCCTCCCCGTACCGCTGGCCGGAGCACCGGAGACCACGGACTCCGCGACCGGGGCCCCGGCCGTGCCCCGCACCACCATCGGCCCCCGCCAGGTCCTCCTCCCGCTCCCCGGCGCGACTGCCGGGCCGGTGCTGGAACGCCTCGCCCGGCTCGGGCTGAAGGTCGCCCACCCGGACGCCGCCCACCCGCTGCTGGAGAAGCTGGGCGCCCTGCCCGCCACCCCGCGCGCCGTGCTCACGACCCCGCAGGTGCGGGCCGCCGTCGCCGGATCGCTGGACGCGGGCGAGATCTGGGACGAGGACGCGCTGGACGCCGACGAGCTCGCCGAGACCGTCCTCACTCTCGTGCGGGATGCCGAACTGGCACCCGGCGACGAACCCTGGCTCGGCGCGCTCGCCCTCCCCGACGAGGACGGCGAACCGGCCCCCGCCGGGGAACTCGTGCTGCCCGCCAGCCCGTTCGCGGCCGTCATGCGGGAGGGCGAACTCGCCCTCTGCGACCAGGAGCTGGCCGACCGCTGGGGCGAGCAGCCGCTCACCGCCTGCGGCGTGCTCGCCACCTTCGCCCTCGTACGGACCACCGATGTCGTACTGGACCCGGACGAACTGGAGCCGCGCGAGGGCGACTTCGCCGAGCCCGACGACGCCGGTCTGCTGGACGCCGTGGACGTGTGGTGCGAGGACATCCTCGACCAGCTGCCCGACACCCCCGTACCGCCGGTCGCCACCGAGATCGTCGCCGTCCGCGATCTGGACCTGGTCGACGACGACGCCTGGCCGCAGGCGCTCGCCATGCTCGCCCAGCCACCGCTGCGCGACGCGCTGACCCAGCCGGTGCGGGTGCTGCTGCCGGACGGCACCACCCAGTCGGTACGCCCGTACACCGCCTGGTGGCTGCGCGACCATCCGGTGCTCGACGGCCGCCGCCCCGCCGGGCTGCGGGCCGCGGGCGGCGACCCCCGGCTGGCCGGGCTGTACGACTCCGCCGACGCGACCGGGTTCGACGACGCGCAGGTGCTGCGCGCGCTCGGCGTACGGACCTCCGTCGCCGCCCTGCTCGACGAGCCGGGCGGCGCCGCCGAACTCCTCGGCCGGCTCGCGGACGAGGGCCGCCCGGTCGGCCCCGTACAACTGCACTCGCTGTACACGGCCCTCGCCGATCTCGACCCGGAGCAGGTCACGCTGCCGGACGAGCTGCGGGCCGTGGTCGACGGCGAGGTACGGGTCGTCGACGCGGCGGACGCCGTGATCGCGGACGCCCCCGATCTGCTTCCGCTCACCGAGGGGCTCCCGCTGCTCCCGGTCGCCCCGACGCGCGCGGCGGACCTGGCCGAGCTGTTCCAGGTGCGCCGGCTCGGCGAGAGCGTCGAGGCGGAGGTGTCGACGGAGGGCGAGGAGCATCAAGTGCCGGACGCGGTACGGGTGCTGCTCGGCGCCGGGACCCCGGACGTGTACGTCGAGCACGGCGAACTGCGCGCGGGCGGCGTGGAACTGGACTGGCGCCGCACCCCCGAGGGCATGGTGCACGCCGCCACGCTGGAGGGCGTCGCGGCGGGCCTGGCCTGGGCGGCGGGGCAGTGGCCGCGCCGCTTCGAGGTCGCGGCGCTGCTGGAGGACCCGTCCCGTACGGAGGAGCTCGCCCGGGACCGCTGGTTCGACTGACCGGCTGACTGATGGACGGCCGCGGGCGTCCGGCCGCACCCTCCGAGGGATCTTCGCAAGAAGTTCATCTCGGGGTACAACCCTTCACACGCGTTGCGGGTCTGGTTTCTCGAGTCAGCAGACTCACAGTCCGAACCAGCCCCGCCCGTGGCGCGTCACGTGCCCGCGGGGCCTTTCTCCACTGGGGAAACACATGCGAATTCGTGCCACCGTGGCCGCCGTCTCCGGCGCCTTGGCCCTGTCTGCTCTGGCTGTCCCGGCCGCCCTCGCGGGGGACCACTCCGTTCCGAACCTGAACAAGCCGACGTCGGGCGCCGAGGTCTTCGGCACCGCCGCCGCGCGGGGTGCCTCGAAGGCCGCCGCGGCCACCGCCGCCGACGCCTCGGAACCCGTCATCTCCAAGGTCGTCGTCAACGGCGGCAAGGACGTCGTCCTGGGCACCACCGCCAAGAAGACGATCTCCATCTCCGTCACCGCCTCGCACGCCTCCGGTGTCGTCGACGCCTACGCCGACCTGTGGCACGGCACCAACCCGGACTCGCCGGACACCATCGACGGCGCGATCCTGCCGAACGAGGACGTGTCGACGTGCACCAAGGTCAACGCGACGACCTCGACCTGCAAGCTGACGTTCACGATCGACCCGCGCTACGACCTGTACAAGAACGCCCTGGCCGGCACCTGGCACGTCTCCGCGGGCGCGCTCGCCGGTAACCAGACCGACATCGCCTACACCGACTTCTACAGCACCGCCCGGGTGCAGCGGCTGTCGAAGCTGACGGTCAACGCCGCTCCGGAGCCGGTCAAGAAGGGCGGGACCATCACGGTCACCGGGAAGCTGTCGCGGGCGAACTGGGAGGACCACGCGTACCACGGTTACGCGACGCAGTCCGTGAAGCTCCAGTTCCGCAAGAAGACCAGCTCCACGTACACCACCATCAAGACGATCAAGTCGAGCAGCACCGGCAACCTGAAGACCACGGTCAAGGCCTCGGTCGACGGCTACTGGCGCTACAGCTTCGCGGGTACGTCCACCACCCCGACCGTCACCACCGCCGGTGACTTCGTCGACGTGAAGTAGCCCCACCCGGACACATCAAGGCCACCCGTGGCCACCGTGAGCAGCGGGATCCCTCCACGAGGGGTCCCGCTGCTCACGCATCCGCCCTGTGCATCCTCATCCGGCCCCCCAAGGCCTTTCTCCACGGAGAAATCCATGCGCATTCGTGCCACTGTCGCCGCAGCCTCCGGCGCGCTGGTCCTGTCCGCCCTCGCCGTTCCGGCGGCGCACGCGGCAACGGCCGATCCCGTCATATCCAAGATCACCGTCAACGGTGGCAAGGACGTCGTCCTGGGCACCACCGCCAAGAAGACCGTCACCGTCTCGGTGACCGCCTCGCACGCCTCCGGCATCGAGACCGGCTGGCTGCTCCTGTGGCACGGCAAGGACCAGGACGAGGGCATGGACGGCGCGCTGCTGCCCAACGAGGACGACGCGACCTGCAAGGCCGCGAGCGCGACCACCAGCACCTGCTCCCTCACCATCACCATCGACCCCAGGGTCGACCTGTACAAGAACGCGCTGGCGGGCTCCTGGCACGTGCTCGCGGGTGCGGAGGCCAAGGACGGCTCCAGCTACTACTCGGACTACGCCGCCACCGCGAAGATCCAGCGGCTGTCGCAGCTGACGGTCAACGCCTCGCCCGAGCCGGTGAAGAAGGGCAAGACCATCACGGTCACCGGGAAGCTGTCGCGGGCGAACTGGGAGGACCACGCGTACCACGGTTACGCGACGCAGTCCGTGAAGCTCCAGTTCCGCAAGAAGACCAGCTCCACGTACAGCACGGTCAAGACGATCAAGACCAACAGCACCGGGAACCTGAAGACCACGGTCAAGGCCTCGGTCGACGGCTACTGGCGCTACAGCTTCGCGGGGACGTCCACCACCCCGGCCGTCACCACCGCCGGCGACTTCGTCGACGTGAAGTAACGGCCGGGACCGCGCTACACCGGGAAGCGTCGGTTGACCAGCCGCCAGGCGTACTCCAGGCCGGCCGACGCCACCACCGCGATGCCCACCGCCGCCCACGGCATCGTCGTCCCGACCAGTTTCAGCGCGAAGAACTCCTGGAGCCACGGCACCACCAGCACGATCAGGAACGCCAGCCCCATCGCCGCCACCAGGGCGATCCGCCACCAGGTGTACGGGCGGGCGATGATCGCCAGCACCCACATCGAGACCAGGAACAGCGTGAGCGTGGCCGCGCTGGTCTCGGCGTCGAGGGCGCCCGGACCCGAGTAGTGGTCCCGGGCGATCAGATACGTCGTGAAGGTGGCCGCGGCGGCGATGACGCCCGACGGGATCGCGTACCGCATGACCCGGCGCACGAAGTGCGGATGGGCCCGTTCCTTGTTGGGGGCGAGGGCCAGGAAGAAGGCCGGGACGCCGATCGTCAGCGTCGACAGCAGGGTCAGGTGGCGCGGCAGGAACGGGTAGTCGACCTGTGTGCAGACCACCAGGACCGCCAGCAGCACCGAGTAGACGGTCTTGGTCAGGAACAGGGTGGCGACCCGGGTGATGTTGCCGATCACCCGGCGGCCCTCGGCGACCACGGACGGCAGCGTCGCGAAGCTGTTGTTCAGCAGCACGATCTGGGCGACGGCCCGGGTCGCCTCGGAACCCGATCCCATGGAGACGCCGATGTCGGCGTCCTTCAGCGCCAGTACGTCGTTGACGCCGTCGCCGGTCATGGCGACCGTGTGGCCGCGGGACTGGAGGGCGGCGACCATGTCCCGCTTCTGCTGCGGGGTGACCCGGCCGAAGACCGCGTTCTCCTCCATGGCCGTGGCCATGTCGTCCGGGTCGGTGGGCAGCTTGCGGGCGTCCAGGGTGTGCTCGGCGCCCGGCAGGCCCAGCTTTCCGGCGACCGCGCCGACCGAGACCGCGTTGTCGCCGGAGATGACCTTCGTGGCGACCCGCTGGTCGGCGAAGTAGGACAGGGTCTCCGCGGCGTCCGGCCGCAGCCGCTGCTCCAGCACGACCAGCGCGCTCGGTACGGCCCCGACGGCGATGTCCGGCCCGTCGAGCTCGCCCTCGGCGCGGGCCAGCAGCAGCACCCGCAGGCCCTTCTCGTTGAGCTGCTCGATCTCGGTGAGCGCCGGGTCGTGCTCGGGCAGCAGCACATCGGGGGCGCCGAGCAGCCAGGACGACTCCCGGCCGCCGCCCTCGTCGAACGCGGCGCCGCTGTACTTGCGGGCCGAGGAGAACGGCAGCGTCTGCGTGCACAGCCACTTCTCGCCGTCCGGGTAGGCGTCCACGATGGCCTGGAGGCTGGCGTTGGGGCGCGGGTCGGACGAGCCGAGGGCGCCCAGCACGCTCCGTACGTACGTGTCGTCCGCACCGTCCAGCGTCCGCACCTCGGTGACGTCCATGCCGCCCTCGGTGAGGGTGCCGGTCTTGTCCAGGCAGACGACGTCGACCCGGGCGAGCCCCTCGATGGCGGGGAGCTCCTGCACCAGGCACTGCTTGCGGCCGAGCCGTACGACGCCGATCGCGAACGCGACCGAGGTGAGCAGCACCAGGCCCTCGGGGATCATCGGGACGATCCCGCCGACGGTCCGGGCGATCGATCCCTTGAGGTTGTTGTCGTTGACGACGAGCTGGCTGATGACGAGGCCGATCGCGGTCGGCACCATCATCCAGGTGACGTACTTGAGGATCGTGGAGATGCCGGTGCGCAGCTCGGAGTGGACGAGGGTGAAGCGGGACGCCTCCTCGGCGAGCTGGGCGGCGTAGGCCTCGCGGCCGACCTTGGTGGCGGTGAAGGCGCCGCCGCCGGCGACCACGAAGCTGCCGGACATCACGGGGTCGCCGGGCTGTTTCAGTACCGGGTCGGCCTCGCCGGTGAGCAGCGACTCGTCGATCTCCAGACTGTCGGCCTCGGCGACCGTGCCGTCCACGACCGCCTTGTCGCCGGGGCCTAGCTCGATGAGGTCGCCGAGGACGATCTCGGAGGTGGAGATCTCGGCCGCGACCCCGTCGCGCCGGACCATGGGTTTCGCCTCGCCGATGACCGCGAGGCTGTCCAGGGTCTTCTTGGCCCGCCATTCCTGGACGATGCCGATGCCGGTGTTGGCGATGATCACGAAGCCGAAGAGGCTGTCCTGGATCGGCGCGACGAACAGCATGATCACCCAGAGCACGCCGATGATCAGGTTGAACCGGGTGAAGACGTTGGCCTGGACGATCTCGCGCACGGAGCGGGACGAGCGGACGGGTACGTCGTTGACCTCACCGCGGGCGATCCGCTCGGCCACCTCGGCGGCCGTCAGTCCGCGTGGATCCACGGCCGGGGCGGGCAGCTTCACCGGGTGGACCGGGTCGAGCTCGGCCCCGGCGTCGATCATGGCCGGACCCGGACGGCCGGGGGTGCCGGTCGTCCCGGGGATCTGCTCGCCGGTCTCTTCGCCGGTCTCTTCGCCGAAGGAATGGGATGCCCGCTGCGTCATGGTTCCGACGGTACGGGTGGATGGTCCGGTTCACCCACTGGGTGGTCGGAAGATCAGACCGGGGGAGGAGGGACAGTGGTCCTGTGGTGCTACTCGGCCGGTGACGGTCCCTAAGGGCTGTCCAGGGCTGTCCAGGGCTGTCCAGGGCTGTCCAGGGTTGACGGGGCTGCCCGGCCCTCAGGTGGTGGCGCCCTTCGCGGTGTCGCCCGGAGCCTCGGCGGCGGCAACAGCGGCGGCCGCCCGCTTGATCGCGGCGTCACGCCCCCGTACGTACCAGATGCCGATCAGGCCGAGCCCCGCACCGGCGAGACAGGTCCACACCCACCACAGGTGGCCGTGGTCGTCGAACCAGTTGTAGAACGGGAGCTGGACCAGGAAGAGGACGAACCAGAGGATCGTGCCGCCGGTGATGGTGGCGACGACGGGCCCCTCCAGGGGCTCGGGTGCCTCGTGCTTCGGTGTCCACTTCGCCATGACCTCAGTGTATGGGGCCCTTGTGCGGCCCCGTGAGGACGGCCGTCCCGAAGTCTGCGCCGCCCAGGCGGCCCAAGGGTCTACGCGCGGAGATAGCGATCTTCGTCTTATGTATTCATACTGAATCTGCTTAAGGCTGACTCGAATTATTCGTGTAAAAGTCCAAAGCTGACCACTTTCCTTCCCCCCTCTACGTACGACTGAGGTCATACATGTCCCCCTCGGCCACCGCTCCGGTCGACGCCGAGCAGCCCCCGGCTTCCCAGCCGCAGGGCCGCCTGGATCGTTTCTTCAAGATCTCCGAGCGGGGGTCGTCGGTCGCACGCGAAATCCGTGGCGGATTCGCCACGTTCTTCGCGATGGCGTACATCATCGTGCTGAACCCGATCATCCTCGGCAGCGCGCACGACATCAATGAGCACTACCTCAACCATGGCCAGCTGGTCACGGCGACCGTCATCACGGCGGCGTTCTCCACGCTCCTCATGGGTGTCATCGGCAACGTACCGATCGCGCTGGCCGCCGGTCTCGGCGTCAACACCGTCGTCGCGCTCCAGCTCGCCCCCCGGATGACCTGGCCCGACGCGATGGGCATGGTCGTCCTCGCGGGCATCGTGGTGATGCTGATGGTCGCGACGGGCCTGCGGGAACGCGTGATGCGCGCCGTGCCGATGTCGCTCCGCAAGGGCATCGCGATCGGTATCGGCCTCTTCATCCTGCTGATCGGCCTGGTCGACTCGGGCTTCGTCTCCCGCATCCCGGACAAGGCGGACACCAGCGTCCCGCTCCAGCTCGGCAGCGACGGCCACCTCAACGGCTGGCCCGTCCTCATCTTCGTCATCGGTGCGCTGCTCACCCTGGCGCTGATCGTCCGCAAGGTGTCGGGCGCGATCCTGATCTCCATCGTGGCGATGACGGTCCTCGCGCTGATCGTCAACGCGGTCGCGGACCTGCCGGACGGCGCCTGGGGGCTGACCGTCCCGAAGTGGCCGGGCAACCCGGTCGCGACCCCGGACTTCGGGCTGCTGGGCCAGGTCAGTCTGTTCGGAGGCTTCGAGAAGGTCGGCGTCCTGACCGGCATCCTGTTCGTCTTCACCGTGCTGCTGTCCTGCTTCTTCGACGCGATGGGCACCATCCTCGGTGTCGGCGACGAGGCGAAGCTGACGGACAAGGACGGCAACTTCCCCGGCATCAACAAGGTGCTGTTCGTGGACGGCATCGCGGTCGCCGCGGGCGGTGCGAGCTCCGCATCGGCGGGCACCTGCTTCGTGGAGTCCACGGCGGGTGTCGGCGAGGGTGCCCGCACCGGCTTCGCGAGCGTCGTGACGGGTCTGCTGTTCACGGTGGCGCTGTTCCTGACGCCGCTGGCGACCATGGTCCCCTCGCAGGCGGCCACCCCCGCGCTGCTGGCGGTGGGCTTCCTGATCATCTCGGGCTCGGTGCGGGACATCGACTGGAGCGACTACACGCTCGCCATCCCGGCCTTCCTGGCCATGGTGATGATGCCGTTCACGTACTCGATCACCAACGGCATCGGCATCGGCTTCATCGCCTTCTCCGTGCTGCGGGTGGCCGCCGGGCGCTGGCGCGAGGTGCCGGTGCCCATGTACGTGGTCTCCGCCGTCTTCGTCTTCTACTACGCGATGCCGGCCCTCGGCCTCACGTGACCTCTTCGGCCCTGATCCCCGCGGTCCCCTCCGGGCCGTAGAACCTCTCCGTCTCGTCGACGGCCGCCTTGAAGCGCTCGTCGAAATCATCGCGAATGAGCGTCCGGACCACATAGTCCTGGACGCTCATTCCGCGTTTGGCGGCATGCTGCCGGAGCCGGTCGAGCAGCTCACCGTCTATCCGCAGGCTGAGCACAGTCGATCCCATGGCAAGCAGGGTTACGGCCCACCGGGTCGTTTCGCGTTACTTTCCGGAGCTGACTCACTCGTTCGGGTGATCGATTGGGCGAAAAGCGCCACCTGCCCGTGTAACACGAATGGTCTTTAGGGCGACTAATGAGTTACGCTAATAAACATGCCTGACCTGATCCACGACGGCGACAGTGCGGCCGCCGTGAGCTCCCTTCGCTCCGCCGTGATGCTGCTCAGCCGGCGCCTCAAGCACCAGCGCGTCGACGAGTCGCTGAGCCCCACCGAGATGTCGGTGCTCGGCACGCTCGCCAGGTGCGGCTCGGCCACCCCGGGCGAGCTGGCCCGCAAGGAGCATGTGCAGCCTCCGTCGATGACCCGCATCGTCGCGCTGCTGGAAGCGAAGGGGCTGGTCAGACTGGAACCGCACCCCGATGACCGTCGCCAGAAGGTGGTCAGCCAGACCGAGCAGGCCGAGGCCATGCTCGAAGAGAGCCGCTCCAAGCGGAACGCCTGGCTGACCGCTCTCGCCGAGGGCCTGGACGAGGACGAGTGGGAGACGCTGCGCAAGGCGGCACCCGTGCTGGAGAAGCTCGCCCACCTGTAGCGGCACGGGCCGCGCCGGACCACAGCCGGCGCACCGCCCGCACCGTCGCACCCCGTCAGCCAGCGAAACGTATACGCCCGAGGAGGCGAACCCTTTTGAGTACGGGATCCGGAGCAGACTCCGCCCCCGCACCGACTTCCACCCACGAGAGCAAGCCCGGCGGGACCTTCTCGTCGCTGAAGATCCGTAACTACCGCCTGTTCGCCACGGGCGCCGTGATCTCCAACACCGGTACCTGGATGTCCCGCATCACGCAGGACTGGCTCGTCCTGAGCCTCACCGGGTCCGCCGCCGCCGTCGGTATCACCACGGCCCTCCAGTTCCTCCCCATGCTTCTGTTCGGCCTCTACGGCGGCGTCATCGCGGACCGCCTCCCGAAGCGGAAGCTGCTCCTCGTCAGCCAGGCGGCGCTCGGCCTCTGCGGGATCGCCCTCGCGGTGCTCACGCTCTCCGGTGTCGTCCAGGTGTGGCACGTCTACCTCATCGCGTTCCTGCTCGGCATGGTGACGGTGGTCGACAACCCGGCCCGCCAGTCCTTCGTGTCCGAGATGGTCGGACCCGACCAGCTGCGCAACGCGGTCAGCCTCAACTCGGCGAACTTCCAGTCCGCCCGGCTCATCGGCCCGGCCGTCGCCGGTGTCCTGATCACCACGGTCGGCAGCGGCTGGGCCTTCATGTTCAACGGCCTGTCCTTCGCCGCCCCGCTCATCGGCCTGCTGATGATGCGTACGAGCGAGCTGCACAAGACCACCGTCGTGCCCCGCGCCAAGGGCCAGCTGCGGGAGGGCCTGCGTTACGTCTCCGGCCGCCCCGAGCTGATCTGGCCGATCGTCCTGGTCGGCTTCGTCGGCACGTTCGGGTTCAACTTCCCGATCTGGCTGACGGCCTTCGCGGACGAGATCTTCCACGGCGGCGCCGGGATGTACTCCTTCTTCAACATCCTCATGGCGGCCGGCTCCCTCGCCGGCGCCCTGCTCGCCGCACGCCGCCGCTCCTCCCGGCTGCGGATGCTGGTGGCCGCGGGAACGGCGTTCGGTCTGCTGGAGATCATCGCGTCCCTGTCGCCGTCCGTCTGGCTCTTCGCGATCCTGCTGGTCCCGATCGGCATGATCGGCCTGACGACCAACATCAGCGCGAACACGAGCGTCCAGATGGCCGCCGACCCGGCCATGCGCGGCCGGGTCATGAGCCTGTACATGATGGTCTTCGCCGGCGGTACGCCGGTGGGCGCCCCGATCGTCGGCTGGATCAGCGACGCCTACGGGGTCCGTACGGGCATGGCGGTCGGCGGCGCGTTCTCGCTGGTGGCCGCACTCGGCGTCGGCTTCATGCTGGCCCGCGTGGGCGGCCTGCGCCTCCGCGTGGACCTCCGCCCCGGCCGCCCGCACGTCCGGTTCGTCCCCCGGGAGGAGCTGGCCGCGGCGGCGTGAACGCCGTCCGACGAGGACCGTGGCACGGCCCCGACCGGTGAGCACCGGCCGGGGCCGCCGTGTGTCCGGGGCGTCAGTCGCGGGGGAAGTCGCCGGTCTCCAGGGTGAGGCCCACGACGGTCGAGGTGAGATCGACCGGGGTGCCGAAGTCGAGGCTCAGCACGCTGCGGTACTCGTCCTCCTTCGGAAGCGTGTGGAGGTGCCACGTACCGGTGTACGGGTCGACGATGAGGTACACGGGCACACCGGCGGTGGCGTAGGTGGCCTTCTTCGATCCGTAGTCGTTGGCGGCGGTGTCCTTGGAGATCACCTCGGCGACGAACTCGATGTCCTGGTGGCGCCAGCGGCCGTTGGAGTCCTTTGAGGCATCCTCGGACAAGGCCACGACGTCAGAGGCGAAGCCATTGAGGCGCCCCGGAAAGTCGATACGCACGTCGGACTTCAACCGCTTCCGCGGGTACCCGGCACGGAGTTGTTCGACGATGTCGAAGATGACCTCCCAGTGGGTGTCCCGTTGCGGCGACAGGTAGATGATCCCCTCGACGATCTCGACCTTGAATCCCTCGGGGGCGGGATCGAGCCACTCGAACATCATGTCCAGAGTGCGCTCGTCGCTGCTGTCGGCCATGTCGATCCTGTCGGTCTCTACGACGGTCACCGTGGCGCTCCTACGCGGCTGCCGCGCGGGCGCGGGCAGCCGCGTAGTACAACGATACGTACGGAGATCTGGACACGCCGGTACGGTGCGACACTCGGCGCATGAGCCGTCTCAGACTCTTCGTCGCCGTGCTGCCGCCCGCCCCCGCCGTCGAGGAACTGCGCCGCGCCGTCGCCCCGCTGTACGCGTTGCCCGAGGCCGAGCGGCTTCGCTGGACCGGGGTGCCCGGCTGGCACTTCACGCTGGCGTTCCTCGGGCCCGTGGACGAGGAGCTGCTGCCCGAGCTGGAGGAGCGCCTCGCACGGGCCGCCCGCCGCACCGAGCCCTTCCCGCTCCGCATCCACGGCGCCGGCCGGTTCGGCGGGCGGGCCCTGTGGGTGGGGGCCGCGGGCGCACTCGACACGCTGCGGCTGCTCGCCGAGCGCGCGGACGCCGCCGCCCGCCGCTCCGGCATCCCGATGGACCGGCACCGCGCCTACCACCCGCACCTCACCCTCGCCCGCAGCCGCCGCGCCGACGTCGACCTGCGGCCCTGCGTCGAGGCGCTCGGAAGCTTCGAGGGCACCGGGTGGGAGGTCGGTGAGATGGCCCTCGTGCAGAGCAATCTGCCGGACTCCGGGGTGCCGGGCGAGCGGCCCAGGTACGAGGTGGTCGCATCCTGGTCGCTGGGGCACTGAGAGCGGCGGTTACGCTCGAAGGGTGGATCCGAAGACCAGAAACCGCATCATGGCGGCCGTGCTAGTGCTGATGTTCGTCGTCGTCGCCGTGGCGGCCGCCGTCGGGGCGTGACCCGGCCGACCCGTTCGCGCATCCCCTCCGCGCGTTCCCTCCTCAGGCCGCGAGGGCCCGCGCGGTCTCCTCGGCGAACGCCTGCGGGTTGTCCAGCATGATGTTGTGCCCGCAGTCCGGGACCGCCACGACCCGCACCCCGTGCCCGACGAGCCTCTCCTCGCCCGGCAGCGGGCCGTCGGCCGACGGGCGCAGGAACGTGCGCGGGATCTTCAGCTCCAGCAGGAGTTCCCGCATCGTCGGCGTCGTCCCGGCGGCGAGGTGCACCGCGCTGCGGTGCAGCGCCTCGTGGCCCGCCAGGCGCATGGTCGCCCACCAGTGCGGCCCCACCCGCTCGCGCACCTCGGAGCGGCCGTACGACAGGAACTCCTCCTCCGAGTAAGCCACGATGCCGCTGCTGCCCGGCCGGGCGGGGCCGGGGGCGACCGGGTCCAGATTGGCGTCGACCAGGACCAGCCGGGCCACCAGGTGCGGATGGCGCGCCGCGAGCACGATGGCCACCGCCCCGCCCATGCTGTGCGCGATCACGTCCGCGCCGTGCGCCCCGGCCGCCTCCAGCGCCGCGGCCACCGCGTCGGCGTGCTCCTCCAGCGTGTAGCCGAACTCCGTGGGGCGGTCGCTGATCCCGAAGCCGAGCAGGTCCATGAGCAGCGAGCGGCTGTCCGCCAGTAGCGGATGGACGGCACTCGCGGTGAAGTACGGGCCGGACGAGGCCCCGAGTCCGTGCAGGTAGACCCGGGTCCGCGAACTCCCGGACCGGCCGGGGAGCTCCACCCACCTGATACGCGCGCCGTCGTCGGTCACCCGGGCGTTGTGCATGTCGTCCTCCTCCTCGTCGGCGCTGCGGCCACTGCCACCGCCACCACCATCGCCGTCACTGCCGTTAAGCATCGAGGAGACTATACATAGATGTCGATGTATAAAATATGTCGGAGAGGATACGCACATGCTGGAACTGGCCATCCTTGGATTTCTGTACGAGCAACCGCTGCACGGCTACGAGCTGAAGCGCCGGGTCGCCCACCTCACCGGACACGTCCGCCCCATCGCCGACGGCACGCTGTACCCGGCGATCAAGCGCCTGGAGCGCGCCGGATGGCTGGAGCGCCGCACCGAGCCCGGCAGCAGGGCCGCCCCCCGGCACACCCTCACCCTGACCGGTGCGGGACGCGAGGAGCTGCGGCGCCGGCTGCGGGAGGCCGACGAGGTGGACATCAGCGACGAGAACCGCTGGTTCACCGTCCTCGCCTTTCTGCGCCACCTCTCGTCCCCGGCCGAGCAGGCGGACGTACTGCGGCGCCGGCTCGCGTTCCTGGAGGAGCCGAGCAGCTTCTTCTACGAGGGGGAACGGCCGCTGGGCGCCGAGTCGTTCGACGACCCGTTCCGGCGCGGGCTGCTGAGGATCGCCCGCGCGACCAGCGAGGCGGAGCTGGACTGGCTGGCGGCGACCCTGAAGGAACTGGACGCGTCCTGAACCGGGTACGGAAACGGGCCGCCGCCCGCCCCGCCGGAGGCGGGGACGGCGGCGGCCCGTCAAAGGGGCCTCACGGGGAAACCCTCACCAGGCGAACGCCTCCGGCGAAGGCCCCGGACCCGGGAAGATCTCGTCCAGCGACGCCAGCAGCTCCGCCGAGAGGTCGAGCTCCAGCGCCCGCAGCGCCGAGTCCAGCTGCTCCTGGTTGCGCGGCCCGACGATCGGCCCCGTCACCCCCGGCCGGGTGAGCAGCCAGGCCAGGCCGACCTCGCCCGGCTCCAGACCGTGCTTGTCGAGCAGGTCCTCGTACGCCTGGATCTTCGCGCGCTGCGCCGCGTCCTTCAGCGCGTCCGCGCTGCGGCCCGAGGCCGAGCGTCCGGCCGTGCCCTCGCGCTCCTTCTTCAGCACGCCGCCCAGCAGCCCGCCGTGCAGCGGGGACCACGGGATGACGCCGAGGCCGTACTCCTGCGCGGCCGGAATGACCTCCATCTCGGCACGGCGCTCGATCAGGTTGTAGATGCACTGCTCGCTGACCAGGCCCAGCGAGCCCCGCCGGGCGGCCAGTTCATTGGCCTGGGCGATCTTGTAACCGGCGAAGTTCGACGAACCGGCGTACAGGATCTTGCCCTGCTGCACCAGGACGTCGATCGCCTGCCAGATCTCCTCGAAGGGGGTGTTCCGGTCGACGTGGTGGAACTGGTAGAGGTCGATGTAGTCCGTCTGGAGCCGCTTCAGCGAGGCGTCGACGGAGCGCCGGATGTTCACGGCCGAGAGCTTGTCGTGGTTGGGCCAGGCCTCGCCGTCGGCGCCCATGTTCCCGTACATCTTGGTGGCCAGGACCACCTTGTCGCGGCGCTCACCGCCCTTGGCGAACCAGGTGCCGATGATCTCCTCGGTGCGGCCCTTGTTCTCGCCCCAGCCGTACACGTTCGCGGTGTCGAAGAAGTTCAGTCCCGTGTCCAGCGCCGCGTCCATGATGGCGTGGCTGTCCACCTCGTTGGTCTGCGGGCCGAAGTTCATGGTGCCGAGGACGAGACGGCTGACCTTGAGTCCGGTGCGTCCGAGCTGTGTGTACTCCATGGGGATCAAGCCAACGCCTTCGAGTCCGCTCGAAGCAAGGGTGGCCGTACGGGACTGCCCCCGGCAAAGGGGCCGGGGGCAGCCTCATGGTGCGGGCTACTTCAGGTACACGATGCCGTCGGTGGTGACCGTCGGCCGGCCCGAGGTGGCGACGACGACGATCTTGACGGTGTGCTTGGCACTGGAGGACCAGCTCTTCGTCCACAGCGCGTCGCGGTACTTGGTGGTGCTGGACTTCAGATCCACCGTGGACACCTTCACCCCGTCCACATAGACGTACGCCTGGCCGGAGGTGGTCGCCCGGGACGCCACCAGGGCGACCGAGCGGCCGGTGAACGTCCAGCTCAGCGAGGCACCCTTCGACGAGCTGGAGTACGACTTGCCGCCGAGGTAGCTCGACGAGGACCGCGTCGTCCACGTACCGGACTTCGTCGCCGAGCTCTCCTGCACGATGACCGGCGTACCGGCGACCGAGGCGGTGGCGGTGTTGCCCGCCCGGTCGTACGCCTTCATGGACCAGGTGGTCGACACCCCGGACTTGGCGGTGTGCGAGGCGCTGGTGGTCGTCGGGCCGTAGGTCTTGGCCACCGGTGCGGTGAGCCGGACCTCCTTGAGCGAAGCGGCGTCGGTGGCCTTCCACTTCAGGGTGAGCGGGACGGCCGTGGTGTTCACCGTGCCGGTGCGCAGCGCCAGGTTCGGCTTGGTGGAGAACGTGGGCGCCGTCTGCTCGGCGACCACGGTGGCCGCCGCCGACGTGGTGACCTTGCCCGACTGGTGGGTGGCGCGGACCTGCACCTGGTGGGTGCCGACGGCGAGGGTGGCCGGCGCGGAGGTGGCGGTGCCCGCGGTGGTGGCCACGGACTTGCCGTCGACCAGCAGCTCGTACTTGGAGATGAACGCGCTCGGCGTGCTCGCCGACCAGCCCACGGTGATCGCGGACCTGGTGTAGTACGTCGTGCCCGAGAGCCCGGCGCCGGTCACCGACTTGACGGCCAGCCCGGTGACGGGGCCCGCGGCGAGATCACGGATCGACTTCAGCTGCCCGTACAGCATGTTGCCGGGGCACTGGGTGTTGAAGCCGTCGCGGTGCCCGGAGATCTGCTTGAAGGAGTACTTCGTACCGGCGGTGTACTTCGTGCCGAAGTAGTTGCTGCCGGTGGCGCCCGCGGTGAGCATGGTGCTGCCCGCCGGGTCGCCCTTGTACTGGCCGAGCTTCCACGCGGCGACCCGGGCCACCGCCGTGGTCACCGCGCTGGGCGCGTTCGCGTCCGTGTAGGTGCCGATGACCGCGATACCGGCCGACTCCCGGTTGAAGCCGTAGGTGTGCGCACCGAACACCGGCCGGTCCACACCGCCCTTACGGCCCTCGAAGACCGTCCCGCACTTGTCGACCAGGAAGTTGTAGCCGATGTCCTTCCACTTCTCGCTCAGGACGTGGTACGCGTGCAGACTGCGCACCACCGCCGCGGAGTCGGCGCAGGAGTAGGTGTTGCTCCCCGCGGTGTGGTGGACGAAGACGGCCTTGACGCCGTCCAGGTACTCCGGCGCCTCCGGGCTGATCGACTCGTCGGCGCCCCAGCCCGTCCGCGAGACGATCGGCGGCTTCGGCACGGTCGACGGCGGCGCGGGCGGCAGGGTCTCGGCCGGGGAGGAGCTCGGCGACGCCGAGGGGCTCGGGCTCGCCGGGGGAGTGGGCTCCTCGGTGGCCGGTTCGGACGGGGCCGGTGACTCCGGTTCGGACGGCGTGGGCTCGGCGGGCGGCTCCGTGCCGTCGCCCGGCGCGGCCGGGTCCGACGGGACCGGCTCCACCGGGTCGGTGGAAGGCGTGGCCGACGGGTCCTCGGCGGGCAGGTCGGCCGCGAAGGCGGCCGGTTCCGCGGCGGTCGAGCCGCCCCGTCCCGGGTCCACGGTGTCCAGCCGCAGCCCCGCGGGCAACTTGGCGGAGACCTTGCCGCCCGCGTTGATCCGTACCTCCACACCGTTGGAGGGCCCCACCCAGCGGGGCTCGGTGCTCCCTCGTACGCCGGCCCGGCCGGTCTCCGTACGCCCGTCCAGGTCGGTTTCGAGCGGCACCCAGGACGTCCAGTTCCCGCTGGCCGCGGACTTGGTGCGGACCTCCACGGCTCCGGTGACCTTGGCCGCCGGGTCGGTCCAGGTGATGCCCAGCATGCTGAACGGTGCGGTGTCCCGCTTGCCCAGGACGGCGGACGTGCCGTCGTCGCCGACCTTCAGCGAGGTGGCGCGCACATCGGCCTTCGGAGGGCCGGACTTGGCGTCGGTGTCCACCGAGGAGTTGCCCGTCACCCCCTCGAAGACCAGGACACCGGCGACGGCCGCGGTCGCCACGGCGGCCGTGACCCAGATTCTTCGCTTCGAGAAGGGCTGATCGGTGATTCTGCGCTTCGATCTCAAGTCGTACCCCAAGGATCGTCTTCGATGTTCGTTCCGTGAACCGCTGGGGCAGGCGACGGCACAGGTCACAGGTGACCGGTGGGGGGTACGAGTGCCGGCGCGCGCATACAGCGGACGCACAGCTTCCCATGCCCGTACGACAGCCCGGCACGGCCCCCCGGCCGGGCGTAGCCTGGCTGCCGTGACCCCCGTACCGCGCGTTCTTGCCGTACTCGACGAGCTGCTCCGCGAAGCGACCCCCGACCGGCGCGGGGCCCTGTGGCAACTGGCCGAGCAGGGCCGTGAATTGGACGCCAACCTGGTACGCCTTCCGCCCGGCGGCGAGGTCGGTGAGCACCAGGAGGACGTACTGGACGTCCTCCTGGTCGTCGTCGCGGGCGACGGCCGGATCGACGCCGGGGACGTCTCGCTGGAGTTGACCCCGGCCACCGTCGCCTGGCTGCCCCGCACCTCCCGCCGCGCCCTCGCGGCCGGCCCGGACGGTCTCACCTACCTGACCGTCCACCGCCGCCGCCCCGGCCTCACCATCAAGTCCGCGGCCCCGGCCGCCTCCGCCCTCTCTTACGAAGGGGGCGAGGCACCCTGCATGCTGGACCTGGTCTGCCCGGGGTGCGGCCGGCTCTCGCGGGATCCGGAGCCGGTGTTCTGCAGCCGGTGCGGGGAGCGGTTCACGGACGGGTGATGAGCACGGCCGACGGGGCGGCGGCGGTCCGGAAGGCGCTCTCGAAGTGACCGAATCACAAGTGCTGCGAGCCGCTTCGGGGTATGACCGAGCGTCTAGTCTGTTGCCTCCATGTAGTCCACAGGGGGTCGCATGCACAGCGAGGGTACGGCCGGTCGCGATTCGGACCACGGGCAGTCTTGGCCGGAGCCCGAGCCCGAGCCTGCGTCGGAGCCGTCCCGGTCGCCGGAACGGGCGGCGGCCCCCGCACCGCACCATGTGATCGACGGACGTTACGAGTTGCTGCACAGCCTCGGGCGCGGTGGCATGGGCGAGGTCTGGGAGGCCCTGGACACCCGCCTGGACCGGCACGTCGCGGTGAAGGGGCTGCTCGGCCGGGACGCCGTCGGGGCGGCCACGCAGGAGCAGATGATGCAGCGGGCCCGGCGGGAGGCCGCGGCCATCGCCAAGATCAAGCATCCCAACGTGGTGGCGGTGCACGACCGGGTCGAGTCAGGCAACCAGGTCTGGATCGTGATGGACCTGCTCGACGCGCGTTCGCTGGCGGACCTGATGCGCGCCGGGCATCGGCTGCCGGTGCGGCGGACGGCCGCGATCGGTCTCCAGGTGCTGAGCGGGCTGCGGGCGGTCCACGAGGCACGGGTGGTCCACCGCGATGTGAAGCCGGCCAACATCCTTTTCGCCAAGGAGGACTTCGCGATCCTGGCGGACTTCGGGATCGCGACCTTCGACGGTGCCGCCCCGCTCACCAGGGCCGGTGAGCTCATCGGCACGTTCAAGTACCTGGCGCCCGAGCTGCTCGCCCAGACGGCGCAGGAGAACACCGCGACACCCGCCTCCGACCTGTGGTCGCTGGGCGTCACACTGTACGAGATGGTCGAGGGCAGGCACCCCTTCGACCGGCCGAACGAGTACGAGGTCCTGGTCGCCGCCTGCCAGTCCGACCCCCTGCCGATGGAACACGGCGGGGACCTGGCCGAGGTCGTGGGCCGGCTGATGCACAAGGATCCGCGCCGCCGTCTGAGCGCCGGGAGCGCGGAGGAGATGCTCCGGAAGATCCTCCGCGACTCCGCCGCGAAGCCCGACCCCGTGCCGGTACCGGTACCCGTCCCGGTGCCCGCCCCGGTACCTGCTCCCGCACCCGCACCCGAGCCCGTGCCCGTGCCCGTACCCCCTCAGGCATCGCCCGCGCCGCCCCGGCGGCCGAAGAAGGGCGTCCCGGGATGGCAGAAGCTCTCGGCGGTCGCGGTGTGCGCGGCGTTGGTGGCCGGTCTCGGATGGTTCGCCGTGGAACGGATGCAGGGGGACGGCACGTCGGAGGCGGGCAGCCGTCCGCGCGGCGGCTCCCGGTCCGACCCGTACATCAAGACGCACCCGGTCCTGAAGGTGGGCGTCAAGGCCGATCAGCCCGGACTGAGCGAGAAGACCAGGAACGGCACGTACCGCGGGTACGAGATCGACGTGGCCTATGCCATCGCGCGCGACATGGGCTACAGCCGCGACCGGGTCACCTTCGAGCCCGTGAGCAGCGAGAACCGGAGCACGATACTGCAGAAGGGCGATGTGGATCTGGTCATCGCCACCTACAGCATCACGGAGGAGCGCAAGCACGCGAAGGCGCCCGACTACAGCGTCGCGTTCGCCGGGCCGTACTACGTGGCCAGCCGGAGTTTCATGGTCCGCAGGAAGGCGAAGGCGGGGGCGATCGACGACTCCAGGATGCTGCGGAACAAGCAGTTCGAAGTGTGTACCGCCAGGAGCTCGACGTACGAGTCATGGCTGCCCAAGGCGGGCTACAACATGACGGAGTCGCTGCCGAACGGCTACGACCGTTGCGTGCGCGACCTGTTGGACCCGACGTCGTCGGTCTACGCGGTGAGCACGGACGACGTCATCCTCGCCGGCTTCGTCAAGGACAAGCCCGCAGAGCTGAAGCGGCTGGACAGCGGTCCGGGAGCGGAGGGCTACGGCGTCGCGATGAAGCCGGACGAGAAGGGGCTGAAGAGGGAGGTGTGTTCGGCGCTGAAGAAGATCATGACCGACGGTGTCTGGGAGCAGCTGTACGCCGACCACCTCGCCCCGCTGCTGAACCGGAAGAGTCCGCCGAACAAGCCGAAACTGGCGGAATGCCCGTCCTGACGCCCTGATCCACGGACCGGTTCAGCGGTCGACCGCCCACGCCGCGTCGGCCGGGGCCGGGGGCGGCGTGGGCGGTGTCCTTCGAGGGCCGTCGGCTGCTGCTACCGACCGCGGTAGACCTCGCGGCGGTGTCCGACCGTCAGTACCCAGAGGATCAGCCGGCCGTCCTCGATCGTGTAGACGGCGCGGTAGTCGCCGATTCTCAGCCGCCAGCGATCGGAATGACCCTGGAGCGCCTTGATGTCGAAGGCCGTGGTGTCGCCTGCGTCCAGTGCCTTCTGAAGCTCGCTGAGCCGGATGAGGATGCGCAGCGCGTCCTGGCGGGGAATTTTCAGCAGGTCCCGTTGTGCGTGCGAGGTGAATCGCGTGACGTGTCCCATGCGGTCAGGGCGCCGATCGGAGGAGTGCGGCCATTTCCTCCATGGAGACCGAACCGTCCAGACCCTCGGACTCGGCTTCGTCGGCCAGCCGGTTCAGCCACTCGTCCTCTTGCTGTTCGGCGGCCTGCTTCAGACGCAGGTACTCGTCGATATCGACCAGCACGGCTTCGCGCCTGCCACGGCGCGTGATGATCGTCGGGGTGTCGTCCCGGTGTGCACGGTCTATTACATCGGCGAGGTGACGGCGAACCTCCGCCATGGATTCGATGACAGGCTCACTCATGTTGCGAATGTATCAGATGTACATCTGTTACGCGATGGGTGGGCGCAACCGCGTCGGCGACCCGGCCGTGGCCGGTAGCCTCGCGCCATGGGGGTCGACATAACGGTGCTGATCACCGACTGGTCATGGCTGGGCGAGGTACCGCCGCGCGAGCGGCTGTCCCGGCTGGAGAACGCCTGGGACGCCGACGAGACAGGGCTGTGGGACCACGACGCCCCGAACGTCGATGGCGACTGGAAGTGGCCGCAGGGTCCGAACAGCGGCCGCTTCGCCGTCTACGAATTCCTGCACACCCTGGGCTCGTACAAGCCGCATTTCTGGGCCACGCACCGCTGGGATCACGTGCGGGACCACGCCGATCCGCTGTTGCGGGCCGAGCTGGACAGCTTCCTGCTCGGGTTGATCTGGGACGGCGTGGACGGCGAGTCGGGGCGGACGGACCTGGACTTCTTCGCCGACGACCCGGGAGGCACGTACGGCCTGATGGTCGCCCGGTCACCGCGGAGCGTCCGGGAGCTGGTCGCGACCTGGGAGGGCGTACGGCCACGGCTCGAAGGTCTGCGCGAGGCCTTCGACGAGCACGCCGCGGTACCCGACGGCTGGATCGCCGACTTCGACGAGTTCGCCCGGCTGCTGGCGGAGTGGGGGCACGTCCTCACCGAAGCGGCCGGGCGGGGCTGGGGCGTCGTGGGGCTGAGGGCTTAGCGCGGGGCGGCGGGCGGTCCTGTGGCAGGGATCCAAAACGGGTGGAGGCGCACCGGTGCCGACGGACATGATGACGGCATGAGCGATCGCGCACTTCCCGTACAGGCACTGCTCGTTGTGGACGTCCAGGCGGACGCGGTCGTCGGTGAACGGGCGGTGCCCGGCGCGGACCGGCTCGTGGACCGGACGGCGGGGCTGATCGCGCGGGCGCGGAAGGGCGGGGCGCTCGTCGTCCATGTGCAGAACGACGGGCGGCCCGGGGCGGGGGACGAGCCGGGGACGCCCGGCTGGGAGCTTCACCACCGCGTCGACGCCTCGGACACGGAGGTCGTGATCCGCAAGCTGAGGGACGACGGGTTCCACGGGACGCCGCTGGGCGCCCTGTTGAGGGATTCGGGGGTGCGGGCGCTCGCCGTCTGCGGGGTGATGTCCGAGATGTGCGTACAGGCGACGGCCCGTACGGCGCTGGAGCTGGGGTACCGGGTCGTCATGCCGCACGACGCGCACGCGACGCACGACATCCCGGCCGCGCCGGGGATCAGCGGCGCCGTCCCGGCCGCCGCGGTCTCGCGGGTCGCCGAATGGGCCCTCGGCAGCGATCTGGAGGTCGTGGCGCGCGCCGCAGACGTGGAGTTCGCCGCTCCGGTCCCGCAGGGAAGCTGAATCCGGCGGAGCGGGAACCGCGGCGCCCGGTCCCGTCGTCATCACGCGCGCGCCACCATGCGCGGGCCACGCCGAGTGCTTGTGCGGGCCGCGCCACATACCCGAACTCCAAGGAGCAGCATGAGAGTCAACGGCAGCACGCACCCCCACGGCGGCAGCCGAAGCAGCACCGTTTCCCCCGCGCGACGCGGCTCTCGCAAGGCTCTCCTGAACGGCTCGAAGGCGGTGCTGGCCGTCGCACTCGTCCTGGGGGCGGCCACCGCCTGCCAGAAGTCGTCGAGCGACGGGACCCATGAGGCCAAGGACTGGAAGGTCGGCGACTGCGCCGGTCCCGACAGCAGCAAGAAGGACGCCTACCAGCCGCTGGACTGCGACGACTCCAAGGCGACGCTCAAGGCCCTGGAGATCAAGGACGGCGCCATGTTCGCCGACTCGATCCAGTGCCCGGCCGGCACGGACGCGATCATCTCGGTGAAGGTCTCCTTCGGTTCCGGCGACGCGAGCGCCGGCATACCCAGCAAGACCATCTGCGGCCGCAACCTGAGCGGTGACCACCCCGGTGACGCCGGTGCGGGCGGCGGCCAGCTGGTGAAGGGCGACTGCGTGAACGACCAGGCCAAGGAGGTCGCCTGTGCCGGTGGCGGCAGCGGTGTGAACAAGGTGCTCGACCTGACGAAGACCGCCGAGGAATGCCCGTCCGGCAGCGAGCCGCTGGAGCTGTTCCCGAGCCCGGGACGGCCGTACGACGCCATCTGCACCGGCAAGGCCTGACCGTACGGAACAACGCCGCGGCCGGTGAAGCACGCGCTTCACCGGCCGCGGTGCATGAGGGTCTAGACCGACGCCGGGAACGTGAACCGGACGCCGGTCAGCCGCTCCGACAGTTCCCACAGGCGGCGACCGGTCCCGGCATCCGCCGCCTCGGGGGACAGCCGCACCCGGGTCGGCCCGCCGCGCAGCTCGGCCGGGCCGTCCGGCCCGATGAACTCGCCGCTCCGCACGTCCGGGTGGGTCGCCGCGTACAGCTGCGGCAGGGCGCCGCGCGCCGGGGTCTGGGCGAGCGGGGTGAGCAGGCGGCCGTACAGCAGCTTCACCAGGCCGACCGGTGCGCTGGTCTGAAGGCCGGTGGAGGTGTAGCCGGGGTGGGCGAGCAGGCTGAGCACCGGGCTGCCGGACGCGGTCAGCCGCAGGTGGAGCTCCCGGCCGAAGACCGCGTTGGCGAACTTCGACTGGTTGTAGAAGCCCATCGGCGAGTACCTGCGCTCGCCCGAGAGGTCGTCGAGGAAGAGCCGCCCCTGCCGGTGGTTGGCCGAACTCACCGTGACCACACGGGGATCGCGCCCGGCGGACAGCAGGTCGAGCAGCAGCCCGGTGAGCGCGAAGTGGCCCAAGTGGTTGCAGGCGAACTGGAGTTCATGGCCCTGAGCGCTCAGTGACCGGGGCGGCGCCATCACCCCCGCGTTGTTGACGAGCACGTCCAGCCGTGGGTGTTCGGCGTGCAGGCGGTCGGCGAAGGCCCGGACCGATTCCAGGTCCGCCAGGTCGAGCCGGCGCACCTCCAGGCCGGCGTCCGGCTGTCCGGCGGTGATCTCCCCGGCCGCCCGGCGGCCCTTCTCCTCGTCGCGTACGGCGAGGATCACGTGTCCGCCCCGGAGGGCGAGCGCCCGCGCGGTCGCCAGGCCCAGGCCGCTGTTGGCTCCGGTGACGACGCAGACCCGGCCGGTCTGGTCCGGGATCTGCTCGGTGGTCCACTGCTGTTGCCGTGTCATGTGACACACGTTGCCTCCACTGGCACTCGGTGTCAAGACGCGCCTGAGTGTCATGCAGGGCATGGGGTTACCATTGGTGGGTGAGCTCTCGCCCCGAAGTGACCATGGCCCAGCGCAAACGCCTTCTCGTCTCGGGCGAGCTGACCGAAGCGGCGCTGCAACTGCTGGCGTCGAAGGGGTTCGACGCGGTCACCGTCGACGAGATCGTCACCGCCGCCGGTGTGTCCAAGCGGACGTTCTTCCGGTACTTCGCGTCCAAGGAGGACGTGGTCGTCCAGTTCCTGGCCGACATGGGCGCGGGCATGTGCGAGGAGCTGGGGGCCCGCCCCGCCGGGGAGCGCCCGTCCGTGGCGCTGCTGCGCGCCGTCTCGGTCTCCTTCGCCGCCTGTTCCCACCCCGACCACGCGGAGCGGGCGCTGCGCGTGGTCCAGCTGATCCTGCGCACGCCCGCCCTGCGGGCACGCTTCATGGAGCGTCAGGCGCAGTGGCGCGACGATCTGACGGCGGAGCTGGCGGACCGTACGGGGCTCGGGCCCGACACTGATCTGTACCCGCAGCTGGCCGCCGGAATGGCGCTGGCCGCCTTCGACGCCGTGCTGCGGCGGTGGAGCGACAGCGATGGCGCCGAGGACCCGGCCGCGTTGCTGGACCGGGCTTTCGCCGTGATCGCCCCGGCGCTGGACGCGGGCGGTGCTGCGGCTTCCTGATGCCGGGGCCGGGCGGATCCGGGCCGGTCAGGCGGGCCGGGAGGGCTCTGCGGCGGGCCGGCGGAACAGGGCCGTCCAGAGGAAGGGTTCGCCGAAGAGCGGGGAGTCGGACGGCTCGTCGTGCATCCGGCGGAGCTCGATCTCCGTCAGGCCGGAGAAGATCCGGCGCAACGACTCCGGCGTGTAGGCGAGTCCCCCTCGGAGCCCGCCCTGAAGTCCGCCCCGGCCGTAGAAGGCCTCGTCGGGGAGTTCGGAGCCCATGCCGCCCTCGCCGGACGCGAAGCAGGTGAGGGCGAAACCGCCGCCGGGGGCGAGGACCCGGTCGAGCAGGGCGAGGTAGCTGATGCGGCGGTGCGGCGGCAGGTGGTGGAAGCAGCCGGAGTCGTTGACCAGGTCGTACGGGCCGGACAGCTTCGGCTCCGTCGCCGCTAGTTCGAAGACGTCGCCGTGGTGGAACCGGACGTCCGCCCCCGCCTCGCGGGCACGGTCCGCCGCCCAGGCGAGGGCCGACGGGGACAGGTCCACCGCGTCGACCTCGAAGCCCAGGGACGCCAGATGGATGGCGTTGCGGCCGGGCCCGCAGCCGAGATCCAGGACGCGGCCGGGGGCGATCAGCCCGCGCTCGACGTACGAGACGAGGTTCTCGTCCGGCTTCGCCACGAAGAACGGCACGGGCTTCTCCCGGTCCGCGTAGAAGCCGTCCCACCAGGAGCCCGCGTCGGCCGTCCACCGGTCGGCGCCCCGTGCGAACAGGCCGTCCATGAGCCGCAGTACGTCATCCGTCGAGCGTATGTTCCGGTCCACGTGGACCCCCTTTCCACCAGGGGAAATCGTAGATTCACAAGGCGGCGCGGCCCAGTTGGGCAGAGCCCGGCGGAACTGCCCGGCGGTGGCCTGGCAGGCGGGAGGGACGGGGCCGACAACCCCGCTCGCTCGGTGCCGCCACGGGGGCGGGGGCGCCTGCGCCGAGGCGTGAAGGGGCAGTTCTCGCGCCCCCCGAGGGTTGTTTCTTGGGGAGTTCCGGAGGCGGGGGACCCCGTGAAGTGATGGAGTCCTCAGTGCGTGGCGGACCCACCACCGACCGAGTGGAGCGGGAAGAGTGGGGGCAGCGGTACGGACGACGAAGGAGGACCGATGACGGGTGTCGTGGCGAGCCGGCGGAACGGGGTCGGGCAGCCCATGGAGCTCCTGGGAGCCCGGGACCGACTCCTGCGGGCGGGGCGCGAGTTGTTCGGTGCGTACGGGTACGCGCACACCGGCGTCGAGGAGTTGTGCGCCCGCGCGAAGGTGCCCACCCACGTCTTCCATCAGGAGTTCCTCTCCCGGGAGGTGCTGCTGATGGCGCTCTACGACGAGGTGGCGACGCACGGGCTGCGCGCGGCCGAGAACGCCCTGATGGCGGAGGGCATGGAGGACTGCCCGACGACGGAACGGGTCCGGCGGCTCTTCGAGGCCTACGTGAAGGCGGTCACCGAGGACAAGTGCGCGGCCAGGGTGGCCTTCGTCGAGGTGCTCGGGGTGAGCCGGGAGGTGGACAACCACCTCGCGACCTGGCGGGCGATGTGGATCGAGTTCCTGACGTCCGAGGCCGAGCGGGCCGTGCGCCGGGGCGAGGCGGTGGCCAGGGACCACAAGGTCACCGTCACGGTGCTCAACCACGCGGTGGACGAACTCATGGCCCACCACGGCCGCCGGCCCCGCCAGGTCGACGCCGTGTGGCTGACCGACGAGCTGACCCGGCTCTCGCTGGCCATGATCCTTTCGTCCTGACGCGCCCGGTTGCCGCGTCGGCAAACAGTGGGGACATGATGGGGCCCATGGCAGACGGCGCGGAGCACGCGGAACGACCGGACGACGACGAGATCACGACCGTCCTGACAGGCGTCGGGCCACGCCTGCGGGCCCTGCGCCAGGAACGCGGCACGACCCTGGCCCAGCTCAGCGAGACGACCGGGATCTCGCTGAGCACCCTCTCGCGCCTGGAGTCCGGCGGCCGCAAGCCCACGCTCGAACTGCTGCTGCCACTGGCCAAGGCGTACGGGGTCCAGCTGGACGAACTGGTCGGCGCCCCGGCCACCGGTGACCCGCGCATCCACTTCCGCCCCTTCACCCGCGACGGCATGACGTTCGTGCCGCTCACCCGGCACCTGGGCGGGCTGCACGCGTACAAGCAGATCCTGCCGGGCGGCCGAGGGTCCACGGGGCCGCTGGAGCAGCGGGTGCACGAGGGGTACGAGTGGCTGTACGTGCTGGCGGGGCGGCTGCGGCTGCTGCTGGGCGAGCACGATCTGGTGCTCACGGCCGGTGAGGTCGCCGAGTTCGACACGCGTACGCCGCACGCGTGGGCGAGTGCCGGGCCCGATCCGGTCGAGTTCCTCAGCCTGTTCGGGCAGCAGGGGGAGCGGATGCACGTGCGGGCCCGGCCCTCTTCGAACGACGGTTAGGGCCTGTCCGGGAAGGTCCCCGGCTCAGACCCGGAGTTCCGGCGGGAAACCCGTCCAGCACAGCTCGTCGGGCAGATGCCGCATGTCGTTGGAGACCAGGACCGAAGCCGGGCGGCCCGGGGCGTAGCGGATCACCGTCAGCGAGGCGTTGCCGTGGTTGAGGCCGAGCCAGCGCCACTTCGGTGCGTCCATGGCGTCCCGCATCAGCCAGGACACCAGGAAGCTGTGGGTGACGACGAGTTCATGGACGTCCTCGTCGCCCTCCGGTGGACCGGTGAGCTCCGTCAGGGCGCGGCGCGCCAACTCCGGCCCCCGCACACGCTCTTCGGCGGTGCACGGTTCCAGGAACCGTATGAAGCGGTCGGCGCTGTCGGCGGGCAGCTCCGCCCGGTCCGGGAAGTGCGGAACGTAGTCGTCGGCCGTCTCGGCGACCCGGACGGGCACGCCGTCGAGCTGTTCGCCGATCAGCTTCGCCGTCTCGGCGGCCCGGGCCAGCGGCCCGTGGCGCACCACCGAGATCGGGTGCTCGCGCAGCCGCCGGCCGAGCAGCTGGGCCTGGCGGCGGCCGGCCTCTGTCAGCGCGCTGCCGTCGTCCTCCCCCGCCGCCTCGCCGTGCCGGACGAGATAGAGGTAGCGGGTGGCCGTTCCTGTCATGTCCGTTCCCTTTCGTGACGGCTCACGGCCGGGGCGTGTACAAGCCGCCCAGCCCCCACGCCTGATGCATCGCGTCGGCGAACGCGCCCGCCAGCGCGTGCTCGCCGGTCGGGCCGGGATGAGTACCGTCGTAGGTGTCGTCGTGGATGTCGTACCCCGGAGGGCGGGAGGCCAGCAGGACCGGGGACATCGGGTCGTCCAGGTCGGCGACGGCCTTCGCCAGGAGTTCGTTGAAGCGGTCGCACTCGGCGGCGAACGGGGCGTCCGACTCGGCCCGGATGTTCGGTATCACGGGCATGAGGACCATCTTGACGTGCGGGTTGGCGGTGCGCGCCGCCGTGATGAACGCCCGTGCGTTCAGGGCGGTCTGGTCGCTGTCCGTGTAGAACCCGAGGTCTATCAGGCCGAGCGAGACGAGCAGGACGTCCGTGCCGTGCCCGGCCACCGTGTCGGCGATCACCGGGGCCATGTGCAGCCAGCCCTCGCCCCAGCCGGCCAGATGGGCGCGGGCCCCGGCGGGGAAGTCCGGCGCGCCGTACTCGTGACTGACGGGGGCGCCCGCCGTCGTGTCGTACAGCGCGCTGCGCGGCCCGACGATCGCGAACGGCGCACCTAGGGTGGAGGTGAGGTGCTGCCACATCCGGTAGCGCCAGGTGAAGTCGCCGGCGCAGCCGATGGTCATGGAATCGCCGACAAACGTGAACCGCATGGCGTCATCATCGCGGATCACTCCTGCCGCCTGCGACGTGACGATGGACACTTGTGCCATGCGTTCGTACCTGACTGTGTCCGGAGCCGCCGCGCTGCTCCTGTTCTCCGGGGCGCCCCCGGCCGTGGCCGACGACGGGGCCGACCGGAGCTTCACGATCGAGGACCCCCGGATCACCGAGTCCAGCGGCCTCGCCGCGAGCCGTGCCCACCCCGGCATCTACTGGACGCACAACGACAGCGACGACGGGCCGTACGTCTACGCCGTCGACTCCCGGACCGGGAAGACCGTAGCGACCATCACCATGAAGGGGGTGGGCGAACCCCGCGACGTGGAGGCCATCTCGATGGGGCCGGACGGCGATCTGTACGTCGGTGACATCGGCGACAACCTGAACGGCAGCTGGGACCACGTCTGGATCTACCGCTTCCCGGAGCCGAAGGAACTGAAGGACGCGACGGTCCGGGCCACCCAGTTCGACGTGAAGTACGCGGACGGCCCGCGCAACGCGGAGGCGCTGATGGTCCACCCGAAGACCGGACGCGTCTACATCGCGTCGAAGAACGAGGACGGCGGCGGGCTGTACGAGGGCCCGGAGAAGCTGACCACCGGCTCCGCCAATGTCTTCCGGCGGGTGGGCGAGGTGCCGTGGGTGACGGACGGGGCGTTCTCGCCGGACGGCAAGGAGCTGGTGCTGCGCTCCTACTTCAGCGCTCGGGGCTACGCCTTCGAGAACGGCGGGCTCGGCGCCGACCACGCGGTCCAGGCCCCGCTCCAGGGACAGGCGGAGTCCGTGACGTACACGGTGGACGGCTCGGCGCTGATGTTCGGCTCGGAGGGGAAGCAGAGCGATGTGGAGCGGGTGGACGTGGAGAACGGCGGGGGCGGGGGCGGCGGCGGGCAGTCGCCGTCCAAGGGCGGCGACTCGTCGGCCTCGTCCGCCGGGGCGGGGAGCGGCGGCTCGGGGGACGTGAAGGGGACGACCCTGACCGGGGTGCTCGTGCTCGCCGGGATCGGATTCCTGGTCTTCATGGGGCGGCGCCGGAAGGGCAACTGAGGGAGTGAACCCGGGGCGTTGTCAGTGGTGGATGTGAGAGTGGACCACGTACGGACAGCGCGTACGGACAGCGCGTACGGACAGCACTTGCGGAGGGCACCTCATGGGCACTTGGGACACCGGCCATTTCGACAACGACAGCGCCGCCGACTTCTCCGGGGCGATCGACGACAAGCCGGAGGCGGAGCGGGAAGCGGTGATCCGTAACGCGTTGACCGACGCGATCGAGGCGGACTACCTGGACAGCGACGAGGGCGCTCCCGCCGTCGCGGCGGCCGCGCTGGTCGCCTCCCAGTGTCCGGGCGGTGAGCCGGTGACCACCCCGTACGGCCCCGACAATCCGCTGCCCGTCCTCGCGACGGACCTGCGCCCCCTCGCGGTGAAGGCCCTCGACGCGGTGCTGGGCGAGAATTCGGAGCTGCGCGAGCTGTGGGACGACGGCGGGGACGAGGAGTGGGCCCGGGGCATAGCCCGGCTCCGGGAGGTGCTGGTGGCGGCGGCCGGGTGATCAGGCGCGGGGGCGGCCGGCCCGGACGAGCTCGTCGACGTCGAGGGTCACCGGGGCGCCGATCGACTCGGGGAGGGTGACGGTCTGCCCGGGGGCGTACACCTCGTGGCTGTCGTAGCCGCCGCCCATGGGCTCGGTCAGGACGTGCACCCGCCCGTGCCTGCGGTCGATGATCACGTACACCGGGATCTTGGCCTCGGAGTAGGCGGCGACCTTGTTGCGCAGGTCGTTGTTGTAGTTGCTGGAGGTGACCTCCAGCACGAGGCGGAAGACGGCGGGGTCGTAGCAGTTGTTCTCGATCAGATGCTCGTCGAGATCTGCGTCGACGACCGACAGGTCGGGGATGGCGTAGTCTTCGGGGCCGCCGGGGAGCCAGAGGCCGATTCCCTGAATTACCTCCGTCTCGTCATCGTCGAGACCGGCTGCGATGAAGGGGCGCATGATCTTGGTCAGCGCTCGGCCGTGCGGTCCGTCCGGGGGTGGGGCCACGGTGATGACGCCTCCGATGATCTCGACGCGGTGACCCGGGTTCTGCTCCGCGAGCCTGTTGGCCGTTTCGAGCAGCGATTCCGGCTCACCGTCACAGGGGTGCTCGACTGCTGCTGCAGACATTGCGGGCCTCCTGAAGGGGTGATGTCGAGGTCATCAGCGTAGGCCGGTCCGGTCGCCAAAGCCCGAAAGCCGTTCCGCCACCCGACCGAGTGAACGAGGAAGGGCCCCGCGCAGACGGCGCGGAGCCCTTCCTCGTACGGGTAATCGTTACAGCTTCTCGATCACGTAGTCGATGCAGGCGGTCAGCGCCTGGACGTCCGACGGGTCGATCGCCGGGAACATCGCCACGCGCAGCTGGTTGCGGCCCAGCTTGCGGTACGGCTCGGTGTCGACGATGCCGTTGGCGCGCAGGGCCTTGGCGACGGCGGCGGCGTCGATCTCGTCCGCGAAGTCGATCGTGCCGATGACCTGCGAGCGCTTCGCCGGGTCGGTGACGAACGGGGTCGCGTACTTCGACTCCTCGGCCCAGCCGTACAGGTTCTGCGCCGAGGCGGCCGTGCGGCCGGTGGTGAAGTCCAGGCCGCCCTCGGTGTTCATCCAGGTCAGCTGCTCGTTCAGGAGGAACAGCGTGGCCAGGGCCGGGGTGTTGTACGTCTGGTTCTTCAGGGAGTTGTCGATCGCCGTGGGCAGCGAGAAGAACTCCGGGATGTGCCGGCCCGAGGCGTGGACGCGCGCGGCGCGCTCCAGGGCCGCCGGGGAGAAGACGCCGATCCACAGGCCGCCGTCGGAGGCGAAGGACTTCTGCGGGGCGAAGTAGTAGACGTCCGACTCGGTGATGTCGACCGGCAGGCCGCCCGCGCCGGAGGTGGCGTCCACCAGGACCAGGGAGCCCTCGTCGGCGCCCGCGACGCGCTTCACCGGAGCGGCGACACCGGTCGAGGTCTCGTTGTGCGTGAAGGCGTACACGTCGACGCCCGCCTCGGCCCGCGGGTCCGGGTGGGTGCCCGGGTCGGAGGCGATCACGGTCGGGTCGGCCAGCCACGGGGCGAGCTTGGCGGCCTTCGCGAACTTCGACGAGAACTCGCCGAAATTGAGGTGCTGGGACTTCGTCTCGATGAGTCCGTGCGTCGCGATGTCCCAGAAGGCGGTGGAGCCGCCGTTGCCCAGGATCACCTCGTAGCCCTCGGGGAGGGAGAAGAGGTCGCGCACGCCCTGACGCACCGCGCCGACCAGGTTCTTGACCGGGGCCTGGCGGTGGGACGTACCGAGAAGAGACGTGCCGGTGGCGGCGAGCGCGTCGAGCGCCTCCGTCCGCACCTTTGAAGGACCGGCGCCGAAGCGTCCGTCGGCGGGCTTGATGTCAGCGGGAATCTGGATATCGGCCACGAACCGGAGCGTAGTGCCTCCCGGACACGGCCGAGCACCGTGTCCGTCGGATGAGACACCCGCGCCGGTCCGTGAACGGCGTACGGGGAGTGCCGGTCAGCCCAGATCCACCGGCAGGTCGTGCAGGTCGTTCTGGGTGACGATCGGCTTGTTCCGCAGCTCGGACGCGGGTACGGCGAGCTTCAGCTCCGGGAACCGCTCGTACAGCGCGGGCAGTGCCACGCCCGCCTCCAGCCGGGAGAGCGCCGCACCCGGGCAGACGTGCGGGCCGTGGCCGAACGCGATGTGCCGGTTGGGGGAGCGGGTGATGTCGAAGTCACCGGCCGTCGGACCGTGCTGCGCCTCGTCGCGGCCGAGCGCGCCGAAGGAGACGATCAGCGCCTCGCCCTTGGGCAGGACCTTGTCGCCGACCTCGACGTCCTCGGTGGCGAACCGGATCAGGACGTGCGACGTGGGGGTGTTCCAGCGCAGGGTCTCCTCGATCACGTTCTCCCACGGCACCTGACCGCCGAGCACCTGCTCGCGCTGCTCGGGGTGGGTCTGGAGCGCGACGACCGCGTTCACGATCAGGCTGATCGTGGTCTCGTGACCGGCCGCGATGATCAGCTGGAGGGTGTTGACGATCTCCTCGTCGGTGAGCTGGTCACCGTTCTCGGAGGCCGCGATCAGGGCGCTGGTGAGGTCGTCGCCCGGGTCCTTCCGCTTGCCGTCGACGATCTTCGTGAACAGCTCGCCGAGGTCCGCCATCATCTGCGGGACCTCCGCCGGCGGCGTCTGCGTCGAGAAGAACTTCTCGAACAGCTCCTTCAGCCGCGGGTGGTCCGCGCTGTCCACGCCCATCAGCTCGCTGATCACGTTCATCGGCAGCGGGTAGGCGAACTCCGCCTTCAGGTCGACCGGCTCGCCCTTCGGCAGCGCGGCCAGCCGGTCCAGGCTCGCCGTGGTCAGCGCCTCGATGCCGGCCCGCAGCCGCTCCACCCGCTTCACGGTCAGCGCCTGCGCGACCAGGGTGCGCAGCCGGCGGTGGTCGGCGCCGTCGACCGTCAGCATGGAGCGGCCCGGGTTGGCGAGGCCGATCAGCGGCCAGTCCATCGGTATCTCGCCGCGCTGCCAGGCGTTCCAGACGTTGATGTCCTTCACGATCCGGCTGTCGGTGAGCAGCTGCCGCGCCTCGGCGTGGTGGGTGACCGCGTAGCAGTGCACCCCGCCGGGCAGTTCCACCTCGGCGAGCGGGCCCGCGGCGCGCAGCCGGGCGCTCTCGCCGTCGAGGTCGGTGACGAAGGGGTCGAGCGCTATCCGGGTCATCTCTGGCCTCCGGTGGCGGGTTCCGTGACGGGGCCCAGGGCGAGCGTGGGCGTGAAGATCAACGGCAGGTCGGTCAAGCCCCGCAGCCACGGGGAGGGGCGCCGGGTGAGCTGCTCGGCGGGGACGGCGAGGTCGATGTCCGGGAGCCGGTCGAGCAGTACCTCGATGCCGGTACGGGCGATGACCTCGGCGGTCTCCTGGGCGGTGAACGGGCAGCGGTGCTCGCCGTGGCCGAAGGAGAGGAACGCGTTGTTGCCGCCGGTCAGGGTGGAGCCGTCGGTGCGGACCTGCGGGTCGAAGTTGGCGGCGCCGATGCCCAGCACCAGCAGGTCGCCCGCCTGGATGTGGCGGCCGCCGAGGCGGGTGTCGCGCGAGGCCCAGCGGCCCGCGACGTTCTGCGTCGGGGTGTCCTCCCACAGGACCTCGTTCATGGCCTCGGCGACGCTGTGCCGGCCGCCCGACAGGGAGGCGGCGAACCGGTCGTCGGTGAGCATCAGCCGCAGCGAGTTGCCGATCCAGTCGGCGGTCGGCTGGTGGCCCGCGGCCATCATGACCATCAGGTCCTGGGCGACCTCCTCGTCGGTGAAGCCGCCGCGGTCGGCGAGCATCCGCGACGCGACGTCGTCGCCGGGCTCGGCGTGCTTGTCGGCCAGCAGCTGGAACATGGACGAGGCGAGGTGCTGCTGACCGGCCAGCGCCCGCTCCCGGCCGTCGATCATGTCGTTGAGCGAGCCGACGAGCGCGTGGGCGACGGTGTTGTCGAAGCCGTAGATCTTCGCCAGGACGAGGGCGGGCAGCAGCATCGCGTAGTCGGCGATGATCTCGGAGCTGCCGGTGGCGCAGAACCGGTCGATGAGACCGTCGGCGAACTCCTCCGCGTACCGCTTCAGCGCGAACGGGTCGACGGCCTCCAGCGCGTTGCTGATCATCGTGGCGCGCTCGGTGTGCCGGGGGCCGACCGTGTACAGGATCGACGGCTGCTTGCGGCCGATCATCGGCAGCAGCGGCCAGTCGTCGGGGATGCGGTCCCACTGGCTCCACAGCTCGGAGTCGCGGCTGAACAGCACCGGGTCGCCGGTGACCTGGTGCAGTTCGCGGTAGCCGATGACGAGCCAGGCGGGGATGCCGCCGTCGAGGACGACCGGCGCCACGGACCCGTGGTCGCGGCGCATGTCCCGGTAGAGCCCGATCGGATCGGTCTGGAACCGGGAGCCGGAGAGCGGCTGGCGGCCCTGGGAGACGGGGCAGCCGGAGGATGGTGCCGGGGGCTGGGTCACGGGGTGGGCTCCGGGGTCATCTCCGGCGCTATCTCCGGACGGGCGGCGGCGGAGCGGGCGGCGGCCCCGCCCCGGGAGAGGGTGTGGAGGTACTCGACCAGCGTGATCAGTACGTACTTGCTGGACGAACGGTCCCGGGCGTCGCACTCCACCAGCGGCACGTCGTCCGAGAGGGTGAGCGCCTCCCGTATCTGCTGCTCGGTGTGGAGCGGGCCGCCGAAGTCGTTGCAGGCCACGATGAACGGCGTGCCGTGGTGCTCCAGCCGGTCGATCGCGTACCAGGAGTCGGCGAGCCTGCGGGTGTCGACGAGCACGACGGCGCCGAGCGTGCCGGAGAACAGCCGGTCCCACAGGAACCAGAAGCGCTCCTGGCCGGGGGCGCCGAAGAGGTACAGCACGGAGCGTTCGTCGAGCGAGATCCGGCCGAAGTCGAAGGCGACGGTCGTGGACGTCTTCGACTGCACGCCGTCGAGGTGGTCGACGGCCTCGCCCGCGCGGGTCATGGTCTCTTCCGTGTTCAGCGGACGGATCTCGCTGACGGAGCGGACCATGGTGGTCTTGCCGACGCCGAAGCCGCCGACGACGACGATCTTCAGTCCGTTGTCGGCCGTGGCCCGCAGGGCGGCACGGTCAGAGGTTGCGGAGTCCAACGAGCACCTGTTCCAGGATGTCGGGGTCGGGGAGCCGGTCCGCGACACGGGCGGTTCGGGGGTGACGGGCGCTGATCCGTCCGGTGTCCAGCAGATCGGACAGCATGATCCGGACGATGCTGACGGGCAGGCCGAGGCCCGCCGCGATCTCCACGACCGCGGTGGGCAGCTGGCACATCTGCAGGATCGTGACGTGCTCCGACTGCATGCCGGGGGCCGGCTCGCACTCGGAGACCACCAGCGTCACCAGGTCGAACGCGTCCGAGTCGGACCGGCTGCGCCCTCCGGTGAGGGTGTACAGGCGGTCCGGGTCGTCGTCCCGGCCGGGGCGGCGGGGGCGGGTCATCCGGCCGCGTCGGCGTCGGCGGCGGTGGCCTCGGAGGCTGCGGGGGAGCGGGGCGGGGCGCTGAGGTGCTCGCCGAGCTGCTCGACGAGCTCGCTCATGTTGTGGCCGATGAGGCCGACGTCGGAGTCCTCGGAGGCGACGACCGCGAGATGGGCGCCCGCGCCCGCCTCGACGATGAACAGCACGCCGCCGTAGAACTCGGCCATCGCGGACCGTACGCCGCCGGTGCCGTCACCGAACTCGACGGACGCGCCGTGCGACAGGCTCTGGATACCGGCCGAGATCGCGGCCAGCTGGTCGGCCTGGTCGACGGAGAGCTCGGGGGTGCGGCACAGCTTGAGGCCGTCCCGGGACAGGACGAGGGCGTGACGAGTGCCGGGGGTGCGCTCCAGGAGCCCCTCCAGCAGCCAGTTGAGCTTCTCGTCGGTGGTGGCGGTCATCGGGTGTTGCCTTCTTCCGGGTGCGGGGAGTTGGCCCGAACAGCCTGGCGGAAGCTGCTGAAACGGGCTGCTTGTTCCTTGGGGTCGGAGGTGCGGGGCCGGGGGGACGCGGCGCCGTCGGTGTGGGCGTTCGCGCGGGCCTCGGCGGCGGCGAGGGTACGGCCGCGGGGGCGCTTGGGCAGTCCGCTCTCGCCGAACCGGGGGAGGTTGCCGGTGGTCTCGGAGGCGGGGTCGGCCTGGGCGGGGTCCACCGGGGCGGGGGTGGCCGGTTCGGTGGGGGCCGGTTCGGTGACCGGGGTGTGCTGGGTGTGCTGCGGGTGCCGGGCGTCGGCCGTGGCGGTCGCCGTCGTGGTTGTCGTGACCGCCGACGCGGTGCCGTGCGAGGGCTCCGGTTCGGGTACCGGCCGGGGCGCCGGTTCCGGGGCCGGGGCGGGCGCCGTGGCCGGGGCGGGGACCGGGGTTCGGGTGAGGAGCTCCTGCGGGAGCATCATCAGGGCGCCCGTGCCGCCGCGCGCGGAGGGCCGGAACGAGACGGTCAGACCGTGCTTGCGGGCCAGTCGGCCGACGACGGCGAGGCCGAGCCGGGTTCCGGACAGCCCGGTCAGGTCCTGGTCGGTGGCCGACACCGCACGCTCGGCGCGGCGCAGCTGCACATCGCTCATGACCAGGCCGCTGTCCTCGACGGTCAGGACGATGCCGGCCGGCACCTCCTCGACGTACACATGGACCTCGGCCGTGGGCGGCGAGAAGTTGGCGGCGTTGTCGAGGAGTTCGGCGAGCGCGTGCATGACGCCCTCGGCGGCGTGCCCGGCGACCGCGACATCGCTGGTCGAGTGGAGCCGCACCCGCTGGTAGCCGCTGATCCGGCCCATCGCGCCGCGCAGGATCGACTCCATCACGATCGGCTTCGCCCAGCGCCGCCCGGAGCGGGCGCCGGTCAGCACGGCGATGGAGTCGGCGAGCCGGCCCGCCTGGGCCGTGCGGTGGTCCAGGTGGAGCAGATCGCCGAGCACGTCCTCGGCGGAGTGCCGGTGCTCCATCTCGCGCAGGTCGGCGAGCATGCTGGTGGCCAGGGCCTGCATCCGGCCCGCGGCGTTGGCGCAGGCGGCGACCGCGGCGGAGCGCTCGGTCTCGCTGCGGGTCGCACGGGCGGTGAGCCGCTGGTTCGCGGTGGTGAGCCGCTCGCTCTCGGCGGCGGCCTGCGCGGTGATCCGGGCGGTCTCGGCCTCGGCCGCGGACCTGAGCCGCGCCGTCTCGGCCGCCGCGGCGGACTTGATCCGGGCGGTCTCGGCGGTGAACCGCTGGCCCTCGGCCGCCGAGGCGGAGACGAGGCGGCTGATCTCACCGGTGAACCGCTGGGTCTCCGAGGCGAGCCGGGCGCGCAGGCGGCCGGCGTTGGCGCGGGCCTGTACCGCGACGGCCACGGCGGCCGACAGCAGCACGGCGGCTGCACCCGCCCCCCAGGCCAGCTCGGTCCGTACCGAGTCGGGGGCGGCGACGACCGCCCACAGACACAGGGATCCGGTGACGGCCAGCGATATCAGCAGGGCCACTGCGGTCGGCCGGGATGAGGGGCTCAAAGGGGAGTCCTTGCGGGCGGACGGGAACGGACGGATCGGGCAAGCGGGACGAACTGAATCGCCCGGATCGGGGCAGTTCAGGACATCGGGACTGAACGAGGAAACTGGAGCTGACAATTCCAAGGTAAGTCCTGGTCACTATATGAGAATTGACGCTCTCTTTGGGAAGAGCTTGTGGCGTTCTTTGTTACGTATGTGACTACGCGTCCGACGTATTCCGACGTATTGACGTATTCAGGGGAAACGTGCGGCGCCGGACGGCCGAGTGGCCCGATCAACGGCATCCTGGGCCGCATGGCCGCACAACAGAATCCGACGGAACGCGCCGAACTCGCACAGGCCCTGCGCACCGCGGTCCGCGGCGAGGCCGACTTCGGTACCACCGCCCGCGCGTTGACGACGATGGACGCCTCCAACTACCGCCGCGTACCGCTCGGCGTCGTCTCCCCGCGCGACGCCGAAGACGTGGCGGCCGCCCTCGCGGTCTGCCGCGCGCACGGGGTGCCCGTGGTGCCGCGCGGCGGCGGCACCTCCATCGCCGGGCAGGCCACCGGCACCGGCGTCGTACTCGATCTCACCCGCCACCTGCGCCGGATCGTCGAACTGGACCCCGCATCCCGCACCGCCGTCGTCCAGCCGGGCGTGATCCTGGACGACCTGCGCGCCGCCGCCGCCCCGCACGGCCTCACCTTCGGCCCCGACCCGTCCACCCACAGCCGCTGCACGCTGGGCGGCATGATCGGCAACAACTCCTGCGGCGCGCACTCGGTCGCCTGGGGCACCACCGCCGACAACACGCACGCCCTGACCGTGACCCGCTACGGCGGCGACACCCTGCGCCTGGACCGGGGAACGCTCCCCGAGGCCCTGCCCGGCCTCCCCGAACTCATCCGCACCCACCTCGCCCCGCTCCGCACCGGCTTCCCCGAACTCCCGCGCCGCATCTCCGGATACGCCCTTGACGCCCTCCTGCCCGAGCGCGGCACCGACCCCGTCCGCGCCTTCTGCGGCAGCGAGGGAACGCTCGGCGTGGTGACGGAGGCGACCGTACGACTGGTCGAGGCACCGGCCGCCCGCGCCCTCGCGGTCCTCGGCTACGCCGACGAGGCGGCGGCCGCCGAAGCCGCCCCCGGCCTGCTCCCGTACCACCCGCTCACCGTCGAGGGCATGGCCGCCGACCTCGTACGGGAACCGGCCGGGCTGCCGCGCGGCGGAGCCTGGCTCTTCGTCGAGACGGGCGGCGCCACCCCGGCCGAGGCGCGGGCGCACGCCGAGCGCGTCCTGCGGGCGGCCGACGTCCTGGACGGCACCGTCGTCACCGACCCCGCCGGGCAACGGGCCCTGTGGCGCATCCGCGAGGATGCCGCGGGTACCGCGACCCGGATGCCGGACGGCACCGAGGCCTGGCCCGGCTGGGAGGACTGCGCCGTACCGCCCGCCCGCCTCGGCCCGTACCTCCGCGACTTCCGCGCCCTGCTCGCCGAGCACGGACTGCGCGGCACCCCGTACGGCCACTTCGGCGACGGCTGCATCCACGTCCGGATCGACTTCGACCTGCTGAGCCCGCCGGGCGTCGCCCGCTTCCGCCGCTTCTCCGAGGAGCTCGCGGACCTGGTCGTCGCGCACGGCGGCTCACTGAGCGGCGAACACGGCGACGGCCAGGCCCGCGCCGAACTGCTCCCGCGCATGTACGGCGACGAACTGGTGGCCCTCTTCTCCCGCTTCAAGGACATCTGGGACCCGGACGGCGGCATGAACCCCGGCATCCTCGCCCGCCCTGCCCGGCTCGACGAGAACCTCCGCTTCGAAGTGCTGCCGAGGCGCCCGGTGGACGTCGCGTTCGGCTATCCGCAGGACGGCGGCGACTTCTCGGCGGCGGTACGCCGTTGCGTGGGCGTCGCCAAATGCCGTACGGCCCGGCCTGCAAGCACCGGCGTGATGTGCCCGTCGTTCCGGGTGACCGGCGAGGAGGCCCACTCCACCCGGGGCCGGGCCCGGCTGCTGCACGAGATGCTCGCGGGCGAGGCGGGCGAGGCGGGCGAGGCGGGCGAGGCGGGCGAGGCGGGCGGGGCGGGCGGCGTGATCACGGCCGGCTGGCGCTCGACGGAGGTACGGGACGCCCTCGATCTCTGCCTGTCCTGCAAGGGCTGCCGCAGCGACTGCCCGGTGGGCGTCGACATGGCCACGTACAAGGCCGAGTTCCTCCACCACCACTACCGGCGGCGGCTGCGCCCGGCCGCCCACTACTCGATGGGCCGACTGCCGCTGTGGCTGCGCCTGGCCGCCCCGTTCGCCCCCGTCCTCAACACCCTGGCCCGGATGCGTCCGCTCGCCGCCCTGGCCAAGCGGCTGGCGGGGATCGCCCCGCAGCGCACGATCCCGGTCCTGGCGCGGCAGACGTTCACCCGGTGGCTCGGACGGCACCGGGGCAAGGGGACGGCGATCCCCTCCGGCGACCACGTGGTCACCGTCTGGCCCGACACCTTCACCAACCACCTCTCGCCCGAGGTCGGGCGGGCGGCGGTCCGGGTCCTGGAGTCGGCGGGCCGGACCGCCCTGCTGCCCGGCCGGGGGCTGTGCTGCGGCCTCACCTACGTATCGACGGGCCAACTGGACAAGGCCCGCAAGGTCATGCGCCGCACCCTGGACCGGATGGACCTCTCCCCGGGCGATCCGCTGGTCGTCCTCGAACCGAGCTGCGCCGCCACCCTCCGCACCGACCTGCCCGAACTCCTCCCCGACGACCCGAGAGCCGCCGAACTGGCCGCTTCGGTAAGAACATTGGCCCAGTACCTGGAGGAGTACGCCCCCGACTGGCAACCACCCCGCCTGAACCGCCCGGTCACCGGCCAGACCCACTGCCACCAGCACGCGGTCCTGGGTGACGCGGCGGAACGACGACTGCGTGAACGCGCCGGACTGACAGGCGAGTTGAGCGTCGGCTGCTGCGGCCTGGCCGGAAACTTCGGCTTCGAACGGGGCCACTGGGACGTGTCGGCGGCCTGCGCGGAGGAGAGCCTGCTGCCCTCGGTACGGGCGTCGGAACCGGGAACGGCCTTCCTGGCGGACGGCTTCTCCTGCCGGACCCAGCTGGAACAACTGGGCGGCGTACGGGCACGGCACCTGGCGGAACTTCTGGCAGAGGGACTGGAAGAGGACCTGTTGGAGGGCGACGCCGGGAAGGGGAGTGGGCCGGCGGCCGAGTGACTAGGAGGCGCGGCGCGACGCGAACCTCTCGACGGCCTCCGGAGTGACAGGCGTGAAGAAGTTGACGAGGTTTCCGTCGGGGTCGCGGAACAGCAGCGCGCGGTTGCCCCACGGCATCGTCGTCGGCTCCTTGACGAAGTCGCTGACGAACCCGGTCAGGTTCCGGTGGATGCGGTCCACGTCGTCGACGAGGAACTCGATGATGACGCTGCTGTTCGCCGCCGGCCGGGCCGACCCCGGGGCGAACAGCGGGACGGTGCGGTCGCTGCCGATCGCGAGCGTGGCGTGGGGCAGGCGCAGCTCCGCGAAGTCCTCGGTGGCCCGGTCGGCCGGCACCCCGGTGGTCCGCTCGTAGAAATCCACGAGGCGTGCGACGTCGGCGGTGATGATGCGGATCGAAACGAAATCCATGAAGTCTTCCTTGGTCTGCTCGATCGAAGGGTGTTGTTGCCCGTCACAACGTAGGACCAATAGAGGACAGAATCCGCCCGCTTTCGGCCGTAGGCTCGGGCCATGCCCCGCCCCACCGGCCGTGTCCTCGCTCTGCTGGAGCTGCTCCAGTCCGGAGGCACCCGCACCGTGGCCGAACTGGCCGACCGGCTCGGCGTCGACGGCCGCACTGTGCGGCGGTACGTCGAGCACCTGATCGACCTCGACGTGCCCGTGGAATCGATCCGTGGCCGCTACGGCGGCTACCGGCTCGGCCCCGGCTACCGTCTGCCCCCGCTCATGCTCGCCGAGGACGAGGCGCTGGCCGTGCTGCTCGGCCTGGCCGCCGGCCGCCGGGCGGGACTGCCGGGGGCGGGGAGCACGGCGGGTGAGACGGCGTCGGCCAAGATCCGGCGGGTGCTGCCCGAGCACGTGGCCGGCCGGCTCGCCGCGCTCCTCGATTCGCTCGCCTTCACCGACCCGTCCCGCCCCGCCGCGGCGCCCGCGCCGGTACCGGACGCGGAGGTCCTGCTCACCCTCGCCGACGCGGTGCGCCACCGCCGGCCGGTCTCCCTCCGGTACACCGATCGCTCCGGCCACCGCAGCGAACGCACGCTGCACGCCTACGGCATCGTTGCCCATGAGGGCCGGTGGTACGTCACTGGCGCGGGCCCCGGAACGGGCCCGGACCCCGGAACCGGTGAGGAGCGGACCTTCCGGCTGGACCGCATCACGGACGCCAGGCCCCTGCCCGGTTCCTTCGAGGCGCCGACGGACCACGACCCGGCGCGGCAGCTGCTGGCGGGGTTCGCCGCCGCGGAGTACCGCCACGAGGTGGTGCTGCGGGTCCGGGCGACGGTCGCGCAGGTCCGCGACCACCTGCCCGCGACCGTCGCCGGAGTGACGGAGCTCGCGCCCACGGCCGACGAGGGTGAGCAGTGGCTGCGGGTCGAGCTGCGGGCCGAGCGTCTCGACTGGCTGCCCCCGGTGCTCGCCGCGCTCGACCGGCCGTTCGTCATCGAGTGCCCGAGCGAACTCCGCGCCCTCGTCACCGCTTTCGCCAACCGCCTCGCCTCCCACGCCCTGCGAACCTGACGCCCCGACCGGAGCCCGAGCTTCGGGAGCCGGGTTTCGAGTTTCGGGAAGGCCCTGTTCACTCTTTCGTGGGCACGGAGAAGGGCTCGGGGCCGGGTCTTGAGCTTCGGGATTCGGGGGCCGGGATCCGGGCGTCGGGATTCGAGCGGTGTCTTCCAACCGGTGGGGAAATGAAGGTGGTTGGGAAAACCTCCCCACCCTCCCGGACCCGTCACGGCCAGCAAGTATGACTAGTCGTGACCGACTTGCGGCGCGGAGTCGCGACTGCTTACGGTGCCAAATGAACGACCCCGACGCGGTGTTCTCAGCACCGGCCGGGGTCTGGCCCCAAGATCGAAGAAAGCTGAAAGGCGATCCCGTGGTTGTTTTAGACCTTAGCCCTGCCCCGTGCGCGTCCGCATCCTCGCGCGCCCATCCGAAGGCCAGGCCCGGCTACGGAAAGCGTTCCGTCCCGGCTCAACGCCCGCTCCACGAGGGTGATTTCACGCTGCTGCCCGAGCGTGAGCGTCACATCGCCGGTTACGTCGACGCGCTGCCCGACGGTGCGGCGATGGACATCAAGTCGCTGGCCAGGAGCCAGCCGCTGTACGGGCAGATGGCCGTCGGCAGCGCCTTACGGGCCCTGGGCGTGGCCGGTCATCTGCGGCATGTCCGGTGCCTGAGCGGCGAGAACGGCGAGAACGGCGGCCAGGTCCGCTGGGTCACCCGCACCTTCTGGTCCCGTACCGCCCGCGACAACGAGTGGTGGAACGCCTTCCTGACCGCCGAGGAACGCCACCCCGCACCGCAGGAGGCCGCAGAGGCCACCGCGCCCCCAACGCCGTGGGTACCCGCCCAACCCGCCGCCTGCGAGGTCGACGTCGCATCCGTACCGGCGCAGCCGCCCGTCACGACAGTGCCGCAGCAGCGCACCACGGAGCCGGAGCCGGTGCTGATGCCGGAGCCGGTGCCGGTGCAGTGCACCACGGAGCCGGTGTCGGTGCCGGTGTCGCAGGCGACTGCGGGCTGTCCCTCTCCCGCATTCCTGGCCCTGGCCCATCTCGGCCGTGCCGATTCCCGCCTGGCCCTTTCGGCAACGGACTGTGCGGCACTGGAACAGGCGGCTGCCGAGTGGTTCGCGCGTGGCGTGGACGCCGACTACCTGACGCATGCGCTGACCGCCGGGCTTCCCGCGTCCGTCGACTCGCCCTTCGGCTTCGTCCGCCGCCGCCTTCGCGACAAGCTCCCGCCCCGCCTGCCTGCCGCGTCCCCGGCCGCGCCGGGAACTCCCGTACGCCGTCTGATGGTCGAGTGCACCGAATGCGGCGCCCCCGGACGGCCCGAAGCGTTCCGTGACGGCCTCTGTCGACCCTGCCGCGAACCCGGCCCGGCCTGACCCGCTGCGGCGGCGGTACCCCCTACCAAGCGGCGGAACGTGTCGAACACCCACCGAAGTGTCACGTTCGCAACGCAGGTAGGGGTGCTGTCCGCCTGGACGGCAGGGGGATTCCGGCGCTCTGTTGTGTCGCCGACCCGCACGGCTACGGTGCGCCACAGATCACCACCCACAGGAGGACTTCATGGTCCGAAAACTGCGCAAGGTCGGCACCAACTCGGGCAACGACGGATGTCCGACCTTGTACGAGATCCCTGGCACCGATCGATACGTCGTCCAGGGCGACCGCGTTACCGACGCAGCCGAACTCAACCAGCTCGACAACCTCACCCCCGAAGAGGGTGCTGTCGCCGTCCCGCGTGAACTGCTCGCGAACTTCGGTCCCAAGGAGCCCGTGCACGTGCCCCAGTTCATCACCTTCGAGGCCTTCGGAGGCATGTTCGCCAAGCTGAAGCACTCGGCTTGGAGGCTGGAGACGCGCCGCCGCTACGCCTCGGACGAGGAGACCGACACCTATCGACAGTTCCTCGACGAGGGTCGCGTCGACTGGGACCTCGACGACCCGTGGTGCACCGGACGACGCGATCAGTCCGCGCTCGGCAAACGGTTCGAGCGCGTCCGCATTCTCGACGAGCCGCCCACTCCGGGGCAGCGCTACCTCCTCGACAACGCCCGCCGTAACACCGCGGTGGGCGAGAACATCCGCGTTCTGGTCCGCAGCAGGGCCGATGAACTCCTGCTGCCGCAAGAGGATTTCTGGATCTTCGACAGTCGAGTCGTCGCTCTGCTCCACCACGACGACGCCGACGAGATGACCGGAGTCGAGCTGATCACGAACCCCGTGGACGTCCTGCGATACGCGCAGGTCCGCGAGGCTGCCTGGCACCACGCCGTGCCCTACGACCAGGTGCAGAGGTAACTTCGCCGTGTGAGCACTGACTTCCAGCACGCCCGCGAGGCGCTCGGCCGTCGGCTCCGTGAGCTGCGTGGCACGACGACGCAACGGGCGCTGGCGGCCGAGCTGGGGTGGCCGCAGGCCAAGGTTTCCAAGCTGGAGGCCGGACGGCAGACGGCCACCCCGGATGACCTCACGGCGTGGGCCACGGGCACCGGGCGACCCGAGGCTGCCGAAGAGCTCCACGCCCACGTCCAGGGACTGGAGACCCGCACCCGGTCGTGGCGCCGCCAGTTGAGTGCCGGTCACCGACCGGTACAGGACGCCCTCACCGTCGAGTACGAGCGATCGGCCGAACTGCGGGCGTGGCAAGGGGCCATGGTCGTCGGCATGCTTCAGACCCCGGACTACGCCCGGCACGTCTTCACCGGGTTCGCCGCGCTCTACCAGTCGCCCCGCGACATAGAGGCAGCGGTTCGTGCCCGTATGCACCGCCAGGACCTGCTTTACCAGTCGGGCCGAACGTTCGACATCGTCATGTGGGAGGCCGCTCTCCACGCTGGAGTGTGCCCACCCGGTGTGCTCTCCGCTCAGCTCGACCGACTCGTCGGCGCGATCGGGCTGGACACCGTCCGGCTCGGCATCGTCCCGCTGGGCGCACGGGTGGCCATCCCGCCGGGGCCGGGATTCTGGCTGTATGACGACCGGCTGGCCATCGTCGAGGACTGGCACGCCGAACTCTGGATCGACGACCCCGAGAGCACCGGTGTGTATCGACGGGTGTGGGACAGCCTCACCGCATCAGCCGTGTACGGGACCGGTGCGCACCGGCTGATCGCACGAGCGCGGGCCCAGCTGAACCTCTCGTGAGCATCATCGGGAATCACGTCGGGCGCGTAGAGAATATTCGCGAATCGCGGCCGACCTTGATTCTCCCGAGCTCCTAACCTGCTGGTCATGGCCTTACGGACACGTGATCCGGGCTCGGAATGGCTGGCGTCCTACGCCCCGAACCCGGTACTGATTCACCGCAAGCGGGAAGTCGGCGCACTCGCGCCCGTCCTCACCGGCAGCGGCTTGGGGGCCCGGGCAGAGGTGTTCCGTTGACTGCCACGGGTGCTCCCCGGGAGCTTCCCCCGGTCGCGTCGCTGTCGCACGCCCAGCAGCGCGGCGTGTGCTGTGTGTTCTGCGGCATCGCGCTGTCCGCCGGAACCGCCGTCGACCTCGGCCCCCGGGCGATCGACGTATTCGGGTCCACCGTCCACTGGTTCCCCCGTTCCTGCCGGAAGGACATGCCGACGTGATCCCCCCGACGAAAACCGTCCGCTCGCGCAGCGACGAGGCGTACCGGGCCTTCCTCGGCCACACCTGCACGTGCGCTGCCTGCCGGTGCGCGCCGTGTCCGGTCGCGGTACGGCTCAGCCGGGTGTGGCGGGAGGGTCGCCGGTGAGGTGCGACCACTGCCAACAGCCCCTGGCCCGCGGGGAGTCGAAGACGTACGACATCCCCGGCGCGACCGGGCCCGGCATCACGGTCCGTGTCCACGAGCGTCCGTGCGCGCTGCCCGCGTCGGCGCGGCCGACACCGTACCCGCAGCCGCGCGAACGGCAGCGCTGAACTCCCGCTCGCTGAGAGCGACAGCGCCTGCTGGACGGGGGTCGGGTAGGCGTCCGTCACGGGCGGGGCTCAGTTGCCGGTGGTGTCCTGCCGCAGGATCTCGTGGACGAGGGCAATGAGTGCCGGCAGCGCGGGATGCCCCGGGACGTCCCGCCGGGCGAGCAGGACGGGTACGGGCGGGGCGTCGACCAGCGGGCGGTAGGCGACCCCGGAGTGCGGATGCATGCCGGCGGTGGATGCGGCGGAGACCCCGACCCCGCGCCCCGCCGCGATGGCGGTCAGCCAGTCGTCGGTGTTGGCGACGGTGAGAGTGGCGGTGGGCCGGCCGCCCGGCGGCCACAGGTCGACGGTGGTGGTGCCGGAGACGGTGTTGAGGACGACGGTCTCGTCCGCCAGATCGGCGAGCCGGAGCGTGGCACGGTCCGCGAGCGGGCCGTCCGCCGCCACCGCCGCCACCCGGTCCTCGTCGAACAGCACCTCGGTGACGAGGCCGGGAGCCTCGACGGGCCCCCGCAGCAGCGCGGCATCGACCTCGCCCCGGGTCAGCCCGGCGGTGCGGTCGTCGATGCGCAGCAGTTCGAGCGGGGTCTGCGGGTACAGCTCCTGCCAGCGGCGCAGCAGCGGTGTGGTGTGCGGGCCGAACGCCGACCAGGCGTGCCCGAGCCGCAGCGGCCAGTGGCGCAGCCCGCCGGGATCGAGCGCCTCGTCGAAGGCGGCGACCGCGGCGGCCGCCTTGTCCCGGAAGGCGACGCCTTCGGGGGTGAGGACGAGATGGTGGGTGGACCGGTCGACGAGGCGGATGCCGAGGTGCAGCTCAAGGGCGGCGAGGGTGCGGGAGACCGCGGGCTGTGTGAGGCGGAGCCGGGCGGCGGCGCGAGTGACGTTGCCCTCGTCGGCCACGGCCAGAAAGGCACGCAGATGCCGCACTTCGATGCCGCGACCAGCGCTTTGTCCGTAACGCCCCATGCTCATGCGCGGGGAGCATAACCGGAGCCCGGTCGACATTTCACGTGCCACGCGGAGGTACCTACCGTAAGAGGACGTACCGCACGGGCGCAGCGCACGGATGCGGTGCAGTATCTTAGATCGAACAGTTCATTGTATTGAACTGTCGGATTCGGGAGGAACACCGCAGGTGAACGACCAGCGCAGTGCAGCAGGGGCCGCTGCGGCCATGGAGCGGGCCGCAGCCGTCGCCGTACCCGAGGCGGCCTCCGCCCTGGGCGACGCGGCGGGTCCCGCTCGCCCCAAGGGCCGGGGGGCGGCGCTCGCCCCGGTCGCGCTGGTGGTCGGCGGCTGTCTCTCCGTCCAGTTCGGCTCCGCGGTCGCGGTGCTGCTGATGCCCCGGGCCGGCGCGCTCGGCGTCGTCACCCTGCGCCTGGCCGTGGCCGCGATCGTCCTCATGGTTGTCTGCCGCCCGAAGCTGCGCGGCCACTCGCGCGCCGACTGGGGCACGGTCCTCACCTTCGGGCTGGCCATGGGCGGCATGAACACGCTCTTCTACCAGGCTGCCGACCGCATCCCGCTGGGCGCGGCCGTCACCCTGGAGGTGCTGGGGCCGCTCGCCCTCTCGGTGTTCGCCTCCCGCCGCCTGATCAACGTGGTCTGGGCCGGGCTCGCGCTGGGCGGCGTCGTGCTGCTGAGCGGCGGAGGGCTCGACCGCCTCGATCCGGTCGGCGCCGCCTACGCCCTGGGCGCCGGTGCCATGTGGGCGGCGTACATCGTCTTCAGCGCCCGCACCGGCCGACGCTTCCCCCAGGCGGACGGGCTGGCCCTGGCCATGGTCGTCGCGGCGGTGCTCTCGCTGCCCCTCGGCATCATGGAGTCGGGCTCGAAACTGCTGGTCCCGTCCACGATCGGGCTGGGCGCGGCAGTGGCGCTGCTGAGCTCGGTGCTTCCGTACACCCTCGAACTCATGGCGCTGCGCCGCCTGCCCGCGCCCACCTTCGCGATCCTGATGAGCCTGGAACCGGCGATCGCGGCCACGGCCGGCTTCCTGATCCTGGACCAGGCCCTGACGACGACCGACGCGCTGGCGATCGCCCTCGTCATCGGGGCGAGCATGGGCGCGGTACGGAGCCAGACGCGGCGCGGGAAGCCCCGCAAGCGCGCCTGATGTCGCGGGGCGGGCCCTTGTCGGCCCGTCCCGCGCACGGGATCATGGCGGCCCGCACACGGAACACGCCGGGGGAGCCATGGTCATCGCCGCCGCCTACTTCGTCCTCGCCGTCGGCGCGGCCGTGATGTTCGGGAGGAACCTGGACCGGCAGCTCCAGGGCCCCCGGCTCCGGGCCGCCTGGGCCGAGGGACGCACCGCCGAGGCCCGGTGCGTCTCCCTGCGCACCGAGGAGGTCCAGAGCCCGGAGGGCGGCCCCGTCGTGTACACCCATCCCACTCTGGAGTTCCGGACGGACGACGGGCACACCGTCAGCTTCGAGGAACGCCAGTCGCGCCTCACCCTGGCCCGGGGCGACTTCGTGACCGTCCACTACAGCGCCGCGAACCCCGAGGACGCGACGACCCGGGCCCCGTCCTTCGGGATGCGCCACGCCAGGGCCGTGATCACCGCGGCGGGCTGCTTCTTCGCCCTGCTCTCGGCGGTCGTCATCGCCGTGGTCGACTGACCCGCGGCCCTCGGCCGCGTTCGCACTCAGTGCGGGTTGACGGTGTCGAAGTACAGGGTGTCCGTCGCCGCGTCGAGGAAGAACCGCCCCTTCGTCAGGCCTTCCACCGGGCCGGGGCCCAGGAGCAGCGCGTCGTAGGAGGCGCTGGTCATCCACCGCGCGTGCGCGGGCAGGAACTCGGCCAGCACGTCCGGTACCCCGCGCGGCGCGGCCGGCCCGAAGGTGTGCGCCGGGTCCGCCACGGTCCGGGCCGCGGTCCCGGCGGGCAGCCGGGCCACGCCCACCACCCGGTAACGCACGTCCGGGCTCGGCAGGAACTCGCGGTCCTTCGCGTCCCGGTCGTACGCCAGCCAGTGCGCCCCGCCCAGCCGCCCCGCCTCGCCGAACCTGCGCCGCAGCGGGGCGAGGTCCGTTCGTACCCGTTCGCGGTCCGGCACGGGACCGTCGGCGGACGCGTACACAGTCCCCCCGACCGCGGCCGACGCCGCGACGCCGATGCCCAGAGACAGCCAGGCTCGACGGCTCGGCCCCCTCGAACGCTTCATGTACGTCGCCCCCGCGTCGTGTCGTCGATGGCGACGAGCGTAACGCCGCGCGGCCCGGCACCCGTTGCGGGCGTACGGAGTGACGCAGGGCCCCGAGGAACTCCCGCAGAAAATAATGCAAGCATGCTTGCTTGTTTATTGGTCCGCTGTCATGCTCCTGGGCACACCGCCACGCCCCGAGGGGAGCGCACCGTGCCCGATGTCGCAGCCGTGATCGGCGATCTGCGCGACGAGAGCGAGGAACTCGACGGACTGGTGCGGGAGTTGAGCGCAGGCCAGTGGGCCGCCGCGACCCCCGCCCCCGGCTGGAGCATCGCGCATCAGATCGCCCATCTCACCTGGACCGACGAGGTCGCGCTGCTGGCCGCCACCGATGCCGAGGCCTTCGCGGGGGAGGTGGCCAGGGCCATGGATGCGCCCGAGTCCTTCGTCGACCGGGGCGCCGAGGAGATCGCCGCCGCCCTGGCCCCGGAGGCGTTGCTCGCGCGGTGGCGGGCCGGGCGGGAGCGGCTGGAGGCGGTGTTGCGCCAGGCCCCGGCGGGCACCCGCATCCCGTGGTACGGGCCGCCGATGAGCGTCGCGTCCATGGCGACCGCCCGGATCATGGAGACCTGGGCGCACGGCCAGGACATCGCCGACGCCCTCGGGGTCACCAGGACCCCCACCGCCCGGCTGCGGCACGTCGCCCGGATCGGGGTGCGGGCCCGCGACTACGCCTATCTGGTACGGGGGATCAAGGCGCCCGAGGTTGAGTTCCGGGTAGAGCTCGAAGCCCCGGGCCACGGGCCGGTCGTCTTCGGGCCCGAGGACGCGCCGCAGCGGGTCACCGGCCCGCTCGTCGACTTCTGCCTGCTCGTCACCCAGCGCGCGCACCGCGACGACCTCGCCGTCCGGGCGGTCGGCCCCGACGCCGACCAGTGGCTCGACATCGCCCAGGCGTTCGCCGGGCCCGCCGGACCTGGCCGCGCACCGCGGGGAGAAGGCAAGTGACCGCACCGCTGCGGATAGGCAACGCCTCCGGCTTCTACGGCGACCGCTTCGACGCCATGCGCGAGATGTTCACCGGCGGCCCCCTCGACGTCCTCACCGGGGACTACCTCGCCGAACTGACCATGCTCATCCTCGGCCGGAGCAGGCTCAAGGACCCCACGCGTGGCTACGCCACCACCTTCCTGCGCCAGCTCGAAGAGGGCCTCGGGCTCGCCCACGAACGCGGGGTGAAGATCGTCGCCAACGCGGGCGGACTCAACCCGGCCGGACTGGCCGACGCCGTGCGGGAGCTGGCGCGGAAGGTCGGCGTCCCGGTGCGCGTCGCCCATGTGGAGGGCGACAGCCTCCCCGTGCCCGAGGGGTTCCTCACCGCCAACGCCTACCTCGGCGGCGCCGGGATCGCCGCCTGCCTCGACGCGGGCGCGGACATCGTCGTCACCGGGCGGGTCACCGACGCGGCCCTCGTCACCGGACCCGCCGCCGCCCGCTTCGGCTGGGGGCCCGGCGACCTGGACGCGCTCGCCGGGGCCGTCGTCGCCGGGCACGTCCTGGAGTGCGGCACCCAGGCCACCGGGGGCAACTACTCGTTCTTCCGGGGCCACGACCTGCGCCGGCCCGGCTTCCCCATGGCCGAGATCCACGCCGACGGCTCGTCCGTCATCACCAAGCACGACGGCACCGGCGGCGTCGTCGACCTCGGCACCGTCACCGCCCAACTGCTGTACGAGACCGGCGGCGCCCGGTACGCCGGACCGGACGTCACCGCCCGGCTCGACACCGTACGGCTGACCCAGGACGGACCCGACCGGGTCAGGATCTCCGGCGTACGCGGCGAGGCCCCGCCACCCACCCTCAAGGTCGGGCTGAACCGGCTCGGCGGCTGGCGCAACGAGGTCGTCTTCGTGCTCACCGGCCTCGACATCGAGGCCAAGGCCCAGCTGGTGCGCGAACAGTTCGCGGACGCGCTCGCCCGCTCCGGCGCCGAACCGGACGAGGTGCGGTGGGAGCTGTCCCGGACCGACCGGGCCGACGCCGCCACCGAGGAGACCGCGAGCGCCCTGCTCCGGCTCGTCGTCCGCGACCAGGACCAGGAGACCGTCGGGCGCGCGGTCTCCGGCGCCGCGATCGAGCTGGCGCTCGGCAGCTACCCCGGCTTCCACGTCACCGCCCCGCCCGGCAAGGGCGCACCGTACGGGGTGTTCGAGGCCCGGTACGTACCGGCCGGCGAGGTCCCGCACGTCGCCGTGCTCCCCGACGGGCGGCGGGAGAGCCTGGCACCTCCCGCGACGACACAGCCGCTCCGGGACGCCGCGGAACCGCCACTGCCCGCACCCCTGCCGGACCCCGGGCCCACCCGGCCCGCCCCGCTCGGCCGGATCGCGGGCGCCCGCAGCGGCGACAAGGGCGGGGACGCCAACGTGGGCGTTTGGGCCGTCGACGACGACGCCTGGCGGTGGCTGGCCCACGAGCTGACCGTCGAACGGTTCCGGGAACTGCTGCCGGAGACCGCCGGACTCACCGTCGTACGCCACCTCCTGCCGAACCTGCGCGCCCTGAACTTCACCGTCCACGGGCTGCTCGGCGAGGGCGTCGCCGCCCAGCACCGGTTCGACCCGCAGGCCAAGGCGGTGGGGGAGTGGCTGCGCTCCCGGCACCTGCCCATTCCCGTATCGCTGCTGGAGACCGCCCACGCACCGGAGGCGCACGCATGACCGTCCTGCCCACCGCGCTCGACACCGCGAGCCCCGAATACGCCGCCAACCGCACGGCCATGCTCGCCAAGCTCGACGAACTGGCCGACGAGCACACCAAGGCGCAGGCGGGCGGCGGCGAGAAGTACGTGGCACGGCACCGCTCGCGCGGCAAGCTGCCGGCCCGCGAGCGGATCGAGCTGCTGATCGACGAGGACACTCCGTTCCTGGAGCTGTCGCCGCTCGCCGCCTGGGGCAGTGAGGCCCCCGGGTACACGGTCGGCGCCTCGCTCATCACGGGGATCGGGGTGATCGAGGGCGTGGAGTGCCTGATCACCGCCAACGACCCGACCGTACGCGGCGGCGCCTCCAACCCCTGGACCCTGAAGAAGGCCCTGCGGGCCAACGAGATCGCCTTCGCCAACCGGCTGCCCTGCGTCAGCCTCGTCGAGTCGGGCGGTGCCGACCTCCCCTCGCAGAAGGAGATCTTCATTCCCGGCGGGGCGCTGTTCCGCGACATCACCCGGCTCTCCGCGGCCGGCATCCCGACCGTCGCCGTCGTCTTCGGCAACTCGACCGCGGGCGGGGCGTACGTACCCGGCATGTCCGACCACACCGTCATGATCAAGGAACGGTCCAAGGTCTTCCTCGGAGGACCGCCCCTGGTGAAGATGGCGACCGGCGAGGAGAGCGACGACGAATCGCTCGGCGGCGCCGAGATGCACGCCCGCACCTCCGGTCTCGCCGACCACTTCGCCGTCGACGAGCAGGACGCGCTGCGCCAGGCCCGCCGGATCGTCGCCCGCCTCAACTGGCGCAAGGCACACGCCGATCCGGGCCCCGCCGAGCCGCCCAAGTACGACGAGGACGAGCTGATCGGCATCGTGCCCGGCGACCTGAAGGTGCCCTTCGACCCCCGCGAGGTCATCGCCCGGCTCGTCGACGGCTCCGACTTCGACGCGTTCAAACCGCTGTACGGGACCAGCCTGGTGACCGGCTGGGCGACCCTGCACGGCTACCCCGTCGGCATCCTCGCCAACGCGCAGGGCGTGCTGTTCAGCGAGGAGTCGCAGAAGGCCGCCCAGTTCATCCAGCTCGCCAACCAGCGCGACATCCCGCTGCTCTTCCTCCACAACACCACGGGCTACATGGTCGGCAAGGAGTACGAGCAGGGCGGCATCATCAAGCACGGCGCGATGATGATCAACGCGGTGTCGAACTCGAAGGTCCCGCACCTGTCCGTGCTGATGGGCGCCTCGTACGGGGCCGGGCACTACGGCATGTGCGGCAGGGCCTACGACCCGCGCTTCCTCTTCGCCTGGCCCAGCAGCAAGTCCGCCGTCATGGGCCCGCAGCAGCTCGCCGGGGTGCTCTCCATCGTCGCCCGTGCCTCCGCCGCCGCCAAGGGGCAGCCCTACGACGACGAGGCCGACGCCGGACTCCGCGCCATGGTCGAGCAGCAGATCGAGTCCGAGTCACTGCCCATGTTCCTCTCCGGGCGGCTGTACGACGACGGAGTCATCGACCCGCGCGACACCAGGACCGTCCTCGGGATGTGCCTGTCCGCGATCCACACCGCCCCGGTCGAAGGCGCCCGCGGCGGCTTCGGCATCTTCCGGATGTGAGGAAGACATGATCAGCACCCTCCTCGTCGCCAACCGGGGCGAGATCGCCTGCCGGATTTTCCGCACCTGCCGGGCGCTCGGCATCGCCACCGTCGCGGTGTACTCCGACGCGGACGCCGACGCGCTCCACGTACGGGAGGCCGACACCGCCGTACGGCTGCCCGGCGCCGCCCCGGCCGACACCTATCTCCGCGGCGACCTCGTGGTGCGCGCCGCGCTCGCGGCCGGTGCCGACGCCGTCCACCCCGGCTACGGATTCCTCTCCGAGAACGCCGGATTCGCCCGCGCCGTGCAGGACGCCGGACTCCTCTGGGTGGGCCCGCCGGCCAAGGCCATCGAGCTGATGGCGTCCAAGACCCGCGCCAAGGAACTGATGGCTGCCGCCGGGGTGCCGCTGCTCGCCCCCGTCGACCCGGCGAAGGCCACCGCCGACGACCTGCCGCTGCTGCTCAAGGCGGCGGCGGGCGGCGGCGGGCGCGGGATGCGGATCGTGCGCGAACTCGCCGAACTGCCCGCCGAGTTGACTGCGGCAGCAGCGGAGGCGGCAGCCGCGTTCGGGGACGGCGAGGTCTTCGCCGAGCCGTACGTGGAACGCGGCCGGCACGTCGAGGTCCAGGTCATGGCCGACGGGCACGGCGGGGTCTGGGCGCTCGGCACCCGCGACTGCTCGCTCCAGCGACGCCACCAGAAGGTCATCGAGGAAGCCCCCGCCCCCGGACTCGACGACGCGCTGCAGGGCCGGCTGCACGACGCCGCCGTGGCCGCCGCACACGCCGTCGGCTACCAGGGCGCGGGCACCGTCGAGTTCCTGCTCGCCGCCGACGGACGCCCGTACTTCCTGGAGATGAACACCCGCCTCCAGGTCGAGCACCCCGTCACCGAAGCGGTCTTCGGCCTCGACCTCGTCGCCCTCCAGCTCCGCGTCGCCGAAGGCGAACCACTGCCCGCCACCGCACCCCCCGCACCGCACGGCCACGCCGTCGAGGCCCGCCTCTACGCCGAGGACCCCGCCCGCGACTGGCAGCCGCAGACCGGAGCACTGCACACCTTCCACGTACCCGACGAGCCGGGCCTGCGCCTCGACACCGGGTACACCGACGGCGACACCATCGGCGTCCACTACGACCCGATGCTCGCCAAGGTCGTCGCCCACGCCCCCACCCGCACCGAAGCCGTACGGCTGCTCGCCCGCGCCCTGGAACGCGCCCGCATCCACGGCCCGGTCACCAACCGCGAGCTGCTCGTACGGTCCCTGCGCCACCCCGACTTCCTCGCCGCCCGCCTCGACACCGGGTTCTACGACCGCCACCTGGACGCCCTCACCCGGGCCCCGGCCCAGGCCGATCCCGGACCCCGCCTCGCCGCCCTGGCCGCCGCCCTCGCCGACGCCGCCGCCCGGCAGCAGGCACCCGGCCCCGCCCGCTTCGGCGCCTGGCGCAACATCTCCTCCCAGCCCCGGACCAAGCGCTACCGCGCCGAACCCGACGGCACCGAACACGAGGCCGCCTACCGCACCACCCGCACCGGCCCCGTCCCCGAAACCGGAGAACGCGTCATCGCCGCCCGGCCCGACCGCGTCACCCTCGAAACCGGCGGCGCCACAGCCCCGTCCGGCGGCATCACCCGCCACTTCGACATCGCCGTCCACGGAGACAAGGCGTACGTGGACACCGCCACCGGCTCGTACACCCTCACCGCCCTGCCCCGCTTCACCGACCCCACCGACCGCACCGAACCCGGCTCGCTGCTCGCCCCCATGCCCGGCACCGTCGTCCGCGTCGCGGACGGGCTCGCCGAAGGGGCGGCGGTCACGGCCGGACAGCCACTGATCTGGCTGGAGGCGATGAAGATGGAACACCGCATCCTCGCCCCCGCCTCCGGCACCCTCACCGCACTCCACGCCGCACCCGGCCTCCAGGTGGAGGTCGGCACCCTGCTCGCCGTCGTACAAGACGCACAGACCGTCGTGCAAGACGTACAGGAGGAACCGAAGCGATGAGCACCGTCCTCGAAACCGAAGAGCACCAGGCCCTGCGCACCGCCGTCGCCGCACTCGGAAAGCGCTACGGACGCGACTACATGACCTCCGTCGTACGCGACGGCGCCCACCCGCACGAACTGTGGACCGAAGCCGCCAAGCTCGGCTACCTCGGCGTGAACCTCCCCGAGGAGTACGGCGGCGGAGGCGGCGGCATGGCCGAACTCTCCATCGTCCTGGAGGAGTTGGGTGCGGCCGGCAGCCCGCTGCTGATGATGGTGGTCTCCCCGGCGATCTGCGGCACCGTCATCGCCCGCTTCGGCACCGAGGCCCAGAAGCAGCAGTGGCTCCCCGGCCTCGCCGACGGCAGCCTCACCATGGCCTTCGGCATCACCGAACCCGACGCCGGATCCAACTCCCACCGCATCACCACCACCGCCCGCAAGGACGGCGAGGACTGGCTGCTCACCGGCCGCAAGGTCTTCGTCTCCGGCGTCGACATCGCCGACGCCACCCTCATCGTCGGCCGCACCGAGGACGCCAGGACCGGCCGGCTCAAGCCCTGCCTCTTCATCGTCCCCCGCGACGCCCCCGGCTTCGGGCGCTCACAGATCGACATGGAACTCCAGGCCCCGGAGAAGCAGTTCGAGCTGGTCCTCGACGACGTACGCCTCCCCGCCGACGCGCTCGTCGGAGACGAGGACGCCGGGCTCCTCCAGCTCTTCGCCGGGCTCAACCCCGAACGCGTCATGACCGCCGCGTTCGGCATCGGCATGGGCCGCTACGCACTCGCCCGCGCCGTCGACTACGCCAAGACCCGCCAGGTGTGGAAGGACCCCATCGGCTCCCACCAGGCCATCGCCCACCCGCTCGCCCAGGCCCACATCGAACTCGAACTGGCCCGGCTGATGATGCAGAAGGCCGCCCGGCTCTACGACGACGGCGACGACATCGGCGCCGGCGAGGCCGCCAACATGGCGAAGTACGCGGCGGGCGAAGCCTGCGTCAAGGCCGTCGACCAGGCCGTGCACACCCTCGGCGGCAACGGCCTCACCCGCGAATACGGCCTCGCGTCCCTGATCACGGCGGCCCGCGTCGCCCGGATCGCCCCCGTCAGCCGGGAAATGATCCTGAACTACGTCTCCCACCAGTCCCTGGGCCTCCCCAAGTCCTACTGAGCCCCGCCAGTCCGTCCCCGACACCGCCGCTCCGGTCGCCCACACCGCCGCCCCGAAGGGACCCGCCATGGTGCTCGTGTTCCACAGCGACTACCCCGCCGTACCGGTACTCGACCTGCCCATCCATGACGCGGTCCTGGGAGAGGCCACCGCCGCGTACGGCGACACCGTGGCCCTGATCGACGGGACGGACGACGGCTCCGCCCTCACCTACCGGCAACTCGACGCCTTCCACCGCAAGAACGCCGCGGCGCTCGCCGAGGCAGGGCTGCGCAAGGGCGACGTACTGGCCCTGCACAGCCCCAACACCATCGCCTACCCGGCCGTGTTCTTCGGCGCGACCCGGGCAGGCGCGACCGTCACCACCGTCCATCCGCTGGCCACGGCGGAGGAGTTCGCCAAACAGCTCCGCGACTCCTCCGCCCGCTGGATCGTCACCGTCTCCCCGCTCCTGGCGACGGCCCGCGAGGCCGCCGCACTCGTCGGCTCGATCGAGCAGATCTTCGTCTGCGACCGGGCCGAGGGACACACCTCCGTACTCGACATGCTCGCCACCACCGCCCCCGAACCCCGCGTCACCGTCGACCCCGGCGAGGACGTCGCCGCCCTGCCCTACTCCTCCGGCACCACCGGAACCCCCAAGGGCGTCATGCTCACCCACCGCTCCATGGGCACCAACCTGGAGCAGCTCCGCCCCTTCATCCCCATGGGCCCCGGCGCCCGCATCCTGGCCGTACTGCCCTTTTTTCACATATACGGGCTCACCGCCCTGATGAACGCCCCGCTGCGGATGGGCGCCACCGTCGTCGTACTGCCGCGCTTCGACCTGGACCAGTTCCTCGCTGCGATCGAGAAGCACCGGATCACCGGCCTGTACGTGGCCCCGCCGATCGTGCTCGCCCTCGCGAAACACCCCTCGGTCGAGCGGTACGACCTGTCCTCGCTGGAGTACGTCGTCAGCGCCGCCGCCCCGCTCGACGCCGCGCTCGCCGCCGCCTGCTCCCGGCGCCTGGGACTGCCGCCCGTGCGCCAGGCGTACGGCATGACGGAACTCTCGCCCGCCACCCATGTCGTCCCGCTCGCCGCCGAGAACCCGCCCCCGGGCGCGGTCGGCAGGCTCCTGCCCAGCACCGAGATGCGGATCGCCCCGCTCGGCGGCGACGGCCCCGAAGACACCCCGGCCGGCACCGACGGCGAGATCCTGATCCGCGGCCCGCAGGTGATGAAGGGCTACCTCGGCCGCCCCGAGGCCACCGCCGACATGATCGACGCCGACGGCTGGGTGCACACCGGCGACATAGGACACGTCGACGCCGACGGCTGGCTGTACGTCGTCGACCGGGTCAAGGAACTCATCAAGTACAAGGGCTACCAGGTCGCCCCCGCCGAACTCGAAGCACTGCTGCTCGGCCACGAGTCGATCGCGGACGCCGCCGTCATCGGCGTGTACGGCACCGACGGCAACGAGCTCCCCAAGGCGTACGTCGTCCGGCAGCCGTCCGCACCGGACCTCACGCCGGACGACGTCATGGCGTACGTCGCCGAGCGCGTCGCCCCGTACAAGAAGATCCGGCAGGCCGAATTCATCGACGCGATCCCGCGCGCCACCTCCGGCAAGATCCTCCGCCGCGAACTGCGCGACCGGGAGAAGTCCCGCAGGACCACCAACGGCCAAGGAGACCACCGACCATGAAGGCGCTCGCCGGCCCCGCGCACGACCGGGGCATCACCACGCTCACCCTCGACTCGCCCGCCAACCGCAACGCACTCTCCGCGGCCCTGGTCGGCGAGCTCACCGCCGCCCTGGACACCTGCGCGGCCGACGACACCGTACGGGCCGTCGTCCTCACCCACACCGGCAACACCTTCTGCGCGGGCGCCGACCTGACCGCACCGCCCGACCCGGCGGCCTTCGTCGCCCTGATGCGGCGGATCGTCGCCCTGCCCAAGCCCGTCGTCGCCCGGGTCACCGGCCACGTACGGGCGGGCGGCCTCGGCCTGCTCGGCGCCTGCGACATATCGGCGGCCGGCCCCGACGCCTCCTTCGCCCTCACCGAGTCCCGCCTGGGCCTGGCCCCCGCCGTGATCTCGATGCCCCTGCTGCCCCGCCTCGACCCGCGCGCCGCCGCCCGCTACTACCTCACCGGCGAACGCTTCGACGCCACCGAAGCCTCCCGCATCGGCCTGATCACCCTCGCCGCCGGGCCCACCGGGCCCGCCGAGGACACCGAGGACGCCGAGGACATCGACAAGGCACTCGCCCCCGTCCTGGACGGCCTGCGCAAGGCGTCCCCACAGGGGCTGGCGGCATCGAAGAAGCTGGTCACAGCTACTGTGCTGAGCAACTTCGACCAGCATGCCGAAGACCTCATCGCCCGCTCGGCGGCCCTCTTCGCCTCCGCCGAGGCCCGGGAAGGAATGACGGCCTTCCTCGAACGACGGGACCCCGCATGGGTGTTGTGACGCCCCCCACCGACCGGACCCCCAAGCAGGACCGCAGCCGGGCCACCCGCCGCCGGCTCCTCGAAGCCGCCGTCGCCTGCCTCGCCGAACACGGCTGGGCGGGCTCCACCGTCTCCGTCGTCGCCGAACGCGCGGGCGTCTCGCGCGGCGCCGCGCAGCACCACTTCCCCACCCGCGAGGACCTGTTCACCGCCGCCGTCGAGTACGTCGCCGAGGAACGCTCCGCCGCCCTGCGCGCCCTGCCCGTCCAGGGCCGCACGGACGTGATCGCCGCCCTCGTCGACCTCTACACCGGCCCGCTCTTCCGCGCCGCGCTCCAACTCTGGGTGGCCGCCTCCAACGAGGCACAACTCCGCCCCCGCGTCACCGAACTCGAAGCCCGCGTCGGCCGCGAGACCCACCGCATCGCCGTCGAACTCCTCGCCGCCGACGAGACGGAGCCCGGCGTACGCGAAACCGTCCAGGGCCTCCTCGACATGGCCCGCGGCCTGGGCCTGGCCAACGTACTCACCGACGACACGGCCCGGCGCCGCAGGGTCGTGGCGCAGTGGGCTGCGCTGGTGGAGGACGCGCTGGGGTGAGGGGCCCCTCCGAGGGCAGGCGCGTGGTCGGCCCCCGGATATCCTTCCTCGTTCCTGACAGGCCAGGGGGCCCGCACCATGAGCAGCACCACCGCATCACCCTTTCCCGAGCGCATCGAGCTCACGGGGGAAGGCCTCGTCCTGCGCGACTGGACCGAAGGCGACCTGGCCGCGATGCCGGATCTGTTCGACCACCCCGACACCGCGTACTGGACACCCCTCGTCTCCCCCTTCGACGAAGCTGCCGCCCGCGCCCGGCTGGACAAGGCCCGGCGGCTGCGGGCGGAGGGCACGACCATCCTGCTCGCGATCGCCACCGACGGCGGCGCGGCGCTCGGTGAGGTGATGCTGCGGCGCGCCCCCGAGGGCACCGAGCTCGGTTACGCGGTCGGCCCGGCCCACCGCGGCCAGGGGCTGGCCACGCGGGCGGTGCGGGTGATGGCCGCGTACGCCTTCGAGCAGCTGGGCGTGGAGCAGGTGATCCTGGAGCTGGAGGCCGAGAACGCGTCCAGCGTCGCGGTGGCCACGAAGTCTGGATTCCGCCTGCTTGATGTACCGCTGATCGAGGGGGAGGAGAAGGGGCGGCCGTACGTCCTGCAGACGTGGGGTCTGAACCGCCCCTGACGCAAAGGGGCGCGTGGTTCGTGAGGGTCCGCAGGGGCAGGGCCGGGGCGTGGCCGCGTACGGGACGATGTCGTTCCACCTCAGGACCGACCGGCTGAACTTGCGGCCGTGGACCGAATCGGACACCGCTGAGCTGCGTGCCCTTCGCGCCGAACGTGGCGAGGGGACAGCTTCGTCGTCTGGGAGCCGGTGGTGGGGCCGCGGGCCGGGCATGCCGTCAGGGACGGGATGCCCGGCCCGCGGACACGGGAACGGCTGATCAGCTGGTCCAGAGGACCGGGCTGTCGCTGTACGCGTCACCCTCCTCGAACGAGGCAACCGCGATGGGGTCGGTCTTCGTGGCGCTGAGCGAGCAGGTCTCGTACGACGCGCCCTTGGTGGTGAAGTCGCGGGGTGCCGTCTCGCTGTCGCACTTGCCAGGGAGGTCGCCGATCAGAATGACGCCCGTGGGGCCTCCGCCTTCCAGCTTGCCGCGCAGCCTCAGCGACGAGTACGACAGGTCGGTGCCGCCGACGTTCTCCACCTTCATCCGGATGTAGTAGGGCGTCATGCCCTTCGCCTTGTCACCGAAGGCGGCCATGTCGGCCTCGGCGCCCTTCTCGATCGCCGTGACGGTCACGGCGACGGTGCCCTTCTTGTCGGTCCCGTACTTGAACGGCAGGATCGCTCGGTCACCTATCTTGAACTTCGTGCCCGGTGCGGCGACGTCACCACCGGCCGGAGCGGCAGCGTCGTCGCTGGGGTCCGCGGACGGGCTCTTGCTGTCCGGGTCGGACGACGCCGGGGCGGAGGCCGGCGGCGAGTCCTGCGCCGATGCCGCGTCCTCGCCGTCGTTGCAGGCCGTGAGCCCGAGCGCCAGGGTGGTGAGGGCAACTGCGGAGACGATGCGTCCCTTGTGTGTCATTTTGGCCTAACTGGCAGTGAGGGCTGCCCATACGGCAGCCGGAACGTTCAACTGGGCGAAGCGCCCGGCCATGTGACCGGACGCGCCGACGCGGCACGACGACGGCGGTGTGTCAACGAGGCGCGCCACGACGCCATCTCAGGCTGAGGCGGGAATGACACAGACTCGCCACAGGCGCGGCACAGGCGCGGCACAGGGCGCGGCGGGTGCGGCACAGGGCGCGCGCGAGGCGTGCGGCACAGGTGCGTGACGGGCGCGGCACGGCTCGGAGGGCGTGGCTCCTGCGGCCTGCCTCGCCGAACACGGCTGGGCGGGCTCCACCGTCTCCGTCGTCGCGATGCGCGCCGACGTCTCGCGCGGGGCCGCCCAGCACCATTTCCCGACCCGCGAGGACCTGCTCACCGGAGCCGTCGAGTACGTCGCCGAGGAACGCTCCGCCGCACGCACTGCCGCGCCGAGTCCCCGCTCACCGAATGGACCGGCATGGACAACGCCTTCGCGTACGGCAGCCTCGGCTTCACCTTCTGGGGACGGCCCGACCTGACCCCCCGCTTCCTCGCCGAGTTCGGGCTCTGTCCGGGCAAGCACCGCACGGCCTGCGTACGCGGCAAGATCTGAACGGAACGGAACGGACGGGGGTGCCGCGGCGTCTCCCGTCCGTCCGGACCCGGGCCTCAGTTCCCCAGATCCGCCAGCTGCTCGTACCCCGGGATCTCCCGCGGATCACGCGAGCCCGGACCCACGTAACGCGCCGAAGGACGCACCAGCCGGCCCGTCCGCTTCTGCTCCAGGATGTGCGCCGACCAGCCCGCCGTACGGGCACAGGTGAACATCGACGTGAACATGTGCGCCGGAACCTCCGCGAAGTCCAGCATGATCGCCGCCCAGAACTCCACGTTCGTCGCCAGCACCCGGTCCGGGCGCCGCGCGTGCAGCTCCTCCAGCGCGGCCTTTTCCAGCGCCTGCGCCACCTCGAAGCGCGGCGCGCCCAACTCCTCGGCCGTACGCCGCAGCACGCGCGCCCGCGGGTCCTCCGCCCGGTAGACCCGGTGCCCGAAGCCCATCAGCCGCTCGCCCTTGTCCAGGGCCTTCTTCACGTACGCGGTGGCATCGCCGGTCCGCTCGATCTCCTCGATCATGCCGAGCACCCGGGACGGCGCACCACCGTGCAGCGGACCCGACATGGCACCCACCGCACCCGACAGCGCCGCCGCCACATCGGCGCCGGTCGACGCGATGACGCGGGCGGTGAACGTCGAGGCGTTCATGCCGTGCTCGGCGGCCGACGTCCAGTACGCGTCCACGGCCTTCACGTGCTTGGGGTCCGGCTCGCCCCGCCAGCGGATCATGAACCGCTCGACCACGGAGTTCGCCTTGTCGATCTCGCTCTGCGGGACCATCGGCAGCCCCTGCCCGCGCGCCGACTGGGCGACGTACGACAGCGCCATCACGGCGGCCCGCGCCAGGTCGTTGCGGGCCGTCTCCTCGTCGATGTCGAGCAGCGGTTTCAGACCCCACACGGGGGCGAGCATCGCCAGCGCGGACTGCACATCGACCCGGATGTCCCCGGAGTGCACCGGGATCGGGAACGGCTCGGCCGGCGGCAGACCGGGGTTGAACGCCCCGTCGACCAGCAGGCCCCAGACGTTGCCGAACGACACATGGCCGACGAGATCCTCGATGTCGACACCCCGGTAACGGAGCGCACCGCCTTCCTTGTCCGGTTCGGCGATCTCCGTCTCGAACGCGACGACTCCCTCTAGTCCCGGTACGAAGTCGGACATGGCGGCTCCCTCGGTCGACGGCTCTGCGCGGGCCACAGTGGCCTGCCTCAGATACTGGCGGGTCACCCGGGACACGGGGAAGCGTGACATCCGGCACAGGACCTCGAATCGGCCCCGCTCCCGCGCCACCCTCCTTGCCGGGCCGGGCCCGCCGCTGCGGCAGGATGACCCCGTGCCCACCGCAGATTCACCCTCCGATTCCATCACCGATCCGGCCGCGATGCGCGAGCAGTACCGCTCCGAGGGCTTCACCGAGAACACGCTGGCCGCCGACCCGATGCAGCAGTTCGCCCACTGGTTCCGGCAGGTCGCCGTCGGCGGGCTGCTCCACGAGCCCAACGCCATGGTGGTCTCCACCGCCACCCCCGAGGGCCGGCCCTCCTCGCGCACAGTGCTGCTGAAGAAGTACGACGAGCGGGGCTTTGTCTTCTTCACCAACTACGAGTCCCGCAAGGGCCGCGAGCTGATCGCCAACCCGTACGTCTCGCTGCTCTTCCCCTGGCACCCGATGGCCCGCCAGGTCATCGTCACCGGCCGGGCGGACCGCGTCGGCCGCGACGAGACGGCCGCCTACTTCCGCACCCGCCCGCACGGCTCCCAGCTCGGCGCCTGGGCGAGCCCCCAGTCGACGGTGATCGGCTCCCGAGACGAGCTGCTCGCCCGCTACGAGGAGCTCGCGGCCCGCTACCCCGAGGGCCAACAGGTCCCCGCGCCCCCGAACTGGGGCGGTTTCCGCGTCGTCCCCGACACCATCGAGTTCTGGCAGGGCCACGAGAACCGGCTGCACGACCGGCTGCGGTACGTACGCGAGGAAGGCAGCGAGGACTGGCGCGTGGAGCGCCTCTGCCCTTGAAGCCTTTCGGACATGCCTCAGGCCCTCCGGACATGCAGAGACCCGCAGGCTCTGGTCCCTCCTTGCGGAGGAGCCGGCCGGACTTACCGGCGAGCCTGCGGGTCGGTGACTGCTTGGGATTGGCCGACGACCGGCCTGCACTGCAAAGAGCGCGACAACGGGCGTCAGCCCGCAGTCACCTCACGAGTCCGAGAAGAAATCACTTCCGGAACACCTCCTTTCTTCGCTGGCAGCAGCCTAGGAACGTCTCTGGCACCGCACAAGCGAATTAATGCGCCGGTCGATTTCAGGGAAGTCGGTGTGTGCTGGGTCACCTTCGAGTTCAATGGTCTGACGTGCGGAAATGCCGGATGCGTCCTGCGGGGGGTACGGGGTGAGTGCGTCCACAAGCAGTGGAACGGCCGAGGCGCTCGGGCCCGACGAGGGGCCGGGGGCGGGGCCCGGGGCCGAGTTGCTCGCGGCGTTGCTCGACGGGATGGACGCCGCGCTCTGCGCGTTCGACGCGGACGGCACGATCACCCACTGGAACCGCGAGGCCGAGCGGATCCTGGGCTGGTCCGCCCAGGAGGCCGTGGGGCGGCCCGGGTTCGCCGGGTGGGCGGTGCGGCGGGCGGACGCGGTGGAGGTGCAGGGGCGGCTGATGGCGGCGATGGATGCGCCGGGGCGCCGGGTGCATGAGTTCGCGCTGCTGCGGAAGGACGGCGGGCGGGTGCTGGTGCGGACCCAGTCGGCCGGGGTCCGGGGCGCGGACGGCAGACCGGCCGGGGTGTACTGCGCGTTCAGCGAGGTGCATGCGCAGATCGATCTGGAGCGGTCGATCGCGCTGAGCGAGGCGCTGTTCGAGGACGCGTCCTGGGGTGTGGTGCTGGTCGACGCGGATCTGCGGCCGACGATCGTCAACGCGCACGCGGCGCGGGCGCTGGGCGGCGGCCGTACGACGCTGCTGGGGCGCCCGCTGGGCGAGCTGATCGCGCAGGGCGTCGAGGATCTGGAGGGCGCGTTGCAGCATGTGCTCGCCGAGGGCGCACCACCGGCGCCCGCCGAGCTGTGGGTGACGCTGCGGACGGCGGAGGGGCAGCGGCGGCGGTGCTGGCGCAGCGGTTTTCTGCAGCTGGCCTCGCCGCTCGCCCAGGAGCCGGTTCCGCTGGGGGTGGGCTGGCTGTTCCAGGACGTGACGGCGGAGAAGCTGGCGGCGCAGGAGGCGGACCGGATGCGGTTCCGGTCGAACCAGCTGCACCGGGCCTCGCGGTCGGCGTCCGAGTGCGAGGACCCGATGGAGGCGGCGACGTCCTACCTGGACTACGCGCTCGCGGGCTTCGCGGACCACGCGCTGGTCGATGTGGTGGCGGGGGAGCGGCTGGTGCGGGTGGCGGCGACCCCTGCCGGTGAGCCGGGGCCGTGTCGGCCGGTGGCCGGCGGTTCCATTCCGCTGCGGTACGCGGCGGGGCACCCGGCCCTTCAGGCGGTGGACCGTGCGGGGTCGGTGCGGGCGAGCGCGGGTGCCGGGTCCGGGGCCGGGGTGTGGGCGGCGGAGCGGCAGTGGCCGGGCGACGCCGTGCACGCGCTGTGCGCGGTGCTGCGGAGCCGGGGGCGCACGCTGGGCGTGGTGACGTTCCTGCGCTCCGCCCACCGCGCCGCCTTCGAACGCCCCGACGCGGCGTACGCGGAGAGCGTGGCGGTGCGGGTGGCGGCGGCGGTGGACCTGGCGCAGGTGCTGGCGACGACGAGGTGAGGGGCGCTGCGGTGTCCGTTACCCGTCACCGGTGCGCTTCTACTGGCGGTAGAAGATCCGGTCGCCGTACTCCGTCATGACCCGGCCGTTCCATTCGTGGCCGCCGTCGACGTTGCCCGAGCGCAGCAGGGGCGGTTCGATCCCCCGGGCCACCAGCTGCTCCGCCGCGGCGGCCATCATGGCCTGCATCAGCGCGCTGGTGACGACCGTCGACGCGGGGGCGAAGGGGGCCTCGATCCCGTCGAGCGTCAGCTCCGCGTCGCCGATGGCGATCTTGCTGTCGAGCACGATGTCGCAGTGGTCCCGCAGGAAGCCGCCCGAGCTGTGCCGGGATCGGGTGCCGTCCGCGTACGCCACCGATGTCACGCCGATGACCTTCAGGCCGAGCGCCCGCGCGTTCAGCGCCATCTCCACGGGGAGGGCGTTGCGTCCGGAGAGCGAGATGATCACGAGGACGTCGCCGGCCGCGGCGGGGCTGGAGTCCAGCACGGCGCCCGCCAGTCCGTCGACCCGTTCCAGTGCGGAGCCGAGTGTCGCGGGCATGACGTCGACGCCGACCGTCCCCGGTACGGCCATCAGGTTCATCAGGGCGAGGCCGCCCGCCCGGTAGACGACGTCCTGCGCGGCGAGCGAGGAGTGTCCGGCGCCGAAGGCGAAGAGCCTGCCGCCCGCCTCGACGGTGTCGGCGATCGCGGCACCGGCGGCCGCGATGTTGCCGGACTCCTCGTTGCGTACCCGCTCCAGCAGGCCGATCGCTGCGTCGAAGAACTGACCGGCCAGCTTGCTGTCGCTCATCGAGGAGCCCTTTCCGGCGGGGGAGGTGTTCATGGGTGTCCGTGCCGCGATCACGTTGCGGTCTGGACCAGTGACATGTCAATACCGCCTGTCCGGCTCCGCCGCACGGTGTTCGACCGGCCCGGCACGGTTGTCGGCGGTATGCGTCAGAATTGGGGGAGGGCCAGCGCGCAGCGCTTACGACGTTTTCCTGTCACAGCATCGAGGGGCACGAATGTCCGGACTGATCGACACCACGGAGATGTATCTCCGCACCATCCTCGAACTCGAAGAGGAAGGCGTGGTCCCCATGCGCGCCCGGATCGCGGAACGGCTGGACCAGAGCGGTCCGACGGTCAGCCAGACGGTGGCGCGGATGGAGCGTGACGGCCTGGTGCAGGTCGCGGGTGACCGGCATCTGGAGCTGACCGACGAGGGGCGCCGCCTGGCGACGCGTGTGATGCGCAAGCACCGGCTCGCCGAGTGCCTGCTCGTCGATGTGATCGGCCTGGAGTGGGAGCAGGTCCACGCCGAGGCGTGCCGCTGGGAGCATGTGATGAGCGAGGCGGTGGAGCGGCGGGTGCTGGAGCTGCTGCGCCACCCGACGGAGTCGCCGTACGGGAATCCGATCCCGGGCCTGGAGGAGCTGGGCGAGAAGGCCGAGGCCGACCCGTTCATCGACGAGGGCATGGTGAGCCTGTCGGAGCTCGACCCGGGGGCGGACGGCAAGACGGTGGTCGTGCGCCGGATCGGTGAGCCGATCCAGACGGACGCCCAGCTGATGTACACGCTGCGGCGGGCGGGTGTGCAGCCCGGTTCCGTGGTCAGCGTGACCCAGTCGCCCGGCGGTGTGCTGGTCGGCAGCAGCGGTGAGGCGGCGGAGCTGGACACCGAGGTCGCCTCGCACGTGTTCGTGGCCAAGCGCTGAGAGTCTCCCTGCGGGGAACCACTGCCGTCCGGCGCCGCTGAGGGGTGCCGGTCGGCGGGAGGGTCGAGCGGACGCCCGGCGGCCGGATCCCCGCTGTCGGGGTGCTGCTTGGCCGGATTTCGCGGCCGGGGCGCCGCCGGAGCATTGAGGCGGCTCGTCCGCCGCCTGTTTCCGTCCGGAATGGCAGCGCCCGGACGGATCCCGTGCCAGGCTGTGGCTGAGGCATACCTGAGAGTGTCGGCCACCTGGCCGCGCGGTCGGGGAGGGAGCAGGCGCATGCGCCCGTCGTACTGGCAGGTCCGGCAGGTCCGGCACGCGTACCGGAGGGTGGTCGCCGAGGTCCCGGCCGCCCGTGAATCGTGCGCCGGTGCCCATGAATCGCACACCGCCGCCCCTGGAACCGGAACCGGCGCCGGCGACGGCGACCGCCGATGCGCATCCCCGTCGGCGGCTTTCCCGGAAGCAGAGGGCCCCGGCGCCTCGCGGCGCCGGGGCCTGTCCTCCCCTGCTTCGACCTGGAGCCCCGAGCTCTCGAGGTCGATCCCCACGGGCCCTCATCCCCGAGTGGCCCGCCTCCCGGAGAAGGTCTCCCCTCCGCCACCGCGGTCAATCCTCGGGGCCGGTCACTCGAACGAGCGGTGTTGCGTGGCAGAAGCCAGTTTTCGAATACGAGTTCGATAGTCTGGCGTGACGCGGCCAGGCGGCGATCGAGCAGTGATCAAGCGGTGATCGAGGACCAGAAGGGGGTGCCAGGACATATGGTGCGGCGCATCGATGTGACCGGGACCGACGGCGTACGCCTCGCGGCCTGGGAGTTCGCCGACCCGCCCAAGGGGCGCACGGAGGGCGAGCGCGCCCCCGGGGTCTTATTGCTCCACGGCCTGATGGGCCGGGCCGCGCACTGGGCCTCGACCGCCCGCTGGCTCACGGAGCGGCACCGGGCGGTCGGCCTCGACCAGCGCGGGCACGGCCGCAGCGACAAGCCGGCCGAAGGCCCGTACACCCGTGATGCGTACGTCGCCGATGTCGAGGCCGCGATCGAACAGCTCGGCCTCGCCCCCGTCACCCTCGTCGGGCATTCGATGGGGGCGCTCACGGCCTGGCAGCTCGCCGCCAAGCGCCCCGATCTCGTCCGGGCCCTGATCATCTGCGACATGCGGGCCTCCGCGCTGGGCGCGGCCTCGCAGCGCGAGTGGGAGGACTGGTTCAAGTCCTGGCCGGTGCCGTTCGCGACGCTCTCCGACGTACGGAAGTGGTTCGGCGAGGACGACCCCTGGGTGGAGCGGCCCAACCCGGCCCGCGGCGAGTTCTTCGCCGAGGTGATGGCCGAGCGGGCCGACGGCTGGCGCCCCGTCTTCTCCCGCCGCCAGATGCTCCGGTCCCGCGCGACCTGGGTGTTCGACGCGCACTGGGAGGAGCTGGCGCAGGTCCGCTGCCCGACCCTGGTGCTCCGCGGGCTCGACGGCGAGCTGGGCCGGGCGGAGGCCCAGGAGATGGTCCGCGTACTGCCGCGCGGGCAGTACGCGGAAGTGGCCGACGCCGGCCATCTCGTCCACTACGACCAGCCCGAGGGCTGGCGCGCGGCGGTCGAACCCTTCCTGGAGCAGTTCGCCGAAGATTCCCAGGAGGAGCGCGAGCCCGTCTCGCCGTGACGGGATGGCGGGACGGGCCGTCGTGACGGAATGAGGCGGGGGCCGCCGTGACGGGAGCGGCGAGGCCGCGCGCCCGGGGGCCGGGCGGCGGCCGCCCTCGGCCCTCGCCCGCCTCGGCCCTCAGCCCTTGCTGACCGCCGCCAGGATCTCCGGGAGCCGGTCCGCGGTGCGCGGGGCGGCGGCCCGCAGCCCCGCCCAGGCGATCAGCGCCCCGTACCCGGCCCCCACGGGCAGCAGCAGCCACAGCCACTGCTCGTGGTCCGCGACGTGCAGCCAGATCGTCACCGCGATCAGCGGTGCGCAGAGCAGCCCCGCCGAGACCATGCCGCCGAAGATCGAGATCCAGGCGAGTCCGGCCTGCCCCGGCGCCACGTTCTTGAACGCCCCGTCCTGCGGGATCGAGTACGGGAAGTTCGCCGAGGCCACCGCGCCCGTCGCCAGCATCCCGCCCAGCAGGGCGAGCGACAGCCCCATGACCTCCGGCAGCGCGGCCCAGTCGTCGAGCATCGCGGCGGTCACCACCGTCACCACGATCGTGTAGGGCAGCGTGATCAGCAGCAACGCCAGCGCCCGCGCCCGCAGTTCCAGATAGGCGTCCCGGGTCGAGGAGATCGTCAGCGCCACCATCCAGAACGCCGAGGTGTCCTGCCCGAACTGGTTGTACATCTGGATGCCGAGCATCCACGCGGCGAAGCAGGCGAAGTAGACCGAGCCGGTGCCCTGGAGCGCGTTGAGGACCGGCACGATCAGCCCGATCGCCAGCGCCGTGGTCCAGGCGGCCTTGGTCTTCGGATCGCGTGCGATGTACCGCAGACTGCGCTCCATCACCGTCCCGGTGCGCCCCTGGGGCAGCAGCGCGGCAAGCCCGGAGCGGCCCGCGCCGCCCTTGCCGGCCTTCTCGCGGCCCGGTCCGGCGGCGGCCAGGGTCGAACCGTCCGGGGCCGTCATCAGCTTCACCAGACTCCGCTGCCACAGCCACAGCAGCGCGGCCAGCGCCGCGACGGAGAGCAGCAGCTGTACGGACGCCTGCCCGTACGAGCCCCGCGACGCCGAGTCCACCGCCCCGATCGCCGAGGCGGGCGGCAGCCAGCGCACCACGTCCGCGGCCGGGTCGAGCGTGGACAGCCCGCCGGCCCGGCCGAGCCGCTGCGCACCGAAGTTGACGACCTGGAAGCCCACCGCGATCACCAGCCCGCTGAGCACCGCGAGATCGCGGCCCTTGCGCGAGGTCAGCAGCCGGGTGTTGGCCGTGGCCACGGCCCGCGCCAGCGCCACGCACACCAGCAGCGCGAGCGGCGCGGCCACCACGGCGAACACCGCGCCGGCCGCCCCCCGCGCCACCGCGAACACCGACCCGGCCGCCAGGCAGAGCGTGAACAGCGGACCGATCCCGACCAGTGAGGACACCAGCAGCGCCGAGACCAGCGGGCGCGGCCGCAGCGGCAGCATCACCAGCCGGCTCGGGTCGAGGGTCTCGTCACCGCTGGGGAAGAACAGCGGCATCACGGCCCAGCCGACCGCCGCCACCCCCGCCAGCAGCACGACGAGGGACGCGGCGTGGGCGTGCCCGTGCAGCGCGGTCAGCCCGAGCAGCAGGCCCGCGGCGCACAGCAGGGTGACGACGACGGAGGTGACGTACGCGGCCCGCCGGCCGGCCGACTGCCGCAGCCCGTTGCGCAGCAGGGTCAGCTTCAGCCGTACGAAGACGGGGACCAGGTTCTCGCCCTCGGGCCGGCCGGGGGCGGCCCCCACGGGGGCGTCGAGCACGCTCATCGCTTGCCGTCCAGCCAGTCGAGGGAGCCGTCGGCGGCGCGGGAGCCGGCGCCGACGAGTTCGAGGAAGGCGTTCTGCAGCGAGGGCGCGTCGCCGCGCACCTGGGCCAGGGTGCCCTGGGCCCGGATCGTGCCGGCCGCCATGACGGCCACCCAGTCGCAGAGAGACTCGACGAGCTCCATCACATGGCTGGAGAAGACGACGGTCGCCCCCGAGCGGGTGTACCGCTCCAGGACCTCGCGGATGGTCTGCGCCGAGACCGGGTCGACGCCCTCGAACGGCTCGTCCAGGAACAGCACTTCGGGGTTGTGCAGCAGCGCGGCCGCGAGCCCGATCTTCTTCCGCATGCCGGTCGAGTAGTCGACGACCAGCTTGTGCTGGGCGCCCGCCAGGTCGAGCACATCGAGGAGCTGGGTGGCCCGCTTGTCGACCTCGGCGCCCGGCAGCCCGCGCAAGCGGCCGGTGTACGCGAGGAGTTCGCGCCCCGAGAGCCGCTCGAAGAGCCGCAGCCCCTCCGGGAGCACGCCGATCCTGGACTTCACCTCGACCGGGTCGCGCCACACGTCGTGGCCGGCGACCTCGACCTTGCCCTGGTCGGGGCGGAGCAGTCCGGTGACCATCGACAACGTGGTGGTCTTGCCCGCGCCGTTGGGCCCGACCAGACCGATGAACCTGCCCGCGGGCAGCTCCAGATCGATCCCGGCCACCGCGGTCTGTTGCCCGAACCGCTTCCACAGCCCCTGTACGCGAACGGCGGGCGTCGCCTCACCGGCTCCGCCCGCCTCTTCCGCCCCGTCCGCCCGTACCGTTCTGTCGGTCTCTGCGCGGTCACGCATGATGCCTCTGCCTTTCGGTGGCCCCGTGTTCCGGGACCAGCCTACGAAAGGGCGTCCCTGGAGAGGCGGGCCCGCGCGTCGGCGGCTTCCCTGGCGCAGGCGTAGGCGAGCGGGCTGATGAGCTCCTCCGCGTCCGGCAGCCAGCGGTTGGCAGGGGTGGGGCGGCGGGCCCACTGCACCGCTCCGCGGGCGCCGACCCGGGTCGGCGGACCCGTGACGTAGTGGCCCTCGCCGCGGCCGACCAGATCGATGGCGGCGGCCCGCCAGCCCAGCTTCCGTACCAGCTCGTTCGACTTGGCCGCCGCGCCCGGCAGCACGAAGAAGAACATCCGCCGGTCGGGGCTGCAGGTGACGGGGCCCAGCGGCAGGCCCATCCGTTCCATCCGGGCCAGCGCCAGGAAGCCGGCGGACTCCGGTACGTCGATCGCGTCGAAGCTGCGGCCGGTGGGCAGCAGGATCGACGCCTTGGGGTGCCTCGACCACATCCGGCGGGCCGCGGCCCCGCTCCCGGTCGCCTGGCCCGCCCAGTCGGGGCCGGTGGGGTGGGCGCCGGGGGAGGCGCAGCCGGCGTTGCCGCAGGAGCACCGCTCGGTCCCCTCCGCCGCCTCCAGCCAGGTGCCGGGGCACACGTCCCAGTGCCGCTCCTCCGTGTACCGCACCGCCGCGTCGAGCAGTTGCTCGCTCCGCTGCTGGGGGACCTTCGCGGCTTCCATGACTCCGACGGGCTCTTCGACTGAGATCGGCTCTTCCACGCACAGCACAACTACGGCCAACACCCGGGGTTACGGGCGTGGCGGCTGCGGCCGCGGTGTATCGATCCGGCACACGGGGCGCATGGATGCATGGGCGGGGGCGCGCGTGAGGCGGTGTCGGGCGGGGCGGGTAGCCACATACGGGCAACCGCCGGATAGTCGTCGTGCGGGTCCGGAACGGTCGGCCTCAGTCATATGCCGACATGAATGGCAAGGAACACGACGCACGTGACGAACACGATGAATCTGTGCATTTTCCGCGTATTCGCCGGGCAGTGATCGGCTCAATGATCACTGCGGCCTCAGGGGGAAACATGGCAGCCAGGCCTCTCGTCGCCCGCCAGCCGAACGAACGGCTCCAGGCGCTCATTCAGGAAGCCGGATGCTCCAACGCCGGCCTCGCCCGCCGCGTCAACATGGTCGGCGCGGAACGCGGGCTCGACCTGCGTTACGACAAGACGTCCGTGGCCCGTTGGCTGCGCGGACAGCAACCACGCGGCAGGGCGCCGGGAATCATCGCCGAGGCCCTCGGCCGCAAACTCGGCCGTACGGTCACGATCGACGAGATCGGCATGGCCAACGGCAAGAACCTGGCGTCCGGCGTCGGCCTCCAGTTCGCCCCGACCGTGATCGGCGCGATCGAGCAGGTCTGCGAGCTGTGGCGCAGTGATGTCGGTCGCCGCGACTTCCTGTCCGGCTCGGCGGTCGCCGCGTCCGCGCTCGTCGAACCCAGCCGTGACTGGCTGATCACCGGCGCCGACCCGCAGGTGGCACGGGCCGCCGGGGCCCGGGTCGGGATCTCGGACGTGGAGGCGGTGCGGGCGATGACGACCGCGCTGGTCGACCTCGACCACCGGTTCGGCAGCGGACATGTGCGGCCGGTCCTGGTGCACTACCTGAACAGCGTGGTCTCCGGGCTGCTCTCCGGGGCGTACCGCGAATCGGTCGGCCGGCAGCTGTTCGGGGCGGTCGCCCGGCTCACCGAACTCGCCGGGTACATGGCGGTCGACACCGGCCAGCCGGGGCTCGCCCAGCGCTACTACATCCAGGCGCTGCGCCTGGCCCAGGCGGCGGGTGACCGGGCGTACGGCGGTTATGTGCTGGCCGCCTCGATGAGCCATCTCGCCGCGCAGCTCGGCAACCCCCGGGAGATCGCCCAGCTGGCGCGGGCCGCGCAGGAGGGCGCGCGCGGGCGCGTCACCCCGAGGGCGGAGGCGATGTTCTACGCGGCGGAGGCGCGCGGTCACGCCCTGCTCGGCGACGCCCGCACCTGCCAGGCGGTGACGGGCCGTGCACTGGCCGCCATGGAGCGGGCCGAGCCGGGCACGGGCGACGACCCCGACTGGATCGCCCATTTCGACCGCGCCTATCTCGCGGACGAGCTGGCGCACTGCCACCGCGACCTCGGCCAGGCGGAGGCCGCCGCGCGCCGCGCGAAGGAGTCCCTGGCCGGACACCCGGAGTCCCGGGCCCGCCGCCGGGGAATCGGCCTGGTGCTGCTGGCCACGGCCCAGGTCCAGATGCGTGAGGTGGAGCAGGCCTGCCACACGGGCACGCGGGCGATGGAGCTGCTGGGGTCGGTGCGCTCCAGCCGGGGTGCGGAGTATCTGGACGATCTGCAGCAGCGGCTGATCCCGTACGGGGACGAGTCGGCGGTGCGCGAGTTCGGTGCCCGTCTGGAGCTCCAGGCGGCCTGACCGGGGCCGGGGACCGGGGGCCCGGCCGGGTGGACGTGTCCGGGTGCCCCTTAACTGCGTCTTGAGGGCGCTGAGCGTTACAGCGCTTGTGAAGGGCTGGTGAGTGACAACACACGCTTGGCGAACGGCGGCAACCACCCGATAGCGTGAGCCGACGATTCCGTAGGTTTACACGTAGGAGTCCCGGTGACGCAGAGCGGACAGGGTGACGAGCAGCAGCTCCCTGCTGTACGGCCCACGCACGAGGGTGTCGTGCTGCCCGCGGGTGGCGGCGAGCCCTGGATACCAGGGGGGCCCGCGGATCAGGCCGCCCCGGCGGGCGGCCAGCCGTGGGGGCAGCCCTGGGGGCCGCAGGCGGCGCACCAGGACCCCTCGCAGCAGCACCACCAGCCCCAGGGGCAGGGGCAGTACGGCCAGGTGCAGCCGGGGCAGGGGTACGGGCAGCCGTCCGCCCCGCAGCACCCCCAGATGCCGCAGGCCCAGCCGCTGCCGCCCGTCCAGCCGCAGCACATGCCGCAGCACATGCAACAGCCGCCGCACCAGCCCCAGCCGATGCAGCAGCAGATGCAACAGCCGCCGCACCAGGGGCAGCAGCCGCAGCAGATGCAGCAACAGCCCCAGCCGCCGCAGTCGTTCGCGCAGCCGCTGCCGCCCGAGGCCGTGCCCGGGATGAGCATGGGCGGGGACGCGGAGGCCACGCAGTACATCGCGCCCGTGCCGGGCGGGCTGCCGCCGGAGAACCCCGCGGAGTCGACGACGTTCCTCGGCCGCGGGGGGCCGCAGCAGCAGGCGTACCAGCAGCAGCCCGGCAACGGCGGTGACGCCGAGGCGACCCAGTACATCCAGCCGGTCCCCGGCGGCACCCCTTACGGCATCAGGCCCGGAGCCCCGGGCGACCGGCAGCCGCCCGCCGAGTTCGACAACCTGTTCCGCAGCGACGAACCGGCGGGCGCCACCCAGCAGATGCCCCAGCTCGACCCCCGGCAGCAGCATCAGGGCGCCCCGCCGCAGTACCAGGGCGCCCCGCAGGCCCAGCACTCCGCGCAGGCCCCGTACCAGCCGATGGGCGAGGAGCCGCAGCAGCCGCGCAAGAGGCGGGCCCACGTCACGCTCATCGCGGCGGTCGTGGTCGGCTGTGCCGTCGTCGGGCTCGGCGCGGGTGCGCTGCTGAGCGGTGGCGACGACGAGAAGGGCAAGGACGACAAGCAGGCGGTCGCCGCGGCGAGTTCACCCGCCGGGGAGCCCTCCACGCAGGCCGCCGCCGATCCGGCGAAGCCGCAGGCCGAGGCGCTCGACAAGCTCCTCGCGGACAGCAACGACAGCCGTGCCGCGGTCATCGGGGCCGTCGAGAAGACCAAGAGCTGCACGGATCTGGACCAGGCCGTGACCGATCTGAAGGGCGCCGCCCAGCAGCGCCGCGATCTGGTGACCCGGCTGGAAGGGCTGTCCGTCGACAAGCTGCCGGACCACGCCCGGCTGACCACCTCCCTCACCAAGGCGTGGCGGGCCTCCGCCGCCGCCGACGAGCACTACGCCGCCTGGGCCGAGCAGGCCAAGAACGGCAAGAAGGTGTGCAAGCACGGAAGGGCGCGTACGACCTCCGAGACGCAGGCGGCCACCCAGCAGAGCGAAGAGGCGAGCAAGCAGAAGCAGCAGGCGTCCGGGCTGTGGAACTCGATCGCGGCGAAGTACGGACTGACCCAGCGGGCGGCCACGCAGCTCTGACGGCGCGTCCCGACGGCGCCCGTTCCGCGCATCCATGAGGGTGCCGCGAATCGGGACGGGTGCCGTGTACCCGGGCGGGTGTGGCGAATCCGGGCGGGTGGTGCGGGTCAGCGCGTCGCGCTGGCGTCCGACAAGGTCTTCGAGACGTCCATGAAGCCCTTCCGGTCCGCGACGAGCCGGCCGTTCCGCACCACCTGATACGTCACCCTGGTGTTGACGATCCGGGGGTAGGAGGACGAGCCCAGCACGTCCGTGAAGCCCCAGCGCAGCACCGGGGTGAGTCCGCCGGTCTCTGCCTCGGTGCCTTTGTTGAGGGCGGAGGTGAGCTTCCAGGGGGTGATCTCCGGGGAGTCGATCGACTTCACGAGCTCCTTCAGCACGGTGTACGCGATCCAGGTGGTCTGCACGCCCGTGTCGTCCGGGTCGATCCGGTTGTCGCCGAAGGCGTGCTCGCGGATCACTTCGCGCATCGGGTTCCAGCGGGCGTCGCCCGCGTCCGGGTACCAGCCGGTGATGTACGCCCCCTCGAACGGGCTGTTCCGGCCGCCGGTGCTGTCGATCAGCGGCTGGTCGACGCTGCCCAGCACGGAGGAGATCCGGACGCTCCCGTACGACGGTTCGAGCCGCCGGAAGGAGTCGAAGAAGGTCTCCGTGCGCTTCCCGAGCACGGCCGTCACACAGCCGTGGGACGCCCCCGCCGCCTGGAGCGCGGACGCGGCGGCCCCGTCGTAAGAAGTGGCCGACTCCGGGGCCCGGATGTCGGCGGGCGCGGGGCGGCCTGCCTCGGTGAGGCCGGTCCGCAGGAGCCAGGCCTGGCCGTCGCCGCTCAGGGTGTCGGGCCGGACCACGGAAACCCGCTCGCAACTCCGGGCCAGCTGTCGGGCGTTGCCCGCGAGCAGGGCGGGCTGACCGCCGTTGACCGGGAAGGAGTTGTAGCTGCTGAACTCCTCGTCGGAAGCGCCGTAACCGCCGATGTAGGGGATTCCGGCGGCCTCCAGCGGCGACATGAACGCCGTCCCGTGCCGGCTGTACGAGCCGACGACCGCCACCGCCTTCTCCTTGACGGCCAGCCGGGCGCAGTTCGCCGCCCCGATCGAGGTGTCCTGCTCGTCGCAGGTGACGACGCGCAGCTTGTGACCGTCCAGCCCGCCGTCGGCGTTGGCCCAGCGGGCATAGGTGCGGGCCATGGCGGTCATGCCCGCCATGTTCACCGTGTCCGGCCCCGCGGCCCCGCCGGGGGCCCAGGTCAGTACGGTGACGGGCTCCCTGGAGCCCCCCGTGGCCCCAGGGAGTGCGCCGCAACCGGTCATCAGCAACGCCCCGGCCGCCGCCGCACTTGTGAGGAGCTTGTAGGGGCGGGAGGAGGTTGGGCGTCGCCATCCGGTCATAGGCATGAACATTTCCGGCCGCGGGGTAACGCCGCAGTGTGCTCCGTTCAACGCTCGGTGACATCCGGGTGAATTGCAGGGGGCGATGCGAGCGGCGGAAAAGGGAACGTACGATCGATGACCGTGCAGCAAGGTTCGGAGAACTCTTCCCGTCGCGGCCGTCGCTCCTCCACCATGGGCGGCATGCCGCTGAATGACATGCCTTGGTGGCGCTGGCGCAGCAACGTGCGCTCGGCGCTGCACATGCTCTCCGACCCCGTCTTCCACCACGAGTGCTGGCTGACCGGCCTGGAGGGGTACGGCGACATCACCGACGCCGTGTACCGCCTGGTCGAGGACACCTGGCTGGACAACTGGTCCGCCGAGAAGTACATCGGAACGATCTTCCGCGACACCGACGAGGCCGCTCTCGTCGACGTCGCCGTGCTCCGGGTGCTGCGCATCATGCACCAGGTCGGCGCCGACGCCCCCGTCTCGGCGTATCTGGAGCACCACGGCTGGCAGGAGGCCGTCCGGGCCGCCCGCGAGGCCCATGTGCTGCTCGCGGGCAACGACGGCGAGGACCCCGACACGCCGCCGCGCTCCCTCGACGTGCTCCGCATCATGACCAGGTCGGCCTGATTCCGGGCCGGTGTGGCACGCTACGGGGATGACCGCGCCGCAGCCTGCCGACACCACCCCTGAGCAGTACGTCCTCACTCTCTCCTGCCCCGACAAAAAGGGCATCGTGCATGCCGTGTCGAGCTATCTCTTCATGACCGGCTGCAACATCGAGGACAGTCAGCAGTTCGGCGACCACGACACGGGTCTGTTCTTCATGCGGGTCCACTTCTCGGCGGACGCCCCGGTGACCGTGGAGAAGCTGCGGGCCAGTTTCGCGGCGGTCGGCGACTCCTTCCGGATGGACTGGCAGATCCACCGCTCCGCGGAGCGGATGCGGGTGGTGCTGATGGTCAGCAAGTTCGGGCACTGCCTCAACGACCTGCTGTTCCGTTCCCGGATCGGGGCGCTGCCGGTCGAGATCGCCGCCGTGGTCTCCAACCACACGGACTTCGCCGAGCTCGTCGCCTCGTACAACGTTCCCTTCCAGCACATCCCGGTGACCAAGGAGACCAAGGCCGCCGCGGAGGCGGAGCTGCTGGAGCTGGTCCGTGCGGAGAACGTCGAGCTGGTCGTCCTCGCCCGCTACATGCAGGTCCTCTCGGACGACCTCTGCAAGCAGCTGAGCGGCCGGATCATCAACATCCACCACTCCTTCCTGCCGAGCTTCAAGGGTGCGAAGCCGTACCACCAGGCGCACGCCCGTGGTGTGAAGCTGATCGGTGCGACGGCGCACTACGTGACCGCGGACCTCGACGAGGGGCCGATCATCGAGCAGGAGGTCGAGCGGGTGGGCCACGGAGTCACGCCGGACCAGCTGGTCGCCATCGGCCGCGACGTGGAGTGCCAGGCGCTGGCGCGGGCCGTGAAGTGGCACGCGGAGCGCCGCATCCTGCTCAACGGCCGCCGCACGGTGATCTTCGCGTAGGAACCCACCGGGAGAGGTGTCACAGACGGCTCAGCGAGGCCGCGGCGCACAGCACGTCGCGGATGACCTCTCGGTCGCCCTCCTGACCGGCCGCCGCCTCGACCGGCGGCACGTGCCCGGCCACCAGCCGGCAGAACTCCACACCGTCCAGCGCGACCTGCGCCACGGTGTGCGCGGGGGAGCCGAGCGCGGCCGGGGAGTCCAGCGGGATGTACCAGTCGCCGCCGCCCGAGCCCTCGACCTCCAGATGCAGTGAACGGCCCGGTGCCCCGGCCGTCACCAGCTGCCGGGCGGGCCCGGCGAGACCGGTCCTGCGGCGTTCGGCGAGGGCGGCGGGCAGCAGCCGGGCCGCCAGGTCGATCATCCGGTTGAGGTGGGCGGCGGACGGCGCCTCGTACGGATAGTCCACCGCCTCCGCGATGTCGCCGCCGTGCACCCAGCACTCGAAGGCCCGGTCCAGCAGGGCGTCGTGCATCGGGAGGGCGAAGTCCCCGTACGAGACGGAGAGCTCACGGACCCCGCGGCCGGCGAAGGACACCGTACGGATGAGGGTGTGGCTCTGCGCGCGCCACGGCTCGTGGACCGCGCGGGTGGGCGGCCGCCGCGCGGCGGACCAGTACTTCTCGGTGCGTGCGGCGGGGGAGAGCGGCCAGTCGGCGCCCCGGCCGAGGACTCCGTCGCCGAGCGGCATTTCGAGGTCGAGGGCGGCGCCGATCAGCCCGTCGACGGCCATGAGATGACCGATGACGCCCGCGACCGTGGTCTTGCGGCCGGCCTCCTGCTCGCCCTCGAACCACTTCAGGCGCACCGGCGCGTGCCACTCCGAGCTGCCGATGTCACGGAGCAGCGCGTCGAGCCGCGCGGTCTCCGCGTCGTACGGGGAAGCCCAGTCCGGCACCGGGATGTCGGCCGGGCGGCGGCTCAGGCAGGCGTCGATCACCCGGGTGCGCAGCGTCGGGTCGAGGTCCAGGCTGCGGTCGGTGTGCAGCAGCCCGACCGCGTCGCGCAGCCGCAGGGCCTCGTCCGCGCAGGCGGCGCACTCGGTCAGATGCGCCTCGACGGCCTCGGTCTCCTCCGCCGAGCAGGCCGCCAGGGCCCACGCGCCGAGGAGCGCCTTGAGGACGCGGTGCGCCAGCACCGGCGGGTCCGGCGGGGTCGGCGCGTCCGACGGGGTCGATCGGTCCGGTGATGCCACGGCGGTTTCCGGTTCCGGTGTCGTCGGCGGTGAGGCCGGTCGCGGCTCCTCGGGCGGGGTCGCGGGGACGGGCGGCGGCAGGGGGACGGCGGAGAGGTCGAAGTCGTCCGCGGCGGCCCGGGGACCCGGTATGCGCGGCGCGCCCCGCACCTCGTCGTCGCGTCCGCCGTCGCGCCCGCCCGCCCCGTCGTCGCCGGTCACAGGGGCCGTCCGTATCCGGGCGGCGACGTCCCTTCGAGCGTGCGGGTGTGCGCGGTGGAGAGCAGCTGCAGCCCGAGCCGGAGCCGGCGGCGGGCCTCGTCCTCGGTGACCCCGAGGTCGGCCGCGGTCTGCCGGTAGTCCCGGCGCTGGATGTACGCGAGCTCCAGCGCGGCCCGCAGCGGGGCGGGCATGGCCGCGACGATGTAGTCGGCGCGGGCCGCGACCGTGGCCCGGTGCACCCGCTCCTCCAGGCCGCTCCCGTCCTCGTCCGGGACGTCGTGATGGCCGTGCTCCTCGCGCAGCCGCCGCACGGACTGACGGTGCGTGAGCCGGGCCACCCAGGAGCGCATCGAGCCCTGCCTGGGGTCGTACGCGTCCGGGTTCTCCCACACGTAGCCGAAGACCTCGCGGGTCACCAGGTCGGCGGCGGTCTCGTCGTCCAGCATCCGATGGGCCTGGCTGTGCACCAGCGAGGCGAACCGGTCGTAGAGCTCACCGAGAGCCGCCGCCTCACCGCGTGCCAGCCGCTGCTGCATCTTGCGGTCCCAGCGGGGCGGTGCGTTCCTGGTCATGCGACCCCCGACCTGTTTCCTCTGCTCTGTTCCCCTCGTCACATCGAATGTAGTCGGCGGTGTCGGCCGTGCACGGCCCTTTACGGCAAGTACGCCTCCGAAAAGGCCCGGGATGATAGTGAAGTGATCATTTCTGCCTGAATCCGCCTGTGTCCTGACAGGCCGTTCGGTGTTTCATGAGGGTGCGGCCGGGGCAGCCGCGAGAAGGAACGGAAACTTCCGGATCGTCGGAATCCCCGGAACGAGAGGTCGGTCGCGTGACATTGAAGGTGGCCGAGACCGTGCAGGGCGAATGGACCGTACTGCACATACGCGGCGAGCTGGATCTGCTGACGTCGCCCGTGGTGCGCCAGTCCGTCCATGACGCGGTCGCCGTCGGCCGCCACGACGTGGTGCTCGATCTCTCCGAGGTCCTGTTCTGCGATTCCAGCGGGGTCGGCGTGCTGATCGCAGCCCGGCGGCTGATGCGTTCCTGCGGGGGCCGGCTGCGGCTGATCCTGCCGGCCCGGGGCGCGGAGGAGGGCTCGCACGTCAACCGGGTGCTCGCCGCCCTCGGCGTACGCCGGCTCTTCGATGTCTACCCCGACTGGGACACGGCCGTCGACGACCGGGCCCGGCCGCTCTCCGCGTGAAACCGCTCCGCGACGACCCCGGGTCGGGTGCCGGGCGTTCCAAAGTGACACGTGACGCCTTCCGGCGTCGTACGCTCCCCGCATGGACAGCGCAGAGTACGAGCGCAAGATCGCCCACCGCTTCGCCGCCTTCGACCAGGACGGCAACGGATACATCGATCGCGCGGATTTCAACGCAGCCGCGGCCCGTCTGCTCGCCGAGTTCGGCACGACGGCGCGCTGCGACAAGGGCCAGGCTCTCTACACCGGGGCCGAGGCGTTCTGGCAGGGCATGGCGGGCATCGCCGATGTCGACGGGGACCAGCGCGTCACCCGTGAGGAGTTCGTGGGCGGGGCCGTGAAACGGCTGCGCGACAGCCCGGAGCGTTTCGCGGAGATCGCCCGCCCCTTCCTGCGCGCGGCGATCGCCGTGGCGGACGGGGACGGCCTGGGCGCGGCGGCCGTACCCGCCGTGGAGCGGGCACTGCGGGTGCTGGGCGCGGATGCCGGGACGGCTCAGCTCGCCGCGCGGACCCTGGACGCGGACGGGGACGGCAGGATCACCGAGGGCCAGGCGGTGTCGGCGTTCGCCGACTACTTCACGGTGATCGCCCCGGACGCGTAGGACGCAGGGGGGTGCGGGGCGGCGCCCCGCACCCCCGTCGGGCGAGCCGCCCCCGCCCCTCCCGTCAGGCGAACTGCTCCCGCAGCCGGTACTTCAGCACCTTGCGCAGGGTGTCGTTGCGCGGCAGCGCCGCCACCACCTCCAGCCGTTCCGGCAGCTTGTGCACGGAGAGCCCCTCGGCCCGCAGGTACCCCGTGACCTGAGCAAGCGTCAGCGGCGCGGCGCCCGCGGGCTGTTCCACGACCGCGCAGACCAGCTCGCCCCGCTCCGTGTCCGGCAGCCCGATCACCGCCGCGTCCCCGACGTCCGGGTGCCGGTGCAGCAGGTCCTCTATCTCCTTCGCGGAGATGTTCTCGCCCTTGCGGATGATGATGTCCTTCAGTCGCCCGGTGAGCACCAAATGCCCGCCGGCCCTGACGTGGCCGACGTCGCCGGTGATCAGGAACCCCTCCGCGTCGAAGGCCGACGCGGACGCCGCCGGGTCCAGATAGCCCTTGCAGACGGCCTCCCCGCGCAGCCGCACCTCGCCGTCCGTGCCGTGCGGCAGCGGTTTGCCGTCCTCGTCGGTGATCCGGATCTCCATGCCCGCGGGCGGCCGGCCCTCCGTCTCGGCGAGGTGTTCCACCGTGTCGTCGGGGGCGCCCATCGTGATCATGGGGACCTCGGTCATGCCGTACCCGTGGGTGAGCTGGACGCCCATCTCCCGGACCACCGCGTGGTAGATCTCCGGCGGCTTCGGGGCCCCGCCGCCCGCCAGCAGCCGCAGGCTGGGGATCAGTTTCCGGTCCGGCGCCTTGCGCTGCTCGGTCAGGAACATCGAGTAGAACGCCGTGGACCCGCCCGCGACCGTCACCCCGTGGCGCCGGTAGTCCGTCACCGCGTCCGGCATCGCGAAGTGTTCGAAGAGGACCGCCGGGAAGCCGTACAGAAGCAGCATCACCGAGTAGTCGGGGCCGGCGACATGGGCGAAGGGGAAGGCCATCGAGCCGATGTCGTCGGCCGACAGATGCAGCGCGTGGGCCAGGCAGGAGCCGCCCGCGATCAGGCTGCGGTCGGTGTGCAGGACCCCCTTCGGGTCGGAGGTGGTGCCCGAGGTCCAGTAGATCCAGCGCACCGCCGTGCCGTCGCCGGGCGGCGGCGGGAGCACCGACGGATCGCCGTCCGGCAGTGACGCGTACGCCTCGAACACCGTCACCGGCCGGTCCGCCGTCACCCGTCCGGCCATCGCGGTGTGGTCGAAGCCGCGCCAGGTGCCCGGTACGGCGAAGAACTCCGCCTTCGACTCGCGCAGCGCGAACCCCACCTCGCGGTCCCGGTAGAACGGGATGACGGGCGACTGCACGGCGCCGATCCGGGTCAGCGCGAACGACAGCAGCACCGTTTCGATCCTGGTCGGAAGCTGCCAGGCGACGACGGTGCCCGGACGTACGCCCATCTCCCACAGCCCGGCCGCGACCCGCTCGCCGCGGTTGCGCAGCTCGCCGAAGGTCAGGGTGCGGTCGTCCTGGATCAGGAACGGGCGGTCCGGGGTCAGGCCGGCCCGGCGTTCGACGAGTTCCCAGAAGGTGCCCGATGCACCCAGGGCGTGCGCGGTCTCGGTCACGGCGAACCCCTTAAAGCTGACGGACAGTCAGATCGTGCGGAGAGCGTAGAGCGCTGCGCCTTGTCGGTCCAGGGGTGCGGGGCTAGCCTGATGGCGACATAAATCTGACGGGTCATCAGAAATCCGCGCGCCGGAGGGGACACCATGACGGAACTGCCTCGGATCGTCAGCGTCGACGACCATGTGATCGAGCCGCCGCACCTCTTCTCGACCTGGCTGCCCGCCAAGTACCGCGAGCGCGGGCCGCAGCCGCTCACCGCGGGCATCGGCGAGCTGGCCTACACGGGCGGCAAGTACGTCATCACCATGGACCCGGACGGCCCGCCCACCGACTGGTGGATCTACGAGGACCTGAAATTCCCGTACAAGCGCAACATCGCCGCCGTCGGCTTCGACCGCGACGACATGACGCTGGAGGGGATCACCCGGGCGGAGATGCGGCCCGGCTGCTGGGACCCGGCCGAGCGGCTCAAGGACATGGACCTCAACCACGTCGAGGCCAGCCTCTGCTTCCCGACCTTCCCGCGCTTCTGCGGCCAGACCTTCGCCGAGGCCCACGACAAAGAGGTCGCGCTCGCGTGCGTGCGCGCCTACAACGACTGGATGGTCGAGGAGTGGTGCGGCGACAGCGGCGGCCGGCTCATCCCGCTCTGCATCATCCCGCTCTGGGACATCGACCTCGCGGTCGCCGAGATCCACCGCAACGCGGCCCGCGGGGTGCGCGCGGTGACCTTCTCCGAGATCCCCACCCACCTCGGCCTGCCGTCGATCCACACCGGGTACTGGGACCCGTTCTTCGCGGCCTGCCAGGAGACCGGCACGGTCGTCAACATGCACATCGGGTCCAGCTCGCAGATGCCCGCCGCCTCGCCGGACGCCCCGCCCGCCGTACAGGCCAGCCTCTCCTTCAACAACGCCATGGCCTCGATGATGGACTTCCTCTTCAGCGGGGTCCTGGTGCGGTTCCCGCAGCTCAAGCTCGCCTACAGCGAGGGGCAGATGGGCTGGATCCCGTACGCCCTGGAGCGCGCCGACGACGTCTGGGAGGAGCACCGGGCCTGGGGCGGGGTGCGCGATCTCATCCCCGAGCCGCCGTCCACGTACTACTACCGGCAGATCTTCTGCTGCTTCTTCCGCGACAAGCACGGCGTCGCCTCGCTCGACGTCGTCGGGCGGGACAACGCCACCTTCGAGACCGACTACCCGCACGTCGACTCGACCTTCCCGCACACCAAGGAGGTCGCCCTCGACCACGTCAAGGGACTGGACGACGAGACCGTCTACAAACTGATGCGCGGAAACGCGATCCGCATGCTCGGCCTGGACCTCGACAAGTAGGCCCGCGATGGACCTCGCGTACACCCAGGAGGAGCGGGAGTTCCGCGCGCGGCTGCGCGAGTGGCTGGCCGCCGTGCTCCCCGGACTCCCCGCGAAACCCCGCCCCGACGACTGGCCGGGGCGCCGCGCGTACGACACGGCCTGGCAGCGGATGCTGTACGACGCCGGCTACGCCGGTCTGCACTGGCCCGTCGACGCGGGCGGCCGGGGCGCGACCCCGACCCAGCACCTGATCTTCCTGGAGGAGACGGAGAAGGCCGGAGCCCCGTACGTCGGCGCGAACTTCGTCGGGCTGCTGCACGCCGGCCCGACGATCGCCGCCGAGGGCACCGCGGAGCAGCGGGCGCGCTGGCTGCCCCCGGTGCTCAGCGGCGACGAGATCTGGTGCCAGGGGTTCAGCGAGCCCGACGCCGGCTCGGACCTCGCCGCGCTGCGGACCAGGGCGGTGCGCGACGGCGACCACTACGTGGTGAGCGGCAGCAAGATCTGGACCTCGCACGCCGAGGTCGCCGACTGGTGCGAGCTCCTGGTGCGTACGGACCCGGCGGCGCCCAAGCACCGCGGGATCACCTGGCTCGCGATGGAGATGGACGCGCCGGGGGTCACCGTCCGCCCGCTGCGCACCCTCGCCGGGTCCACCGAGTTCGCCGAGATGTTCCTCGACGAGGTGCGGGTGCCCGTCTCCCACCGGGTCGGCGCGGAGAACGACGGCTGGCGGGTCACCATGGTCACCCTCTCCTTCGAGCGCGGTACGGCCTTCGTCGGCGAGGTCGTCGCCTGCCGCCGCACCCTGGACGCGCTGGCGGCCGAGGCCCGGCGCAGCGGGCGCTGGGACGATCCGGTGCTGCGCCGCAGGCTGGGCAGGCTGAACGCCGAATTCCGGGCGCTGTGGCGGCTCACCCAGTGGAACGTCAGCGAGGCGCAGCGGGCCGGGGCCGGCGGCGTGCCCGGGACCGGCGGTTCGGTCTTCAAGCTGCGCTACTCGCACGCCCGCCAGGAGCTGTACGAGGCGGCCGCCGAGGTGCTCGGCGCGGACAGCGCGGACCTGGACCGGGAGTGGGTCCTGGACCGGCTCTCCTCGCTCTCGTACACCATCGCCGCGGGCACCTCGCAGATCCAGCGGAACATCGTCGCCGAACGCATACTCGGCCTGCCGAAGGGGCGCTGACGCACTCATGGACTTCCAGCTCTCGGACGACCAGCGGGCCCTGCGGGCGGGGGTGCGGGAACTCCTCGCCGGGCGTTTCGGCAGGGACCGGATGCGGGCGGCGCTCGACGGCGGCACGGGCGTCGACCGGGCCCTGTGGCGGGAGCTCGGCGAGGCCGGGTTCTTCGCGCTGCGGCTCCCGGAGGCGGAGGGCGGCGTCGGTCTCGGGCTGCCCGAAGCGGTCCTGCTCTTCGAGGAGGCGGGGCGCTCGCTGCTGCCCGGACCGCTGATCGCCACCCACCTCGCGGCCGGCCCGGTCAAGGGCGCGGCGCAGGGCGAGACGGTGGTCGCCGTGCTCGACCAGGGGCAGCCGGTGGCACACCTGGGCGAGGCGGACGCGCTGCTGGTGCTCGGCCCCGGGGACGGACCACGGGAATCCGCCGGGGCCGCCCCGGTGTCCGGCGCCGCCCCGGCGGACGTCGCCCCGGTCCGGGACGCCGCCACCCCCGTACGTTCGATGGACCCGTTCACGCCCCTGTGGCGGGTCGCGGACCCGGTGGAGGCGGGCGAGCCGCTGCCCCGGGGCGGGCGGCTGCGCGACGAGGGCGCCCTGCTCGCCGCCGCCGAACAGCTCGGCAGCGCCGCCCGGACGACCGAGATGGCCGTCCAACACGCCGGTGGGCGCGAACAGTTCGGATCGCCGATCGGCTCCTTCCAGGCGGTCAAACACCTGTGCGCCGGAATGCTGGTCCGCGCCGAACTGGCCCGCTGCGCCGTGTACGCGGCGGCCGTGACCGCGGACCCGGTGGAGATCGCGGGCGCCAAACTGCTCGCCGACGACGCCGCGGTCCGCAACGCGCGCGACTGCCTCCAGGTGCACGGCGGCATGGGCTTCACCTGGGAGGCAGACGTCCACCTGCACCTCAAGCGGGCCTGGCTGCGGTCCGGACAGTGGCTGACGGCGGCGGCGGCCGAGGAGGTGCTCGCGGAGGACCTGTGCTGAAACCGGGCGGGTTCCGTGCGGACCGCGGGCGTCCGGCGGCGGGTGAATGCATGATGCACGCAGATGGCAGGCGGAGCCGCAAGCCTCACGCTGCGGAGTTACGCAGTGCAGTTGACCGGCTCCGGCCCCGGCCTGCGGCCTTCACGTCATCCGTCACGGGGTGGAGTCGGTGCCGGGCTCGGGTACGCTCCGTTGGATGCGACAGGAACTGGAACCGGGCGGTCCGGGCGTTGCCCCTGCGGTGACTCCGGCTCCGGAACGGTGCCCTGCTCGCGTTCCAGGCAGAAGCGCCGGGCATGCCCCGGGGGCGGTTCGTACGGCCTCGACGCGCCTCTGTTCGACTCCCCGCAACGTGCGTCGCACAGTATGCATCACGCGTACTCCTTCGCGCTGGAATATGCCCGAAGCGCTTGTTGCGGTGACTGTACGTCAACCATGCTGTCTCGCAGGGGAATCACGTTCCGTGACCCCGAGGAGGCGCGAGGCGATGTGTCCGCCGGTTCGGATGGTGTGAGCGGTGCAGGTGCTTCAGGTTCAGCTGGAAGTCGGGCCGGATCCCGCAGAGGTCGGGCGGGCCCGTAGATGGGCCCGGTCGAGACTGGTCGGGTCCGGGATAAGTGACGACGAGCCACTGGCCGAGACGCTCATCCTGCTGATCTCGGAGCTGGTCACCAACGCGGTGGTGCACACCGGGTGCCCGGCGGTGCTGCGCATGCTGTTCGGCCTGACCGGCTCGGCCGGTGCGGCCGGGACCGTCCGGGTCGAGGTGGCCGACACCAGCTGTCGCCCGCCGCAGCAGCGCCACGCGGCGGGCGAGGACACCAACGGCCGGGGCCTGGAGCTGGTCGACGGCCTCGCCGACCGCTGGGGCTGGCAGCCGGAGGGTGCGGGCAAGCGCATCTGGTGCGAGGTCGACCGGGGCGCGCCGCTGATCCAGCTGCCGCTGCACCCCGGCGCGCAGGGTGCGACGCCCTGCGCGGGGGATGCGGACCGTGATGCGCACCAGGTGTCACAAGCCGTCAAGCACTTTGCATAAAGGTTAAAGCAGTTCGCTGAGGGCTCTCCGGTCACAGGACGGCGACCGGCGCCACCGGGGTGCCGGTCGCACCGGTGAACGGCTCTGGCATGGCGGAGAGCAGGAAGGCGTACCGCTTCTCCTGTGCACAGGCTGTGGACAGCGCCTCCAGATTCCAGTTCTGGCCCTGCAGCATGCCCATCTCGACCAGGTCCAGCGCGTGCACCCCCAGCCACAGGTCCTCGATCTCCGGCGGGAAGATCTCGAAGGTCAGGGTGTCGTTGGCGACCGCCGCCACATCGCGCGCGCGGAACCACTCGGGCGTCCGGACCGACAGGCCGGGCGACGGATAGCCGTACGCGTGCTTGTCGCCCGCCAGATACACCTGCACCTGCCCGGTCCGTACGAGCACGATGTCGCCGGACCTGACCCGTACCCCCGCCAGATCCTCGGCCGCGTCCAGGTCCTCGGGGGTGACGGCGTGGCCGCCCTCCAGCCGGTCCACGCCGTGGGCCCGCGCCACGTCGAGCAGCACCCCGCGCGAGACGATGTGCGGCGCCTTGTCTATCCCGCTGAACTGCGCGCCGCCGTGTGCGGTGATCGTCGCGGCCGGGCGGCCGTTGTAGATCTTCCCCGAGTGCGAGGCGTGGGTCAGCGCGTCCCAGTGGGTGGCCGTCTGCAGGCTCAGGACCGCCGTGTCGTCGCTGGTGGCGACGGTGCCGGGGCCGAAGAGCTCCTGGTTGATCTGGATCATGGTGTGCAGCGGATTGACCCGCCCGGGGATCAGCCCGCTCTGCACCCCGTCCTGCTGGAGGGGGAGCGCGAGCGGGATCCGCAGACCGGTGCGGACGGTGGCCGCCGCCTCGCGCACGACGGCGTCGGTGATCAGGTTGAGCGTTCCGATCTCGTCGTCGGCCCCCCAGCGGCCCCAGTTGTTGACCCGCTTCGCGATGTCGTGGAACTCGGCCGGCAGTGACATGGCGCCTCCTGGGGCTTGTGCTCGTGGACCTGATGGCCCATAAAATCTAACGGTCCGTCAGAAACCGCGGGAAGGGGCCGGGCATGGGGAACTTCTTGGCAGGCAAGGTGGTGGCCGTCACGGGTGCCGGGCGCGGCATCGGGCGGGCGGTCGCGCTCGCGGCCGCGGCCGAGGGGGCGCGGGTCGTCGTCAACGACTACGGCGTCTCCATCGAGGGCGGCGAGCCGAGCAGCGAGGTGGCCGAGTCGGTCGTCAAGGAGATCGAGGCGGCGGGCGGCGAGGCGGTGGCGGTCGCCGACGACATCGCCACGATGGCGGGCGGCCAGCGGATCGTGGACACGGCGCTCGCCCGGTTCGGCCGGATCGACGGGGTCGTCTGCGTGGCCGGCATCCTGCGGGAACGGATGCTGTTCAACATGTCCGAGGAGGAGTGGGACCCGGTGGTCGCCACCCACCTCAAGGGCACCTTCACCGTCTTCCGGGCCGCGTCGGCGGTGATGCGCAAGCAGGAGGGCGGCGGCACCCTGATCGGCTTCACCAGCGGCAACCACCAGGGCAGCGTCGCCCAGGCCAACTACAGCGCCGCGAAGGGCGGGATCATCTCGCTGGTCCGCAGCGCGGCGCTCGGCCTGCACAAGTACGGAGTCACGGCCAACGCCGTCGCCCCGGTCGCCCGCACCCGGATGTCCGCCAACGTCCCCATGGAGCTCAAGGAGATCGGCGAGCCGGAGGACGTGGCGGCGCTCGTCGTCTACCTGCTCAGCGAACGGGCCCGCCAGGAGAAGATCACCGGCCAGGTGTACACGGTCGCGGGGCCGAAGATCGCGGTCTGGGCCCAGCCCAGGGAGCTGCGGGCCGGGTACGTCGAGGGGGCGTGGACCCCGGAGCGGATCGCGGACTTCCTGCCGGGGACGGTGGGCACCGACCCGATGCCGATGCTGGCACGGCTGGAGGAGATGGCCGCCGCGGCGGCGGCGAAGGCGCGCCCGAACGCGTGAGGTCCTGGACGGCGAGCGGCAACAGCAGGAGGCACCAGTGGACTTCAGCTTCGGCCCCGACGACACCGCCTTCCGTGCGGAGGCGCGCGGCTGGCTGGAAGAGCACCTCGTGGGCGAGTACGCGGCGGCCGCCGGCACCGGCGGCCCCGGCAGCGAGCACGAGGGCGTCGCGGTCCGCCGCGCCTGGGAGCGCGAACTCGGCCGCGACGGCTGGATCGGCCTCGGCTGGGACGACCACGGCGCCGGCCACGGCAACCGCCGCGCCGGCCTCGTCCAGCAGGTCGTCTGGGCCGAGGAGTACGCCCGCGCCGACGCCCCCGCCCGGGTCGGTCACATCGGCGAGAACCTCCTCGCCCCGACCCTGATCGCCTACGGCAGCCAGGAGCAGCAGCGCCGCTTCCTGCCCGCCGTGGCGCGCGGCGACGCGCTCTGGTGCCAGGGGTACAGCGAGCCGGACGCCGGATCGGACCTGGCCGCGGTGCGCACGGCCGCGGTGCGCGACCCGGGCAGCGGCGGTCACCGGGTGACCGGGCAGAAGATCTGGACGTCGCTCGCGAAGGAGGCCGACTGGTGCTTCGTGCTGGCCCGCACGGAGCCCGGCTCCCGCCGCCACCACGGCCTGTCGTTCCTGCTCGTGCCGATGGACCAGCCCGGCAGGATCGAGGTACGGCCGATCCGCCAGATGTCGGGGACCAGCGAGTTCAACGAGGTCTTCTTCGACGGGGCGCACGCCGAGGAGTGCGTCGGCGGCGAGGGCAACGGCTGGACGGTCGCCATGGGGCTGCTGGCCCTGGAGCGAGGCGTCTCCACGCTCGTCCAGCAGATCGGCTTCGCCGCCGAACTGGGCCGGGTGGTCGAGGCGGCCGTCGACAGCGGCGCCGTCATGGACCCGGTCCTGCGCGAACGCCTCGTACGGCAGTGGGCCCAGCTGCGGACGATGCGCTGGAACGCCCTGCGCACCCTCGGCTCCACCGGCGACCCGGGCGCGCCCAGCGTGGCGAAACTGCTCTGGGGCGGCTGGCACCAGCGCCTGGGCGAGCTGGCCGTGCAGATCAGGGGCACGGCGGCGGCCGTCGGCCCGGACGACTGGTCGGCGAAACAACCGTACGGACTCGACGAGGCACAGCGCCTGTTCCTGTTCACCCGGTCCGACACCATCTACGGCGGCTCGGACGAGATCCAGCGGAACATCATCGCCGAGCGGGTGCTCGGCCTACCGAGGGAGCCGAGATGAGAGGCGTCGTCTTCGACGGCAAGCGGACCGAGGTCGTCGACGATCTGGAGATACGCGATCCGGGCCCCGGCGAGGTGCTGGTGGCGGTGGCCGCGGCCGGGCTGTGCCACAGCGATCTCTCGGTGATCGACGGGACGATTCCGTTCCCGCCGCCGGTGGTGCTCGGGCACGAGGGCGCGGGTGTGGTCGAGGCGGTCGGCGCCGGCGTCCGTCATGTGGCGCCCGGCGACCACGTGTCGCTGTCCACGCTGGCCAACTGCGGGGCGTGCGCCCAGTGCGACCGGGGGCGCCCGACCATGTGCCGCAAGGCGATCGGGATGCCGGGGCAGCCGTTCACGCGGCGCGGGAAGCCGCTGTACCAGTTCGCCTCCAACTCGGCCTTCGCCGAACGGACCCTGGTCAAGGCCGTGCAGGCGGTGAAGATCCCGGAGGACATCCCGATGACCTCGGCGGCCCTGATCGGCTGCGGGGTGCTGACGGGCGTCGGCGCCGTGCTCAACCGGGCGAAGGTCGACCGGGGCGACACGGTCGTGGTGATCGGCACCGGCGGCATCGGGCTCAACGTGATCCAGGGCGCCCGGATCGCGGGCGCGCTGACGATCGTCGCCGTCGACGCCAACCCGGCGAAGGAGGCGGCGGCCCGGCAGTTCGGCGCGACACACTTCCTGACCTCGGCGGACGGGGTGCGGGACATCCTGCCGAACGGCGCCGACCACGCCTTCGAGTGCGTCGGCCGCACGGAGCTGATCCGTACCGCGATCGACCTGCTGGACCGGCACGGCCAGGCGATCCTGCTCGGTGTCCCGGCGGCCACGGCGGAGGCGTCGTTCCTCGTCTCGTCGATGTACCTGGACAAGTCGATCCTGGGCTGCCGGTACGGCTCCTCGCGCCCGCAGCGGGACATCGCGCTCTACGCGGAGCTGTACCGGGAGGGCCGGCTGCTCCTGGACGAACTCGTCACCACCACCTACCCGGTGGAGGACTTCGCCAAGGCGGCGGACGACGCGCACCACGGCCGGGTGGCCCGGGGCGTGCTGGTGTTCTGACCTCCCGCGTGTTCTGACCCCCGGCGTATTCTGACCCTCCGCGTGTTCTGGCCCTCAGGTGTTCTGACCTTCCGCGCCGGGCGCCTCTCAGGCACTCCCGGCGCGGAAGGTGCGCCGGTACACCGTCGGGGACACCCCCAGCGCCGCCTGGAGATGCTGCCGCAGTGACGTGGGCGTCCCGAAGCCCGCGTCCCGCGCCACCTGGTCGATCGACAGGTCCGTCGACTCCAGCAGGTGCCGGGCCCGTTCGACCCGCTGCCGGGTCAGCCACTGGACGGGGCTGACCCCGACCTCCTCCCGGAACCGCCGGGTGAAGGTGCGCACGCTCATCGACTCCTGCTGCGCCATGTCGCGCAGCAGGATCGGGCGCTCCAGCCGCCCGAGCGCCCAACTGCGCGCGGTGGTCGTGGTCGCGAACCGGGCCTCGGGCAAGGGGCGTTGGATGTACTGCGCCTGTCCGCCGTCCCGGTGCGGGGGCACGACCGTGCGCCGGGCGACGTCATTGGCGACGGCGGTGCCGTGGTCCCGGCGCACGATGTGCAGACAGAGATCGATCCCGGCGGCGACCCCGGCGGAGGTCAGGACGTCCCCGTCGTCGATGAACAGGACGTCCGGGTCGACCCGGACCTCGGGGAAGAGCTGCTGGAAGTGGTCGGCGTGCGACCAGTGGGTGGTGGCGGGGCGCCCGTCGAGATACCCGGCGGCGGCCAGCACGTAGCTGCCCGTGCAGATCGAGACCATCCGGGTTCCCGGCCTGATCCGGGCGAACGCGGCGGCCAGTTCGCCGGTGAGCCTGCCCTCGTCGAAGACGGGGCCGAGTTCGTAGCTGGCGGGAATCACCACCGTGTCGGCGGTGGCCAGGGCCTCGGGGCCGCGTTCGACGGTGATCGTGAAGTCCGCGTCGGTACGGACCGGGCCCGGCGGGCGGACGGAACAGGTCACGACTTCGTACAGGCTGCGGCCCTTCTCGTGCGGCTCGATGCCGAACGCGCGGCCGAATATCCGCTGGGGGATGCCCAGTTCGAAGGGCAGCAGCCCGTCGAGGGCCAGGACGGCGATTCGGTGCGGCATTGGCGGACTCCCTTCACCCCTAGTGGTATAGACCTCAACCCTGATACATGTCACTCCTGTGAAGGAAAAGTCAGCGGAACACCCGCACATTCCCGCCGTCGAACGCGATGGTGCGCAGCCCCTTCCGGCCGGTTCGTCAGGGGTGCGCACGATGGGCGAGGGCCTGGGGAGCGGCCGGTCGGAAGGGCTCTGGAACCGTAACTTCCGGCTCTTCTTCGTCGCCCGCACCGCCGCGCTCTTCGGTGACGGCATGATCCCGGTGGCGCTCACCGCCGGGCTGCTGGGCGCCGGCCGCCCGCACTCCTCCGTGGGGTTCGCGCTCGCCGCCTGGATGGGCCCGCTGGCGGTCTTCGTGCTCTTCGGCGGCGTACTGGCGGACCGGTTCACCCCCCGCCGGATGATGATCATCGCGGACGCGCTGCGGCTGGTCGGGGCCTCGGTGCTGGCGTTCTCCTTCGCCACCGGCAACCCGCCGCTGTGGGCGGTGTACACGCTCAGCGCGGTGGCCGGGGTGGGCGCCGCGCTCTTCCAGCCGGGTGTCGCCTCGACCGTGCCCCGGGTCGCCTCGGACGTGCAGCGGGCCAACGCGGTACTGAGGGTCTCCGAGGCGCTGATGACCATGGCGGGCCCGGCCTTCGCGGGCATGCTCGTCGGGCTGGCCAGTGCCGGGGCGGTCTACGCGGCGAACGCCTCGACGTTCCTGGTCTCCGGCATCTGCCTGTTCCTGCTCCGGCTCGCCCCGGCTCCCTCGGACGAGGCGCAGCGTGGCGGTTTCGTCGCCGAACTGGCCGACGGGTGGCGGGAGTTCCGGGCCCGCAGCTGGCTGTGGGGGGTGATCGCGATCTGGACGGTGTACGGCTTCACGGTGCTCGGCCCGATGCTGCCGCTCACCGCGGTCGAGGTCACCGAGGCGCACGGCTCGGGCACGTACGGCGTGATGATGGCGGTGAACGGCGCGGGCAGCGTCGTCGGCGGGCTGCTGGCCCTGCGCCTGAGACCCCGCCGCCCGCTCGCGGCGGGCGCCGTCGCGCTGACCGGGGTCTGCGTGAACCTGCTGGTGCTGGGGCTCGGGCTGCCGGTGCCCGCGCTCGGGGCGGGGCAGTTCGCGGCGGGCGCGGCGTTCGCGTTCTGGCTGGTGATGTGGTCGACGACGGTCCAGACCCATGTGCCGCCCGAGGCGCTGAACCGCCTGCACGCGTACGACGTGGCGGGCTCGCTGCTGATGCTGGCGGCGGGCCGTGCGCTGGCCGGACCGGTCGCGGACCGGGTGGGCACCCCCGAGGTGCTGCTGGCCGGTGCGGTGATCAACCTGATGGTGGTGGCGGTGCTGCTGGTGGCCCGGCCGATCAGCCGGCTGGAGCGGATCGCGTGACCGGGGGAGGGGGCAAGGCCGGGGCCGGGGCTGGGGCCGGGGGAATCCGGACGGCCTGGCGCGCCCGTGCGGTCGCGGCCGGCGCCGCGGCGCTGACCGTGCTCGCCGGGCTCGGGGCCAGGGCCTTCATGGACGGCGACCTCGCCAAGTACGCCGGGGACGCGCTCTACACCGTGCTGATCTGCGCCCTGGCCGCCGTGATCGCGCCCGGCGCGCGGCCGGCCGTCACGGCCGGGGCGGGGCTGGCGTTCAGCTGGGCGGTGGAACTGCTGCAACTGACCGGGGTGCCCGCGGATCTCTCCCGGCACAGCACGGTGGCGCGGCTGGTGCTCGGCTCGACCTTCAACGCGCCCGATCTGCTCTGGTACGCGGTGGGCGCGGGCTTCGCCTGGGCGGTGGCGGCCCTGGCTACTTCTCCCGGCTCCGCTCCTCGGACTTCTGCATCTCGATGACCTCGAAGACATGGGCGCTGGTCTGCCTGCGCACACTGCCGGCGACCAGCAGCCCCGCACCGAGGACGGACAGGGGCGCGGAGATCCCCAGGACGGTCAGCTGCTTCGGCACCTCGGTGAGCACCTCGCACGAGGAGACGCGGTAGCAGTACGTGTCCGGCTCGTCCGCCAGCAGGAAGCCCAGCCAGATCCACAGGGCGCAGGCGGCGAGCAGCAGCCCGACGCCCCAGACCTGCATCAGCGAGGAGCGGTTGGTGAAGCGCTCGCGTGCTGCCCACTGCATGTCGTTCCCCCGGTTCGGTACGCGACGGATTCGAGGGCGGGCGCCCGGCCGTCGGGGACAGTCGATCGTACGTGTGTCCGGTCCTGCCGTCCGGGGCGTCCATCCCCATGGCCCGATTCCTGCGAAGGGTGTCCCTCCGGCCACTCGTGAGGAGGTGCGCCGCGACCCGATGCTGAGTGACGTGACCCAGACAACCGACAGCGCCGCCCGGTACGACGACCGGCCGGCCACCACCCCGGCGGCCCCCGGGCGCCCCTCGCGCAGACGTGTTCACCGCGCCTGGATCGTCGCCGCCGTCACCTTCGTGACGATCATCGGCGGCGCCGCGTTCAACTCCCTCCCCGGCCTCCTCATCGAGCCGCTCAACGCGCGGTTCGGCTGGTCGCGCGGGGAGATCGGACTCGCCGTCTCCATCGACATGGCGCTGTACGGGCTCACCGCACCGTTCGCCGCCGCGCTGATGGACCGCTTCGGCATCCGCCGGGTGGTCGTCGTCGCCCTCACCACCGTGGCCACCGGGGCGCTGGCCAGCGTATGGATGACGGCCTCCTGGCAGCTGATGCTCTACTGGGGCGTGCTCGTCGGCCTGGGCACCGGCTCCATGGCGATGGCGTTCTCCGCCACGGTCACCAACCGCTGGTTCGTGGCCCGGCGCGGCCTGGTCACCGGCATCCTCACCGCGGCCGGCGCCTCCGGTCAGCTGGTCTTCCTGCCGCTGTGCGCCTGGATCGTCGAGCACCACGGCTGGCGCCCCGCCTCGGTGACGGTGGCGCTCGCGGCCCTGGTCGTCGTCCCGTTCGTCTGGTTCCTGCTCCGTGACCACCCGGCCGACGTGGGCCTCGCCCCGTACGGCGGCAGCTACGTGGAGAAGCCGGCGCCCGCGCGCGGGGCGGCGCGGCGGACCCTGCGCGTACTGACCGACGCGGCGCGCACCGGGCCGTTCTGGCTGCTGGCCGGTACGTTCGCGATCTGCGGGGCCTCGACCAACGGCCTGATCCGTACGCACTTCGTGCCCTCGGCCCACGACCACCACATGCCCATCACCGCCGCGGCGTCACTGCTCGCCGTCATCGGGATCTTCGACATCATCGGCACCGTCTTCTCCGGCTGGCTCACCGACCGCTTCGACGCCCGGCGGCTCCTCGCCGTCTACTACGCGCTGCGCGGCGTCTCGCTGCTCTTCCTGCCGATGCTGATGGCGCCGACGGTGCAGCCGCCGATGGTGTTCTTCATCGTCTTCTACGGCCTGGACTGGGTCGCCACCGTCCCGCCGACGCTGGCCCTGTGCCGCGAGCAGTACGGGCAGGACAGCGCCATCGTCTTCGGCTGGGTGCTGGCGTCCCATCAGGTCGGCGCGGCGCTGGTGGCGTTCCTGGGCGGGGTGGCGCGCGACGTGTTCGGCTCGTACGACGTGGTCTGGTACGCGTCCGGGGCGCTGTGCGCGATGGCGGCGCTGATGGCGCTGGTGATCCGCCGGGTGAAGGAGCCCTCGGACGCTGCCGCCGTCGCCGGCCTCGGCTGATGTTGCCGGGAGCCGGGCGCCTCAGGCCGACGAACTTTCGGCGCAAAGGTGCTGGGCGACGGCCAGGAAGACGTGCAGGTTCGCGATGTCGCTGACCGCGGCGCTGCAACGGCGCCCGGAGCCGCCGGTCCCCATGGCGTTCACCCGGCCCGCTGACACACGGATCTCCTGGATGCCGGACCAGGGGAGGTGGCCCTTCCCCCGGGCGGTCAGGCCGGTGCGGGAGAGCGAGAATTCCCCGAAGTCGGCCGTCCCGCCCGCCAGGACCGATTCCAGGACCGCCGGGCCCTGGGCCCGCAGGACGGCCTGCTGCATATGGGGCCCCCAGGTCTCGGGGCCCTCGTAGAAGTGCGTGATTCTCGCGTGGGCCCGGCCCGGTCCCACCGCGGAGTAGACGTACTCGGTGGTCGACGGGACGCCGTTGATGATCTTCTGGGTGATGTCCTGGTAGAGCCGCACGGAGTCCCAGCGGATGACGGCCCTGCCGTCGCCGGACTCCGGGTGCACGATCAATCCGTTCTCGAACAGGTGGAGGCGCTTGGCGGCCTGTCTCCGGCTGAAGTCCGGGTACCGGCGCAGCCACCAGAAGAACAGCAGGCCGGGTATCACGAGCATCGCCAAGAGGTGGAGGGTCGTGAAGACGTAGAGGACGAAGAGCGCCTTGTTCAGGCGCTTGGGGGCGAACGTGCCCTGCGGAGCGCCGAGTCGGTGGGCGGCGGCCAACTCGGCGGCCTCGGGTGACAGGGTGTTCGGTGCTGCTGCCATGGACGTGTCCCTCGTCTCGAAGCTCGCGAACTCCTGTCGAAGCTAGGACCGGACAAGCCATTCCACCAGCGACTAGATTGCATGCGAGTCATGCGAGGGAGGAATGTGTTCGAGATCGACGCGCTGCGTCTGCTGGTGACGGTGGCCGAAACCGGATCGTTCACGAAGGCCGCGGTCCGGCTCGACTACACGCAGTCGGCGGTGTCCCGGCGGATCGCCTCGTTGGAGAAGGAGGCGGGCGGACCGCTCTTCGAACGGCTCGCCCGGGGCGTACGGCTGAATCCGGCCGGCCACGCGCTGCACCGGCACGCCGTGGAGGTGCTCGCGCGCCTGGCGGGTGCGGAGCACGAGATGGCCGCGATCCGGGCCGGGCGGGGCGGGCGGCTTCGGGTGGGGGCGTTCGCCACGGCCAATGTCTCGCTGGTGCCCTCCGCGCTGCGGGCGTTCGCCAGGTCCAGGCCGGATGTCGAGGTCGTCGCGGTCGAGGGCCGGACCGGTGAGTCGATGCGGCGTCTGGCGGACGGGGCGCTCGACCTGGCCGTGGTCAGCGACTACCCGTCGGGTCTGCCGTCGGCCGACGGCGTCACGACCGAGGCGCTGCTGGATGACGAGTTGTTCGTCGTGCTCCCCCGCGACCACCGCCTGGCCGGAACCGGGACGGTGGATCTGCGCGAACTGCGCGACGAGACCTGGCTCCAGGACGTCTCCGCCGACCGGCCCATGATGCTCGCCGAGGTCTGCGGCCGGGCCGGCTTCCAGCCGAAGCGGATCGTCCGGATCGCCGAGTGGACCGGCAAGTTCGGTTACGCGGCCGCCGGGCTGGGGGTCGCGCTGGTCCCCTCGCTGGCCGCCTGGGCGGTCCCCGCCGAACTCGCCGTCTGCCGGCTCGGCGACCTCGCCCCGCGCCGGACCGTACATGTCGCACTGCCCGCCGCCGCCCCGCTTCCGGCGGCGCTGAAGCTGCGGGATCTGCTGCGCGACGCGGCCGGCTGAAGGCGTACGTGTACCGGCGTGCCGAGGCGCCGGCGCACCGGCCGACCCGCCTGCGGCGCGTGCTTACCCGTCGAGCGGCCCGAACCGTCCGAACTTCCCCCGGTGGAACAGCAGCGGATCGGCCCCGTCCACCGCTCCCATCGCCGCCACCCGGCCGACGACGATCAGATGGTCGCCCCCGGTGTGGACCGCCTGGATGCGGCAGTCGATCCAGGCCGGTACGGAGTCCAGCAGCGGCGACCCGGTCGCCGGGGCGGCCTCGTACGCCACCCCCGCGAACTTGTCCGCGCCGCTCACCGCGAAGCTCCGGCACAGCTCGCCCTGGCCCGCGCCGAGGATGTTGACGCAGAAGGCCCCGGCGCGCGCGATGCGCGGCCAGGTCGTCGACGTACGGGCGACCATGAACGTGACCAGCGGCGGATCGAGGGAGAGCGAGGCGAACGACTGGCAGGCGAAGCCCGCCGGGCCCTCCTCGTCGTCCGGGTCGTGTGCGGTGACGATGGTGACGCCGCTGGCGAAGTGCCCCAGTACGCGGCGGAATTCGCCCGGATCGACGGGCGGCCGCTCCCCGTCGGCCACGGCTCGCAGATGCGGGCGCGGCAGTGCGTCGACCGGTGCCGGCCCTGCGGTGGTGGCGGCGCCGACGGACCTGAGGTACCGGACGGCGATGGCGGCCATGCCTGCGTGTCCCATCACCCTTCGATTAGAGCTGACACCCCGTCAGATTGGAAGGCCCGGGGACCGGCAGCTTGGACCTGCCGGTGCGGCAGGCTCCACCCCTGACGATCGTCGGGGGTGGTCCCTGCCGTTCGGCCCGGGTCCGCGGCCCCGCCGCTTTCTAGGTTCACGTCCATGTTCATGTTCAAGAGACGAGAAACCGGAAGCGGAACCCGGACCGGGGCGGGGACGGGTACCGGGGCGCGTACCGGGCGGCCCCTGCTCGCCTGCGTCGTGCTGGCCTCGGGGGCGGCGGCCGTCATGGCGCTCGCCCCGGGCGGCCTGGGCACGGCACGTGCCGTGGAGGTGACGGACAGCGCCTCGGCCTCCCTCTACCGCTCGGTGACCCGGGCGGTGGCCGACGCGCCCTCCTGGGCGGGACCGCTGCTGGAGGCGGCCACCGACGGCACCCTGGTGGTCCTCGGCCTGCTGCTGGCGTGGGTCTGCTGGAGCGCCGTACGACGCGGGGACACCCGGGTCTCCGCGGGCACGGTGCTCACCGGCATCGGCACCGTGGCGGCGTACGCGGTCAGCGAGGCGACGAAACTGGTGGTGGACGAGGAACGCCCCTGCCGGGCCCTGCGCTCCATCGCGGAGACGGCCGCCGAGTGCCCGCCGCCCGGTGACTGGTCCTTCCCGAGCAACCACGCCACCCTCGCCGCCGGCCTCGCCGTGGGCCTCGCCGTGCTGCGCCCGCGCCTCGCCGCCGTCACCCTGCCGGTGGGCGCGGCGGCGGCGCTGCTGCGGGTCGCGGTGGGGGCGCACTACCCGCACGACGTGCTGGCCGGCGCGGTCCTCGGGGCCTCGGTGGTGGCGGCCGTACTCGTCGCGTTCCTGCCGCTCGCCCGGCGTGCGGCGTCAGCGGTCGAGCGGCGGCTGCGCGGGCGCGACGATTCCGGCCTCGTGGGCGACGACGGCCGCGGCGGCCCGGTTGTCCACGCCCAGCCGGGCCAGGATGGAGCTCACGTGCGCCTTGACCGTCCCTTCCACCAGGTGGAGCCGCCGGGCGATCTGCCCGTTGGACAGCCCGCTGCCGAGGAAGGCCAGTACGTCGCGTTCCCGGCCGGTGAGCGCGCCGACCCGTTCCCGGGCGGCGGCGCGGCGGCCGGCCAGGGCGCCCGCGCCCGTCGCCGAGAGATGGGCGACGACCCGCGCCGCGACCTTCGGTGACAGATAGGCGGCCCCGTCGGCCACCGCGCGGACCCCCGCGATCAGCTCCTCGGGCTCGCCCGACTTGATCAGGAAACCGGCGGCGCCGCCTCCCAGCGCCTGGAGGATGTAGTCGTCCTCGCCGAAGGTCGTGAGCATCACGACACCCGTCTCCGGCACGGTGCGCCGGATCTCGGCCGCCGCCTCGATGCCGTTCGTCCCGGGCATCCGGATGTCGAGCACGGCGACGGCCGGGCGGTGGCGGCGCACCAGCTCCACGGCGTCGCGCCCGTCGGCGGCCTCGGCGACGACGTCGATGTCCGGATCGGTGGACAGCACGGAGCGCACCCCCGCGCGGATCATCGGCTCGTCGTCCGCGATCAGCACCCGGATCACCGCCCGCTCACCATTCCTTCCGCGTGTCCTTCCGCGTGCGGCGCGCTCATGGCGTCAGTGCTTCCCGGGGCATCAGCCGGACCCATGGCGTCAGCGCCTGCTCGGACATCACTCGGAATCATGGCGTCAGCGCCTCCTTGGACATCAGCCGGCCGTCCCGGAAGCAGAGCCGGTAGGCGTCCCCGGACCGGTCGTCGAAGCGGTCCGCCGTCATCGCGTAGTACCGGCATGTGATGCCCTCCCCCTTCGGCTCCCCGGCCACCGGCCGCTGTGTGGTCTCGCGGTCGGGCAGCAGCCGCCCGACGCTCTCCCGATCCTGTCCCACCCGCAGCCGGGCGTAGTCGCCCGGGTCCAGCACGGACAGCCGGGCCGAGCGGATGTCCCAGGCCATCAGCGCCGCACTCAGCACCGCCCACGCCACCAGGGGCAGCACGACCGCGACGGCCAGCGCCCGGCGGGCGCGGCTGCGGGCGTGCCGGTGTTCCGGGGGCAGGGCCGGGGGCGCGGCCCGGGGAGCCGCAGGTTCTCGATGGGCGGGTGCGGCGAGTGCGGCGGGCGTGGCGTGCGGTATCCGTGCGGTGACCGCGAAGCCGCCCCCGTACGGTCCGTACGCGAACTCGCCGCCCGTCAGCCGCACCCGTTCGTCGAGCCCGATCAGTCCCCGCCCGGTGCCCGGGAGGTCCTCGGTGCGGGCCGGTGCGGGCGCGGGCCCGTTCTCCACCCGGACCGTCGTCTCCCCGGCCGCGTGCGTCACCCGCACGTCCACCCGCGCCCGCGGCGCGTGCTTGGCCGCGTTGGTCAGGGCCTCCTGGACCACCCGGTGGGCGGCCCGTCCGGCCGCGGGGGACATGGCGCCGGCCTCCCCCTCGACCCGCAGACCGACCGCGAGCCCGGCGGCCGCGGCCTCCTCGACCAGCCGGGGAACGCCGCCGTCGGGCTGCTGCGGGGACTCCTCGCCCGCCTCCTCGCGCAGCAGGCCGATCACCTCGCCGAGCCGCTCCACCGACGCGGCCGCGCGGGCCCGGATCTCCCCGGCCGCCGCCCGGTGCGCCGCGTCGAGACCGGGGGCCAGCTTGAGGGCGCCGGCCGACAGGGCGATGAGGCTGAGGTCGTGCCCGAGGACGTCGTGCATGTCCTGGGCGATCCTGGCCCGTTCGCGGGACCGCGCCTGCTCGGCGACGAGCCGCTGTTCGCGCTCCAGCCGGCCCGCCCGCTCCCAGCCCGCCCGGACGAGCTCCTGGTACTGACGCCAGAACCGCCCCGCGAACCACGGCAGCATCGCGGCCACCGCCACCACCGCGGAGAACCGCCCCGCCATCAGCAGCCAGGAGGGCACCAGGGCCACCGCCACCACACCACCGGCCAGCACCGCCACGAGCACCAGGACCGTGGGCCCGGTCCTCCCCGGCTCCCGCCCCGCGAAGAACGCCGCCACGGCTGCGGGCAGCGCCCACCACATACTGACCGTGCTCAGCCCGACACAGGCCGCCGCCGCGACGGCGAGCAGACTCCCCGGGGCGACGAGGGCCCGCCGGACCACGCCGATCGACATCACTCTCTCCACCCGCACGACCGTACGCAGCCGCGTGGCGCCCCGACACTGCCGAAAGTCACCGTTGCCGACCGCCCGGCGCCGGACAAGCGGGGAACGGCGCCGGGGCGGCCGCACCACCCACGACTGCATTCGGTTGCGGACCGATACTCTGAGTCGTCGGACCGGCTGAGCGGGAGGAGACACCGAATGACCAGCGCGCCCGACTACAACCAGGGCATCGATTCCGAACGCGCCCTGAAGTTCGCGGTGCAGCGGATCCGCGGAGACCGTGTCCAGATCATCGAAGGGATCATCGAGCCCGTGACGCCGACCTGGGACCACGAACGGGCGGCCCGGGTCGTCCGCAGGCAGATCGAGGACCGGGTGGACGAACTCGGCTGCGTCGAGGGCTCGGGCAACCTGGACCTGCCCGGTTCGTCGAACTGGTACGTCCCCGACATCGCCGTCGTGCCCGAGGTGCTGGCGAAAGGGGGCGGGGCCCTCCTTCCCGATCAGACCCTGCTCGTCGTGGAGGTCACGTCGGAGTCGAACGCGGAGACCGACCGTGTGGTGAAGCGGCGTCGCTACGCCGAGTACCGGGCGCCGCTGTACCTCCTGGTCGACCGGATCGAGGGCAGCGTGACCCTCTTCTCCGAGCCCGGTCACCTCGGCTACACCCACGTGGACGGCCCGCACCCGTTCGGCGCGGTCCTGAGGCTGCCGCATCCGTTCGACCTGGACCTGGACACCAGCGGCCTGTCACCCGCGTGACCGCTCGAAGCCGACCGGCCCTAGATCCCCCGGTACTTCGGCGCTCTCCGCTCCACGAAGCTCGCCACGCCCTCGTTGGCGTCCTGCGTCGTCATGTTGATCTCCTGGGCCATGGCCTCGGCGGCGAACGCCGTCGACCGGTCGGCGTCCAGCGACGTGTTGACGAGCTGCTTGGTGAGGGCGATCGACCGGGTCGGCCCCTCGGCCAGCCGCTGCGCCCACTCCCGCGCCGTCGCCGCCAGCTCCTCGTCCGGCACGACCCGGTTGACCAGCCCCAGGCGCTCCGCCTCCGCCGCCGGGAGCGAGTCGCCGAAGAACATCAGCTCCTTGGCGCGCTGCGGGCCGATCAGCCGCGGCAGCAGATACGCACCGCCGCCGTCGGGTACGAGGCCGCGCCGTACGAACACCTCGATGAACTTCGCCGATCCGGCGGCCAGCACCAGATCGCAGGCGAACGCGAGATGGGCGCCGATGCCGGCCGCCGTGCCGTTGACGGCCGCGATGACGGGTTTCTCGCAGTCCAGGACCGCGGCGATCAGACGCTGCGCGCCGAGCCGGATCGTACGGGCCACATCGCCCGGCACCCGCTCGCCGGTCGCCGGGGCGCCGCGCAGGTCGGCGCCCGCGCAGAAACCGCGGCCGGTGGCGGTGAGGACGACGGCCCGGACCGCCGGGTCGGCGGAGGCCTCGGCGAGCAGGCCGATGACGCGCTCCCGCTGCTCCCAGGTGACGGCGTTCATCGCTTCGGGGCGGTTGAGCGTGATCCACGAGACGCCGTTGTCAGTGGCGTGGAGTACCAATGAATGGAGCGGGTCGGCGGACTCGGCGGACTCGGTGATGTCTTCGGGGGAGGACGGCATGGGGCAGCTCCTGGGTGGGCGTGGTGGCGGTCGAGAAGGCGGTCGATTCGGGCGATGGTGCCTGCGGTGGCGGGGCCGACGAGGGAAGGACCGGTCAGCGGCAGACGGCGAGCGCGTCCAGCGCCACCGCGCCCTGCCCCCGCCCGAGCACCATCAGCGGGTTGATGTCCAGTTCGGCGAGGTCGTCGCCCAGTTCCAGCGCCATCCGCTGCACCCGCAGCACTACCTCGACGAGCGCGTCCACATCCACCGGCGGACCACCGCGCACACCCTCCAGCAGGGCCCGGCCGCGCAGTTCGGCCAGCATCGACCGCGCCTGGTCCTCGCCGAACGGCGGCACCCGTACCGCCGCGTCGTGCAGCACCTCGACGAGTACGCCCCCGAGCCCGACCGTCACCGTCGGCCCGAACAGCGCGTCCTGGGTGACGCCGACCATCATCTCGACGCCCCGCTCGACCATCTGGCAGACCAGGATCCCGTCCAGCTCGATGCCCTCGAACCGCGCGATGTCGGTCAGTTCGCGATACGCGTCCCGCACCTGGCTCGCAGAGGTGAGCCCGACCTTGACCAGGCCCAGTTCGGTCTTGTGAGCGAGCCGGGCGCCCGACGCCTTCATGACGACCGGGTAGCCGACCAGTGCCGCGGCCCGGACGGACGCCGCGGCACTGGTCACCAACTGCTCGCGCGGCACCCGGATCCCGTACGCCCGCAGCAGCTGCTTCGCCGCGTGCTCGCTCAGCTGCTGGCCCGGACGCATCAGTGCCTGCGCCTTGCGGAACGAGGGCGAGGGCGTGCGCGGCGCCTCGTCGAAGGGGGAGCGGTAGGAAGCGGTGAACCGGTGGTGGTCCAGGTAGGCCTTCACGGCGGTGATGCAGTTGCCGAAGGTACGGAAGGTGGCGACGCGGGACGAGCCGAGCAGCGTCGTGCGGTACGCCTCCTCCGTACCGACGGGCGAGCCCCACACCACGCACACCAGCTTGTCCGTGGCCTCCGCCGCGTCCACCAGGTCCTGCGCGAGCTTGTCGCTCATCGGCGGGAAGGGGCCGGTGATCGGACAGATCAGCACCCCGACGTCGGGGTCGGCGAGTATCGCGTCGATGATCTTCCGGCCGCGCCAGTCGCCGACCGGATGCCCGCCGTTGTCGACCGGGTTGGCCACGTTCAGATAGCCGGGGATCCACTCGTGCAGCTCGCGCTGCTTCGCCTCGGACAGGGTGGGCAGGCTCAGCCCCGCGCCGGTCGCCAGGTCCGAGAAGTGCGCGCCCGTGCCGCCCGAGATCGAATACACGACGACCCCCTCGGCCTGCGGCTTCCGGGCCCGCGCGAGCAGCGCCGCGGTGTCCTGGAGTTCGTCGAGTCCGTCCACCCGGATCACGCCGAACTGCCGCATCGCCGCGTCCACCACCTGGTCGGCGCCGGTCAGCTTGCCGGTGTGTGACGCGGCCATCCTGGCCCCCGTCTCGGTACGCCCCACCTTGACCGCCACGACCGGGACCCCGGCCCGCGCGGCCCGGTCCGCGGCCAGCAGGAAGGAGCGCCCGTCCTTGAGCCCCTCCACGTAACAGGCGATGGCCCCGACCTCGGGGCGCTGGGAGAAGTACGAGATGAAGTCGGCGGTCTCCAGATCCGCCTCGTTGCCCGTGGGCGCCCAGTGCGAGAGCCGCACGCCCAGCTCCTGAAGGGTGTAGACCGGGCGGCCCTGGTGGCCGGACTGGGTGATCAGCGCGATGGCCGGCCCGTCCAGATCGTCCCGGAACTCCTCGAAGGCGTTGAGGTTGGTGTTCGGCCCGAGCAGTCGCAGCCCGGACCGTTCCACCGCGGCGGCCAGCCGTGCCTGGGCGGCGGCGCCCTCCTCGCCGGTCTCGGCGAACCCGGAGGCGAAGGCGACGGCGAACCGCACCTTGGCCTGGGCGAGTTCCTCGATCACCGGTAGCGGGTCGCCGACCAGCAGCACGGCCAGATCGACCTGCTCCGGCAGCTCCGCGACGGAAGGAGAACAGGCCAGCCCGAACACGGATTTCCGGGTGGGGTGCACGGGATACAGCCGTGCCCCGACCCGCTCGGCCCAGCGGATCAGCTGCCGGGTGATGCCGGTGTTGGGCCGTCCCTCGGTGTCGGACGCGCCGACGACGGCCACGGACCCGGGCCGGAAGAACCGGTCCAGATCCGGTACGGCCGCGTACAACGGCCGGCCGCTGACGTCCAGCACGCCTTCCGTGGCGGCGGCGACCGTCATGCTGTGGACGGCGGCATGCGGCTCTTCGCCGCAGGCCACCACCCTGGCGCGGAAGTCGGTGGTGAGGGTGCCGTGAGTCGATCCAAGCATCGTTCCGCCCACTCCTGCTCGGGGTCCGTCGGGGTGATCGTGCCGGGCCAGCCAAAAGCTGACGCTCTGTCAGGTTACTGAACTGACGGCTCGTCAGGAATGGTTGTGCAGGCAAAGCCTGAGAGAGGGAGGAGGCATCGGCCGGAGCCGTACAACCTCCGGGTGATCTTGAAGGTCCAACGGTCGGACCGGACACACCGGCCGCCGTACGCCATCCATCGCCATCCATGGCTCACCCCTGGGAGAAACATGAGACCCGTCTCCGCCCGGCGCACCGTGCGCCTCGGTGTCTGTGTCGCCGCAGCCGCCGGACTGCTGACCGCCGGACTCGCGGCTCCCGCGTTCGCCGAGGAACAGACCGATCAGCTCTGGATACAGGCCCCCAGCGAGCAGAAACTGACGCCCGGCGGCAGCACGTCGGAGGGCAGCCCGCTGGACATCGGGCTCTACCACGACAACGACAACTTCGCCGTCACCGACGGCCGGCTCTCGGTCGACATCTCCGGTGTCGCCGGGGTGGCCGATGTGAGCTGGCCCGACAACTGCGCCCCGACCGGGACCACGGCCGTGTGCACCGTCCCCGAGGTCCCCGTCATGGGGGAGGCGTACAGCCCGCAGGTCCACCTCACGGTCCGCGCCGCCGACGGCGCCGAGCCCGGGGCCCAGGGGCGGATCACCTACGCCGCCGTGGCCACCGGCGGCCCCGACGGAACGCTGGAAGCCCCGCTCGATTCGTTCGACACCACGGTCTCGGTCGGTTCGGCCCCCGACCTGTCCCTCGGGGAGATCGCCCCGGTGAAGAACCTCCAGCCGGGCGCCGTCCGGACCGTGCCGTTCGCGGTGACCAACAAGGGCAGCGAGCGGTCCGAGGGCCTCACCGCCACCTTCACCGCGTCGTACGGGCTCGACTTCCTCACCGAGTACACCGAGTGCGCCTACAGCACGACCGGCGGCGACTACGCCCCGATGTCCCAGGCCACCTGCTCCTTCGACCAGGTCATCGAGCCGGGCGACTCCTTCACCCTGCCGACGCCACTGCGGGTCGCCCTCGCCGCGCACGCGTACACCGAGCGGCTGGACATCAGCGTCGAGCCCGGCAACGGGGCCACCGACCTCTCGGACGAGGACAACTACACCATCGCCGCCTTCGGCGCGGTGAACACGGCGGACTTCGCGGCGCAGGGTGCCCAGGTCACGGGCGGCGTCGGCGAGACCGTCACCGCCGAACTCGGCTTCCGCAACAACGGCCCCGCCTGGATCGGCAACCTCGGCTCCGGCGACCCGGTCGCGGCCGTCGACTTCACCGTCCCCGAGGGCGCCACCGTCACCAACGCCCCCGCCGACTGCGAGCCGCGCACCCTGAGCGGCGGCTACTACCCGCAGCGGACCGGCGCCCCGCGCTACAGCTGCGAGATGCCGTACTGGGCGCTGCCGGACACGACGCGTTCCCTCCCGTTCCAGCTGCGCATCGACCGCGTCGTCCCCGGCGCGACCGGCCGCGTCATGCTCACCACCGGCGGCTCCAGCCCCGCGACCTTCCCCTTCGACCCCCAGCCCGCCAACAACGCGGCCCAGCTCGTACTGAACGCCACGCCCGCGGCCTGACCGAGTCGGAGTCCCCCGAAGCGTGAGTGCGGGGCGCGGCCGGTCCTCCCGGCCGCGCCCCGCACCGATGCCGGCGCCCAGGTGTCGCCGCTCAGTCGCGGTCCACCTCTTCTCGCAGCACCTTCTTGCTCGTCGCGTCGATGTCGTAGGTCGTCTTGCTCCAGTCCTTCGGAGAGATGACGTCGACGGACCAGACGGTCGCGCCCTGGTCGGTGTCATCGAGTTCGACGGAACTCACTGTGCCCTTCGTGCGGTCGGTCGCGACCGTGGCGGCCTGCTGGGGCGTCACCTCGGCCTTGCCGAGGAGAGCGGCGAGCTGACGCTTGTCGTCGGCGTCCTCGTCGGCGTCGGCCTGCGGCTTCTCCGCCTTCCCGGAGACCGCGTCCACGCGCACGGTGAACTCGCTGCCGTCCGCCTTGGCGACGTCCGCGTCCCACCACGGCGTACCGTTCGCGGCACTCTGCAGCTCGACCGAGACCGGCTTGGAGTCGGGTACGGCATCCGTCGCGGTGGTCAGTGCCTTGTCGTAGAAGACCTTGACCTTGGGGACGAGGGCCTTGCGCTCGGCCTGGTCGTCGGTGAGCTTGTCGCCGGGGCTCGTCGAGGCGTGGTCACCGCTCGCCGTTTTCGACGGTGCGGCTGCGGCGGCGGCCGCCGCAGCGGAGGCGGTGGGCGTCGAGCCGGAGGTCTTCTTGCTTCCGCTGTCGGCATCGTCGCTGCCGCAGCCGGTCACCAGGCCGCCCACCGCAGCGACCGCACACAGAAGCCCGGCAGCACGCAGCCTGTGCGACGCACGGTAACGCCGAGTGAGAGAAGAGCTGCATTCAGTGTCCATGGGTTCAAGTTAGGCAGTGCTGCCCGGGAACGCATTCCGAACCGGCGCGATCGGTTCAGGCACCGGCCGCCCACTCCCGCCACGGACCGTGACCCGGCGGACCGCGACCCGGTGAACGGCGATCCGGTGAACGACGACGCGGCGGACCGCGACGTGGTCGCGCACGACGTCAAAGATCCAAGAACCGGGGAGAAAACCCTTCCCGACCCAACCCCACCCGACCTGACCCGATCCCGTGCCCGCGCCCGTCACTCGCGTACCGCCGCGCCCGTCGCTTCCCAGGCCGCAGGTCCACGACCTCGACCGCCATCGCACGGCCCTCGATCTCCTGGCGGACCTGCGACGCCACGAACCCCGGCTGCTGCTCGGCGAGGCGGACATCCACCGGCTGGCCCCCGCCGTCGCCGCATGGCTCGAACGCGACGCTCACCCCCGATGCCGTACGCCGCACCCTCGTCGCCGACCTGCCCGGATCGCTGACACGTCCGGCGGGCCTCATCGCCCACCGCCTCACCACACTCCTGCCGCCACCCCTGCCCACCGCCGCCCCGGCTGAGGAAGCCGCGCCGCGCCACGACCCCCTGCAGAACTGTGACGGCTGCGACCGGGCCTTCCGGGCTCCGGAACCGGGCCACTGCCGCCAGTGCCGAACCGGCCTTGAGGAGGCCGCCTAGCATGAACGTGACGACCCTTGCCCCCGGGCGCAGACGAGGAGCGCACGCCATGGCCAACGTCCCGGACCACGTACAGCGGGACTCGGCCCACTACCGGGCCATGCGCAACATCGTCGAGCAGATGCAGGACGACGCTCCCGGAAAGTTCGAGATCACCCGAGAAGGAATCGTCCACGACATGTTGGCGCCCGCCGGACTCCACGAACTGACAGCACTCCGTGTGCGGAAGCGCCTGGAGAAGGTGATGCCGGAAGAGCTGGTGGCCCACACCGGGACTCCCGACGTGGAGAACGCGGCTCAGGGCATCATGCGGCACCCCGATGTCATGGTGATCGCCGAGGCCGACATGGAGATCGACTGCTCCTTCGATGCCCGTACGCTCATCGCCGCCGTCGAAATCGTCTCCCGGTCCAATCCGGACAACGACTGGGTGAGCAAGCTGCGGGACTACCCACTGCTCGGCGTCCCCATCTACGCGATCTTCGATCCCCGTACGGGCACGGGTGCCGTCCTCTCCGAGATCCACGAGACGCCGGAAGGCCCGCGTTACGCGATCCGCAAGGACTTCGTGTACGGCGAGGACGTCACCATCGGCGAGTGGACGATCTCGACCGACGGGCTGCCGCTGTACGGCTGACGCCCGTGCGTCTGCCGGTGCACGCCGGGCGCCCGTGCGGCCTCAGCCCCGGCGTGCCACCCTCTTCGCGATCTTCCGTGCGTCCAGGGCCAGTTCGCGCAGCATGCCGCTGATCGGGTTGGTGAAGCCGGTGAAGTACAGACCGGGGGCCTGCTTGGGGGTGCGGGCGCCGTGGACCACCGGCCGGCCCCGGGCGTCCAGTACGTCGAGATGGCCGACCAGGCCCTCCAGGGCACGCCGGTAGCCGGTCGCCGCGATCACCGCGTCCGGGGTGATCCGCTCGCCGTCGGCCAGTACCACCGCGTCCCCGTCGAACGACTCGACGGCCGCCACCGGTACCACCCGGCCGCGCTTCACCGCGTCGATCAGTCCCACGTCCTGCACCGGGATCGCGCCGTCCTTGACCCGTGAGTACAGACCGGTGTCCGGGCGGGGGAGGCCCTGCGCGGAGAGGTCGGGCACGGCGGCCCTGGCCATCAGGCGCCCGGCCCGGTCGACCAGCCGGACCGGCAGCCTGCGTACCAGGATGCCGGTCAACTGCGCGGGCCAGCCCGCCGTCGAGCGGCGCACGATGTGCGGCACGGCGCGCACGGCGATCCGGACCCGCGACGCCCCGCCCTCGACCAGATCGACGGCGATCTCCGCGCCCGTGTTTCCGATGCCGACGACCAGGACGTCCTTGCCCGCGTACGGGGCGGGGTTGCGGTAGTCGCAGGCGTGGACCAACTCGCCGGTGAAGGTGTCGAGGCCGGGCCAGTCGGGGACGCGCGGGGTGTGATTGAAGCCGGTGGCGACGACGACCGCCCGGCCGGTCAGCACCCGTCCGCCGGTCGCGGTCAGCTGCCAGTCCTTGCCGTCCGGGGCGCGGTCGATCCGGGACACCTCGACGCCCGTCACCACCTCCAGCTCATGGTGCTCGGCGTACTTGTCCAGATAGCGCACCACGTCGTCCCGGGACACCCAGCGCCCGAACCGGCGCGGCATCGCGAGCCCCGGCAGCGCGGACCGGCTCCGGGTCGTGTGGAGGTGCAGCCGGTCGTAGTGGCGGCGCCAGGACGCGCCCACAGTCCCGGACTTCTCCAGCACGACCGCCCGTACGCCCTGCTCGCGCAGGGCTGCCGCGGCTGCGAGACCGCCCGGACCACCGCCGACCACGTAGACGGGGCGGCCCTCGGTGAGGCCGGTGGGGGCCGATATGGGGATACCGGCGGTAAGTGCGCTGTCGGACATGGTTCGGAGCGTAATCGCGCACCCGGTTGATGGGTCTCGGTCAAGACCGGAATCGATTGCGAATTGATCACGGGTGCACGCCTTCTGTTCGAGGTTCGCCCGTCTCTTGCCCACTCCTTGCGCACCTCTTGCGCGAGTCGCCCGCCATCAGGTGAACTGACGTACCGTCAGATGCAGTGAGCGGAGGCCCCATGCAGACGATCTGGCTCGGCGGAGCCGAGTGGCTCGCCGTACTCCGGATAGGCCTCGGCCTGTGGTGGCTGGAGAGCTGGCGGCACAAGGACAAGAAGGGCTGGTTCGAGCGCGGAACAGGCATCGCCTGGGCCGCGGACGTCGCGGGCAAGCACCGCTGGCCGGCCGTACGCACCGGATTCCAGAAGATCGTGGCCCCGCGCCCCAAGGTCATGGCGTACGTCGTCGTGTACGCCGAACTCGCCCTGGGACTCGGCCTGGTCGTCGGATTCCTCACCCCCGTCGCACTGGTCGCGGGGCTCCTCCTCAACCTGCTCTATCTGGTGCTGATGATCCACGACTGGGCCGAGCAGGGGCAGAACGCGATGATGGCGCTCATATCGCTCGTCGCGCTGTTCGCGATGGCCTGGCAGACCTGGTCCCTCGACAACGCGATCGGACTCTTCCTGTGACCGCGGCCGCCGTACGTTTCGACCTTCCCGAGCCCGATGCCTTCACCCGCCCGTACTGGGACGCCGCCGCCCGGGGGCAGTTGCTGCTGCGCCGCTGCCACGACTGCGGGCGCGCGCACCACTACCCGCGCGAGTTCTGCCCGAACTGCTGGAGCGAGGACTGCGCCTGGGAGCGGGCGAGCGGGGACGCCACGCTCTACACCTGGTCCGTCGTCCACCGGAACGACCTGCCGCCGTTCGGCGCCCGCGTCCCGTACGTCGCCGCCGTGGTCGACCTGGCGGAGGGGCCGCGGATGATGACGGAGGTCGTGGGGTGCGAGGAGTCCGCGCTCGCCATCGGCATGGCGCTGAGGGTGACTTTCCGGCAGGAGGAAGGGGAGGAGGCCGTTCCGGTCTTCCGCCCCGGGGACTGCTGAGCGCGCTTCGCCGGACGGGCCCGTTCTACTTCTTCCGCTGCGCGGGGCCGAGAGCGGGTGGCCACTGGTCGACCTCCGGGAGGCCGGCATCGCCGTCCTTCCACCCGGGGTCGTAGGCGCAGGGCATGGAGGCGCCGCCGGTGAAGTACTCCCGGTCCGGGTACCAGATGAAGGACATCCGCTCGTTCCCGTCGTCCCGCTTGACGTACAGGTCCCAGGACTTGCTCTTCCCGCCCTCGCGGTAGGACGAGACCTCCCAGCCGTCGTCCTTGAGTTGCCGGTGCAGTCGGCGGAGGCCGGAGACGGCCTGGTCCGCGGGCACGTGGTCCAGCGCCCAGCTGTGGCTCATCCGGTAGGCGCCGTCGACGGTCTTGTCCTCCAGCCCGAGCAGACCCCCGTCGTAGCAGTAGCCGGAGCTCAGCGTGTTCTCCGTGCTGACGCCGATCTTCTCGACCCCCGGCTGCACGGTGCGCTCGAACCCCATGAGGCCGTACACCTCCTGGGAGCGCTGGAAGGCACGGTCCGCCATCTTCTCGGGCGCGACCCTGGGGGTGTCCGTCGACCCCGAAAGGGCCCCTGCGAGCAGGACGACCAGAACGACGACGGGGACGACGAGAAGCGCGACGCAGCCGCATCCGAGGGCCCCGAAAACGGAAGAGGGGGACTTGGATCCCGCCCCGGCCGTGGCGGGGCCGGGAGCGGGGGTGGCGTCGGTGGGTGAGGTCTCGTCGGGCATACGGGGGACGGTATGCCCTCGGCGGAGGGCGCCGGATGGGCGCGGTCACCCGCAAGGAGTAGGTATGCGTACTCAGTTGATCCGCACCGGGACGCCGGTGCGGATCGGCGCGACTCAGGGCTCGATGCTGCGCAGCTTGCGCCGTTCGCGGAAGTTCGGGTGGCGTACGACCACACCGCCCATGCCGCAGGAGCCCGTCAGCCGCAGGAGCGGGGCGCCGGGGGTCCGTGCGTCGCTGGTCTTGTCCTTCAGACCGCCGATCCCCAGGTCCAGACTGTCGGTGTGTACGGTCCAGCCCTCCGGGATCACGATCTTCACCCCGGCCACATCGCCGCGCACTTCCAGTGAGATCTCGCGCAGCCGGCACTCGGCGCGGGTGAAGTCGATCCGGACGCCGCCGATGCCGCCCTGGGCGCGTATCACCGGGGGAACCTTCCAGACGCCCGAGCGCGTCGCGCCGTGCATGCCGCCTTTGAGGACCAGCGGTTCACCGGTGGCCACCTCGATGGGGACCAGGTCCTCGGTGAGGGGCGCGAGTTCGGCGTAGGTCTTGGCGGAGAGCGCCGCCCCGAGCCGGGTGTCCAGCTCGTCCATGTCGATGCGGCCCTCGGCCGCCGCCTCGCGCAACTGCTCGACCACCGCCTCGCGATCGGCATCCGAAGCGCGCATACGGGCGGCGGAACGGGCGGGCTCAGCAGTCATGGAAGCGATGATACGGGCGGGTGCCGCGCCGGGCCTCCCCGTCCCTTCCCCACTCCTTCCCCACTCCTTTCCCTCGCTTTCCCACGGTCTCTTCTCTGCCCGCGTCACAGCCCCGGCGCCCCCCACACCGGGAACCACCGGGCCAGGTCCTCCTCCACCCGCAGGTCGTCGCCGAGCACCGCTCTGACCTGCAACTCCAGCTGGTTGTCCCGCCTCTCCACACCACCGGGCAGGGGTGCGAACGGGTAGAACGTGCCGCGCTTGTAGAGGTAGACCAGGGCCAGCGGGCGGTCCCGCGCATCGCGGAAGCCGATCAGGGAGCAGAGCAGGTGCGGGCCGAACCCGCCGTCCTGGAGCAGGGTGTTGACCGCGTGCAGGTCGTTGACCAGGGCGGCGGTGTCATCGGCCGGGCGGCGGGAGAGCAGCCAGGTGTAGCCGTACGCGTCCTGGCTGAACTCCACCGGGATTCCGCCGCGGCCGGTGTCGGCGTCGAGGAGTTCTCGTACGTCCTGCTGGACGCGGGCGAAGGTGCCGCCCTCGACCTCCGCGAAACAGACCGATCCGAAACCGGTCGGTGTGAAGCCCGCGCCCGCCTGGAGGGTGAGGGCGGCGGAGGGTACGGCGAAGAGCTGGTCGAGGTCGGGGCGGACCGGCTTGCTGCGGCCGAGGATGGTGTCGAGAAGACCCATGGGGCGTTCCTCCGGGCGTCGCTTCGGGTGCCGTATCGGCGTCGCATCGGGCGTTGCTCACGGACGGGCGAGGTCGGCGGAGATGCGGGCCAGCTGGTCGAGGCGCTGTTCGAGGGTCGGGTGGGAGGAGAGCAGCCGGCTCAGGCTCTCCTTGGAGGAGAACGCGGGGACGAAGTAGAAGGCGTTGTACGGCTCCGCCTTGCGCAGGTCCTCGGTCGGGATACGGGCCATCTGGCCGCTCACCTTCGTGAGGGCGGAGGCGAGCGCGGAGGGGCGACCGGTGAGCAGGGCGGCGGTGCGGTCGGCGGAGAGCTCGCGGTAGCGGGAGAGCAGCCGGGTCAGCAGGAAGCTCAGGGCGTACACGACCGCGCTGACCAGCGGGATCAGCATGATCGCGATGCCGACTGGGTCATTGCTGCGGCTGTTGCGGGAGAGCCCGCCCCACAGGGCGACGCGGGTGATGACGCCGGCGAGCACGCCGAGGAACGAGGCGATCGTCATGACGGCGACATCGCGGTGCGCGACGTGCGACATCTCGTGCGCGAGCACACCCTCCAGCTCCGGGGGATCGAGTCTGCGCAGCAGACCGGTGGTGGCGCAGACGAGGGCGGTCTTCTCGCTGCGGCCCGTCGCGAAGGCGTTCGGTACGTCGCTCCGGGCGATCGCCACGCGTGGTTTCGGCATGTCGGCAAGGGCGCAGATCCGGTCGACGGCACCGTGCAGCTCGGGCGCCTCCTCCGGGGTGACCTCACGGGCGCCCATGCTGAACGCCGCGATGCGGTCGCTGAACCAGAACTGCGCGATGAACATGCCACCGACGAGGATCAGAATGATCGGCCAGGCGCCGCGCAGCACGGCGAGCAGCACGCCCACGAGCACCACGTACAGCAGGCCGATCAGGAACATGGTGCCGACCATGCGTGTGGTCAGCCCGCTGTCGGGGGCGTAACGGGAACGGGGATGCGCGCCGGCACGGGAAAGGGTTCGGCTCATTTTCGCCTCCAGTCCGCCTGATGCCTTCCATATTGCTCCTTTCGAAAGGAGCACGGAGGCGATCGGGTGGCTCGAAATGCCCACCCGGTCAGGCGGGCGGAGAATGGATCTTCCCGAGGACATTTGGCCGAACATCACCTAGACCCATTAGGTGCCCGAGGCATCTAGTGGCGGGAGATCGACAGGATTCCCCCCTCTCTTTGCGAGGTCCGCAATGGCAGATGCCGAGACCGTCTCCTTTCCGCAGAACCGCACCTGTCCCTACAACCCGCCGACGGGATATCGCGAGCACCGGGGGCAGCGGCCCGTGTCTCCCGCCGAACTCTTCGACGGCCGCATGGTGTGGCTGGTGACCGGGCACGCCGAGGCGCGTTCGCTCCTGGTGGACCAGAGGCTCTCGTCCGACCGGGAGAACCCCGCGTTCCCGTTCTTCGCCGAGCGGCTGGCCGCGAGCACCCTGCGCCGCGTCGAACTGCTCGGGGTCGACGACCCGGAGCACAACGCCCAGCGCCGGATGCTGATCCCGAGCTTCACGGTCAAGCGGACGGCCGCGCTCCGGCCGCAGATCCAGGAGACCGTGGACCGGCTGCTCGACGCGATGGCCGAGCAGGGCCCGCCGACCGATCTGGTCGACGCCTTCGCCCTGCCCGTACCGTCCATGGTCATCTGCGCCCTGCTCGGGGTGCCCTACGAGGACCATGAGTTCTTCGAGGCGCAGTCGCGCAAGCTGCTCCGCGGTCCGGCGGCCGCGGATGTCGAGGCGGCGCGGGACGAGCTGGACGACTACTTCCGGGTGCTGATCGAGCAGAAGCGGGCCGCCCCGGGCGAAGGGCTGCTGGACGAGCTCATCGTCAAGCAGCTGGAGACCGGGGGTGTGGACCACGACGAGCTGGTCCGGCTGGCCCAGATCCTGCTCGTCGCCGGGCACGAGACGACCGCGAACATGATCTCGCTCGGTACGTTCACACTGCTCCAGCATCCCGATCAGCTGGCCCGGATGCGTGAGTCCGAGGGGCTGATGGGTTCGGCGGTCGAGGAACTGCTTCGCTTCCTGTCCATCGCCGACGGGATTTCCCGGGTGGCCGTCGAGGACATCGAGATCGGCGGGGTGACCATTCACGCGGGGGACGGTGTCATCCTGACCACGGCGGTGATCAACCGGGACGAGGCCGTTTATCCGTCACCGGACGAGCTGGACCTCGGCCGGAACGCGCGCAATCACGTCGCTTTCGGGTTCGGAATCCATCAGTGCCTGGGCCAGAATCTGGCACGGGCCGAGCTGGAGATCGCGCTGCCCGCGCTTTTCGACCGCCTTCCCGGTCTGCGGCTCGCGGTACCCGCGGAAGAAATCCCGTTCAAGCCCGGTGACACCATTCAGGGGCTGCTCGAACTGCCCGTGACCTGGTGATCGAAACGTGTTGATCGAAACATGCTGATCGGAACATGGTGATCGGAATGCGAGCGGAAGGATCTGCCGGAATGCGGATCAGTATCGACAAGGACCGGTGCATCGGTGCGGGCCAGTGCGCGCTCACCGCGCCGAAGGTTTTCACCCAGGACGACGACGGGTTCAGCGAACTGCTGCCCGGCTACGAGGAGGCCCTCGACGGTGCCACGGTGAAGGAGGCCGTCCGGGTCTGCCCGGTGCAGGCGATCGCCCTGGACTGACGGACCGCCGCCCGTGCCCGTGCGGCAGGTACCGCACGGGTACGGCGTGCGCGGGCCGGGCCGGCATGGGTACGGGCGGGGCGCGGGCCTCACGGCCAGAGCAGCTCCCGGGTCCAGGCCGCGTCGTTCCCGGCCGCGTCCTGCCTGCGGTAGCGCAGCCGTACGTGCCGGCGCGCCGCGTCGCCCTGGAAGAACTCGACCTCCCGGGCCTCGGCCACGTACCGGGTCCAGCTCGTCACCTCCGCGTCCGGCTCGGCCCGTGCCCGTTCCCAGGCGGCGTCGGCGGTGCGGGTCAGCTCCTCCAGCGAGCCCAGCACCTCGCTCTGCGACCCGGTCAGCGCGGATGCGAGCGCGCCGGTCGAGCGGGCGTGCAGATCGGCCAGGCTCTCGTCGGGTGCGCAAGCGGTGACCGGCCCCCGCACCCGTACCTGGCGGCCCTGCACCGGCCAGTAGAAGCCGAGCGCCGCATACGGCCGGGCGGCGAGCTGGCGGCCCTTCGCACTGGTGCGATGGGTGGCGAAGTGCCAGCCGCGCTCGTCCGCGTCGTGCAGCATCACCGTCCGCACATCGGGGCGGCCCTCGGCGTCCACGGTGGCCAGCGACATGGTGTGCGGCTCCACCTGCCCGGCGTCCACCGCCTCGGCGAACCAGCTGCGGAAGAGAGGGAGCGGGTCCGGGGGCGCGGCGGCCGGGTCGAAGCCGGGGAGCTCCACGTCCCAGACGCGCTGGGCATGGAGGAGGTCCAGGAAGCTCTGGTGTGCGTCGGTCATGCCCCCATTGCAGCGCACAGCACCGTACGGGGCGGACGAGACGATCGCTGTAGCGCAGCGGGACACGCAGGGCTACCCTGGTGGCATGAAGACCATCACCCAGCGCGAGTTCCGGAACAACTCCGCCGAAGTCATGAACGCCGTGGAGGCGGGCGAGGTCTTTCACATCACCCGCAACGGAATAGAGGTCGCCGAACTGCGGCCGCTGACCCGGAAACGGCAGCTGAGCTCCGAAGAGCTGGTTGCCAGGCACCGCCGGCTGCCCCGTGTGGACGGCGAGCAGATGCGCCGCGAGGCCGATGCGCTCTTCGGAGCCGAGGACCGGGTCGGGGACGACGACCCGTGGGAGCGCGAGCGTGGCTGAACGACATGCCGTGGGCGTGCTCGACACCTGCACGTACATCGACCTCGATCTGCTGCGTGCCGAGGATCTGCCGGTCCTCCCGGCGCTCACCGCCGTGACGATGGCCGAGCTCCAGCAGGGTGTGGCGATGGCCCGGGATCCCGGCGTGCGGGTGGCCCGGATGGAGAAACTCGGCGCCGCGGTCGCCGACTTCGAGCCGCTTCCCTTCGACGGCGACGCCGCCGCCCGTTATGGGAGCCTGGTGGCGCTGGTGATCGCCGCCCGGCGTGATCCCCGGCCCCGGCGCATGGACCTGATGATCGCGTCCATCGCCTCGGTCAGGGGGCTGCCGCTCTACACGCGCAACGCGGCCGACTTCAAGGGGCTGGAGGGCGCGCTCACCGTCGTCCCGGTGTGACCGCCCCGGCCGCGGAGCTGCACCCTCACCCCCGCCCCAGCACCACCGTCCCCGAGGAGCAGAACCAGCCGCCCGTGCCCGAGGCCACCGCCAGTTCCGGTAGCCGGCCGCCGGCCTTGCGCACCTGGCGTTCGCCCGCCTCGCCGCGGAGCTGGCGTACCGCCTCCACCAGCAGGAACAGCCCGCGCATCCCGGGGTGGCAGGCGGACAGGCCGCCGCCGTCGGTGTTCACCGGGAGCTCGCCGGTCAGCCCGGTCCGGCCCTTCTCCACGAACGCGCCGCCCTCGCCCTTCGCGCAGAAACCCAGGTCCTCCAGCGTCACCAGGGTCATGTAGGTGAACGCGTCGTAGATCTCGGCGAGGTCGATGTCCGAGGGCCGCACCCCGGCCCGCTCGAACGCCAGCCGGCCCGAGACCGCCGCCGGGGAGACCGTGAAGTCGTCCCACTCCGACATGGTGGAGTGCGAGACGTGCTCGCCCGTGCCGAGGATCCACACCGGCGCCTTCGCCGTGTCCGGTACGTACTCCTCGGCGGCCAGCAGCACCGCGCAGCCGCCGTCGCTGCGGATGCAGCAGTGCAGTTTGGTGAACGGGTCCGCGATCATCGGCCCCGACAGCACGTCGTCCACCGTGACCGGGTCCCGGAACATCGCGTCCGGGTTGGCCGCCGCGTTCGCCCGCGCCTGGACCGCGACCTCGGCGAGCTGCTCCAGGGTCGTCCCGTACTCGTGCATGTGGCGGCGGGCGGCCATCGCGTACTTGGCGATCAGCGAATGCCCGTAGGGCACTTCGAACTGGAGCGGGCCGCGCGCACCGAAGGAGAGGTTGGAGGTCCGCCGGCCCGCCTTGATGTCCGCGCGCGCCGTCGACCCGTACACCAGCAGCACGGCGTTGGCGCGTCCCGCCGCGATGGCTTCCGCCGCGTGGGCCGCCATCACCTCCCAGGTCGAGCCGCCGACCGAGGTGGAGTCCACCCAGGTGGGCTTCAGGCCCAGGTACTCGGCGACCTCGACCGGGGCGAGCGTGCCGAGTCCGGCGGAGGCGAAACCGTCGACGACGGACCTCTCCAGCCCCGAATCGGCCAGCGCCCGGCGGGCGGCCTGGGCGTGCAGGGCGTACGGCGTGGCCGTGTCGACGCGCCCGCAGTCGGCGAGGGATATGCCGACGACAGCGACCTTGCGGTGGGAAGAAGGCATGAATCTGACGGTACATCAGATCTGCGTGACGGGGGACCGTCCGGCGGGGTGGGGATCTTCCGGCTCCCTCCCGTGCGCGACTCTGGGCATCTGGTGAATTCGCCCCTAGCATGACGCACCGTCAGATCGGAGGCCGGAGGCCTCCGAGGGGAAGGAGTCCGACGATGGATGCCGCCTTCACCGCGGAACAGGACGAGATCCGCCGCACCTTGCGCGAACTGCTCGCCGAACACTGCGCACCCGACGACGTCAGGAGCGCCGTACGGACCGCCGACGGGTACGACGCGGCCCTGTGGCGAAGGCTCGCCCAGGACCTCGGGCTGCCCGGACTCGCGCTCCCGCAGGAGTACGGGGGCGTCGGCTGCGGCCTCACCGAGCTCGCCGTCGCCTGCGAGGAGACCGGCCGCGCCCTGCTGCCCTCGCCGCTGATCGCCACCGCCGTGCTCGCCGCGCCCCTGATCGCCGCCCTCGGCACCGACGCCCAGCGCACCGCCCTGCTGCCCCGCATCGCGGCCGGTGAACTGACCGCGACCCTGGCCGTTCCCGGCGGCTCGCTCGCCACCGCCCTCGGCCTCACCGGCGACCCCACCGACGGCTCCTGGGCGGGCGGCGGCCGGGCGGGCGGCGTGCAGGCCAGGCCGGGCGCCGGGGACGGGGGCTGGCGGCTGTACGGGGAGGCCGCGCAGGTCCTCGACGGGCACAGCGCCGAACTGCTCCTGGTCGCGGCCCACGCCGGGGGCTTCCCGCGCAGCCGCACGCTCCTCTTCCTGGTCCGCCCGGACACGGCGGCCGGAGTCGTCCGCGCCCGCCGGACCTCGCTCGACGAGACCCGCCCGCTGGCCCGGATCGAACTCCGCGACACCGAGGCCGAACTCCTCGGCGCCGACGACACCGCCGACGTGACCGGCGCACTCGCCTCGGCCGGACACCCGGTCGCCGCGCTGCTCGCCGCCCAGGCGGTGGGGGCGGCGGGCAGCGCGCTGGAGCGGACGGTCGAGTACGTCAAGGCGCGCGAGCAGTTCGGCCGGGCGATCGGCTCCTTCCAGGCCGTGAAGCACCGCCTGGCGGATCTCTACGTACAGGTGCAGGCGGCCCGTTCCGCCGCGTACTACGCGGCCTGGGACCCGGCCGATGCCGGGGGGCTCGCCCTGGCCCAGGCCCTGGAGGCGCTCCGGATCACCACCGCCGAGGCCGTCCAGCTGCACGGCGGACTCGGCTTCACCTGGGAGCACGAGGCGCACCTGTACTTCAAACGGGCCGCCGCCGACGAACTGCTCTTCGGCCCCGTCCACCGGCTCCGGGACCACGCGGCGCAGCTGGCCGGGCTGTTCGCGGGACCGGCCCCGTCCGCCCCGGCCGGCCCGTCCGCTCCGGCCGCCTCGTCCGAGCGGGTGGCGGTCTGATGGCGCCCGGCATCCGGCTGATCCAGAAGGTCTCCTCCACCCGCGCGTTCGCGAAGGTCGCCCCGCATGTCGTGCCCGCCATGGACCGTGCGGTGCACCGGCTCACGCGCGGCAAGGTGCTGCTCAGCTCCCGGATGCTGCCGGGGCTGATCCTGACGGTGCCGGGGGCGCGGAGCGGGCAGCTCAGAACCACTCCGCTGGCCTGTATGCCCGAGAAGGGGACGGAGCAGAGCTGGATCCTGGTCGGCAGCAACTTCGGCCGTACGGGGCATCCGGCCTGGACCGCGAATCTGCTGGCCGGTCCCGACAAGGCGGTCGTCAACTGGCAGGGGCGGGAAGTTCCGGTGCGCGCCACGCTGCTGGAGGGCGAGGAACGGGAAGAGGTGTGGCGGGCGGCGCTGAAGTTCTGGCCGCCGTACGCGACTTACCAGGCGCGGGTGGAGCGGGAGATCCGGCTCTTCAGGCTGCGCGAGAGGGGTGACGCCGCGCCCTGATGCCGGGGGTACCGGTGGGTACCGGCAGTGGGGGAAGGTCCGGGCGTCGTGAGAACGGTCCGGGTGCACCGACGGCGGACCACATGCGTGGCCCGCCGTCGGTGAGACAGGACCTGGGGCGCCCGGGACGGCCGCGCGAAACCCGGTGGGGGAGGGGCCGTCGGCGCCTGTGCTACCTCGTGGGCTTCCTTCCGGTGATGCCCAGGTGCACCAACAGGGCGAGGTTCGGCTTGAGTTCGGCCTGCTTCACACCCCAGGTCGTGAAGCCCTTCTGGTGCGAGGCGACGGCGGCCAGCATCGCGACCAGCGAGCCCGCCATCGCGGCGGCGCTGACCTCCTTGTCGACCTTGCCCTTGGCCTGGAGCTCCTTCACCGAGTCGGTGAGCGAGTTGGTGACCGAGTTCAGGATCTTCATGCGGATCTTGTAGAACCGCTTGTCGCCCTCGGCCGCACCGAGGTCGACCACGCGCAGGATCGCGTCGTGATGCCGCCAGAAGTCGAGGAATCCCTCGACGAGTTCCTCGGCCGTCTGCCAGCCGGCCTTGCCGACCCAGGAGCGGCCGGCGACCAGTTCGGTCAGCCCGGCGCCCTCCTTGGCCATTTCCTCGGCGATTTCGAGGACGGCGCCCTCGACGTCGGGGAAGTATTGGTAGAAGGTCGCGGGTGAAGTCCCCGCCTTCCGGGCGACGTCGATGACTTTGACGTCCCGGTACGGCGAGGAGCTGAGCATCTCGCTGAGGCAGTCGAGCAGCTTCTGCCGCGTCGCCTGTCCGCGTCGACCGGCCACGCGGCCGTCGACGGTGCGCACTTGTCCTGTCATGCCGTCAGCTTACCGAGGGGTGATCCGAGCGCGATTCGGCCGACTGCAAATGGGGATCACCGCAGGCACGGCGGGGGGAGTGGCCGGATTTCGACGCATGCGCCCCACAGAGCGATAAGTCTTATCAACAGCCTGTGGATAACTTCCGTGGATAACTTTCCGTGATGCCGCGGGCATGGAACGCTTCCATCGAGATTCTTCGAAAACGAGTTCGATATTGAGGGGTCGGGGCGCGGTGCGAGCGATGCGTGGTTACGTTTGCTGTGACGAGTGTCACTGTCACGACCCGTGAACGACGCGGGATCACGGAAGGACCCGGGCCCATGGCCGCATTCGCGCGATCTGCGCCGTGCTGGGTGGATGTGCAGCTGCCCGATCTGGAAGCGGGCAAGCGCTTCTACGGCGAGCTGTTCGGCTGGACCTTCCGGGCCGGTGAAGGGCCGCACGGTGAAGGGCCGTACGGCGAAGGGCGGTACGCGGACGCCTACAGCGGCGGCAAGCTCGTCGCCGCGCTCGCCGCCAAGAAGGACGGCCGGATGCCCACCGCCTGGGGGATCTACTTCTCCACCGACGACATCGCCGCGTCCGTCGCCCGGATCAGGGAGGCGGGCGGCCAGGTGATCACCGAGCCGGTCCGGGCCGGCCGGGCCGGGGTGCTCGCCCAGGCGGCCGATCCCGGCGGAGCGGTCTTCGGACTCTGGCAGGCCGGTGACCGCGAGGGATTCCAGAAGCAGAACGAACCCGGCTCCTTCTGCTGGACCGAGGTCTGCACCCGGCAGAAGGACCGGGTGGACGCCTTCTACGAGGAGGTCTTCGGCTTCCAGGGCACCGACCTTCCCCAGGGCACCGACCTCTCCGAAGGTGCCGACCTCTCCCGGGGCGCCGACCTCGACGGCTCCGGCGTAGCACCTGACGACTCCGGCGAATCCGGCGCGGACGAGGCGGAGCCGTCGGGCTTCCGTATGTGGTCCCCGGCGGGCACCGAGCCCGGTCCGGACACCGCGGTCGGCGGCCGCAGCGTCATCACCGACGCGTTCCCGGCGGAGTTGCCCAGTTACTTCCTCAGCTACTTCGCCGTCGAGGACTGCAACCGCGCCGCCGGGAACGCCGTACGCCTCGGCGGCCGCATCTCCGCACCGCCCTTCGACATCCCGTACGGGCGGATGGCCGTCCTCCAGGACGATCAGGGCGCCGTGTTCGCCGTACTTCAGCCCCCTGTGTCCGAGAACGGGGCAGAGTGAGCTGTGACACCCCGATCCGCCCCCGGGTTCGCAACCAGGGCCTCAGCCAGGAAGAATCGGGGGTGCGCACCGCCGGGTGGTGCCCAGTGGTGAGACGCCGTACAGGGCGGGTTTTCGCGGGCTTCTGTTCCTGAGGCTCGTACGGGGAGGTGGCAGGGCAAGTGGTGGAGCAGCTGACGCAGCACGACCCGAGGCGGATCGGCCCGTTCGAGGTGCTGGGACGGCTCGGTGCCGGCGGCATGGGGCTGGTCTATCTCGCCCGCTCGGCTTCGGGCCGGCGCGTGGCGATCAAGACGGTCCGTACGGAGCTCGCCGAGGACCAGTTGTTCCGGGTCCGGTTCACGCGCGAGGTGGAGGCCGCCCGCGCAGTCAGCGGCTTCTACACGGCGGCGGTGGTGGACGCGGACCCGCGCGCGGCCGTGCCGTGGCTGGCCACCGCCTATGTGCCGGCCCCCTCGCTGGAAGAGATAGTGAGCGAGTGCGGGCCCATGCCCGTCCAGGCGGTGCGCTGGCTGGCCGCCGGTATCGCCGAGGCGCTCCAGTCGATCCACGGCGCGGGTCTGGTCCACCGCGACATGAAGCCGTCGAACGTGCTCGTCGTCGAGGACGGCCCCCGGGTGATCGACTTCGGGATCGCGTCCGGGGTCTCCAACACCCGGCTGACCATGACCAACGTCGCCGTCGGCACGCCCGCCTACATGTCGCCGGAGCAGGCCAGGGACTCCCGCAGCGTCACCGGCGCCAGCGACATCTTCTCGCTCGGCTCCACCCTCGTCTTCGCCGCCACCGGCCACGCGCCCTTCCACGGCGCCAACCCCGTCGAGACGGTCTTCATGCTGCTGCGCGAGGGCCCCGACCTGGAGGGCCTGCCCGGCGAGCTGCGGCCGCTGATCGAGTCCTGCATGCAGATGGACGCCGGACTGCGGCCCACCCCCGCCGACCTCCAGGCCCAGCTCGCCCCGCACCTCTTCGCCTCCGGCAGCGACGACAGCGGCACCGCCTCGGCCTGGCTGCCGACCTCCGCCACCGCGATGATCGAGCAGCGCCGCGGTGGCCGCAGGCCCGTGGGACCCGGCCCGGTCCAGCCGCCGGGCCCGCCGCCCGGACCGCCGCCGGGCGTCGACCCCGGCTGGCGCGCCAACACCGATCCGCGCCCGCAGGTTTCCGATCCGCGCCCCCAGACACCCGACCCTCGCCCGCAGGCCCCCGAACCGGTGCCCGCGTCCGACGCGGGCGGTCCGGTGCGGCTGCCCGGCGCGAAGGTGCCGATCGGCCCCGGCCCGCGGGCCCAGGACGTACGGGCCACCGCCACGGCCACCGCGGACGCGGGCCCCGCGACCGGCTGGGTGCGCCCGCCCGCCGGAGTGAACGGCTCCGCCCCGCCCGTGCCCGCCGTGCCCGTGCCCGGCCCCGCGCAGCCGCCGGAGCCGCCGCCGGGCCCGGACCGCTGGCGGCCCTGGCGGTTCCGGATGTCCAACGACGTCTGGGGGACACCTGTCGTCGCCGGGGACCTCCTCTACGTCACGTCCTTCGAGGTGCACGCCCTGGACGTGGGCAACGGGCGGCGCCAGTTCAAGACCCGCGACGTGGCCTGGGCGATGGCCGTCGAGGGCGGCCGCATCCACGCCTCCGACGGGCCGTCCCTGTACGCCCTGGACGCGACCACCGGCGCCGAGCAGTGGCGGCTCCAGACGGACGCCTGGGTGTACTCCCTCAAGGCCGACCGCGGCACCGTCGTCACCGGCACCCGGGGCGGCGGCGTCCAGGCGTGGGAGGCGTCCACCGGCGAGAAGCTGTGGGAGAGCGGCGGCGTCCAGACCGACTTCGAGACGGCGGAGGCCGGGCCCGCGATCCACGACGGCACGGTCTACCTCTGGCAGGACGCCCGGCTGCGCGCCGTCGACTCCCGTACCGGCATCGAGCGCTGGTCGTACCCCATCGGCGACGCCGCCTCCTGCGGCGGGGTGCCGGTCCGGGTGACCGCGGCGCCGGACGGCTTCGTCTACGTCAGCGCGGGGGCCCGGGTCCTCGCCGTGGAGACCGTGTCCGGCCATGTGCGCTGGCACTTCGAGTCGCCCGCGGTCTTCCTCTCCCCGCCCGCGTTCGCGCCGGGCCCCGCCGTCACCGGCGGCGGGGTGTACCTCGCCGACTACCTCGGCACGGTGTACGCGATCGACGCCTCGACCGGCAAGGACCGCTGGCGCATCGCCACGGAGGCCCGCCAGTCGATCGAACCGGTGCTGGTGACGGCCGGGAACGTCCATGTCGGCAGCGGCAGCGCGCTGTACACGCTCGACGCGGTCACCGGCACCCCGAAGTGGCGGTTCGCGGCGGGCGGCGAGGTGGTGGGTGCCCCGGTGGTCGCCGACGGCCGGGTCCACTTCGGCTCCGCCGACCACGTCCTGTACACCCTGGACGCGGCGGGCGGGCAGCTCCGCTGGAAGCTGGCGACCGGCGGCGAGATCACGGGTTCGCCGGTGGCGCAGGGCGGTGTCGTGTACGCGTGCAGCAAGGACCGCTGCGTGTACGCGCTGGACGCGCTGAAGGGAACGGGCACGGGCAGCCGGGCCAGGGCGTAGCGCACCGAGATCCGGCCCGTCCGGGACGTGGGCCGGGCCGCAGCGAAACCCGGCCCGTCCGGGACCAGGCCGGGACGCGGACCGGGCCGCGGCGAAACCCGGCCCGTCCGGCGTTTGAGGACGGAACCCCGGGCCCGGAGGGCCTCAGCCGTTCGGGCGCCCGTCCGCATCCGGGGCCTTGTCCGGGGCCTCGTCCGGCGCGACGGGATACGGGGCCGTGTCCCGGCCGCCCGTGGCAGGGCCCGGGCCCGGACCGTGCCGTTCCGCCGGATCGGGCCCCGTGTACAGCTCCGGCTCGGGCTCCGGCAGGGTGCTCGTCTGCACGGACGGCCCCGGCTCCTGCGTCGGCGGCCAGGTGTCCGGGTGCTCCGAGCCGGGCGCCGTGTACGTCTGGTCGCGCCGCTTGCGGGCGAGCCGGCGTCCGGCCCCGTGCCGCCCCGGCATCACCGCCGCGCCCAACAGCAGCAGCACCCCGCCCGCCGCGGCCTCGGCCACGCCCCACCCCAGCCCGGAACCGTCGCCCGCGATCGCCAGACTGCCCACCCACTCCCCCTGGCGCACCATCCACAGCACGGTGAACCCGAGCACCACCACACCCGCCGCCGCCACCAGCAGCCGAGACCGCAGCACCACACCGGCCACCGTCAGCAGCGCGGCGAAGAGAAATGCGAGCAGGATCGAGTCCAGCGGTCCGGACCGGCTCGCGCTGATTCCGGAGAACAGCTCCGCGACCCGGTAATCACGCCCGGGGCGACCGTCGTACCAGTCACGGAAGGGGCTCAGCACGGCGGCCGCCGCTCCGACGAGAGCGAGCACAGAGCCGAGGACGTTGCGGATCATCATCGGCCTCCTGCGTGCCACGGACCGGCGTCACAGCTCTGCACCGCTCTAGGCCTCGACGCTACGCCCGGCCCTTCCCCCTCGCACCTTGCGCTAGCGTGACGCACGGTCGTTCGACAACTGCAGAGACGGACAACAACACAAGGGGGGCTGCATCGATGATGCGGCGGCACATAAAGCTTTCCGCGGTACTGGTCGTGGTGGTGCTCGCACTCACCGGCTTCTCGACCTCCAGCCACGGCGGCCGCAGCGGAAAGAGCAAGAGCAGCGGGTCGAGCAGCGGCGGCGGCTGCTCCAACTCCAAGAAGAGCAACAACGGTTACAACAGCAGCGACTACGACGACGATGACTACGACTCGTCGAGCAGCTCCTCCGGCTCCACCGACTACGGCACCCCGACACCGACCGCCACGGCGTCCGACGGGCCCCAGGCGTACGTCGTCCGCTGCGCCCAGCCCCGCAAGGGCAAGCGCAAGGCCGTCACCACCTCCACCGTGAGGCTCACCGCCGACGCCGGTGCCACCGGCTCGCACACCTACGAGGTCGATGTGACCTTCCTCGACGCACGCGGCAACACCGTCGACACCGGTGACGCGACCGTGGACGCCGAGGGCGGCGAGACCAAGACCGTCACCGTGCGGATGGACAACCCGCGCAAGGTCTCCAAGGTGAAGAACTGCCGCGTGGACGCCGAGCTGAGCTACTGACCCTCCGTCAGGCCCGTCAGCGCGTCCGGAACTCGCCCGCGCCCCGCCCCCGGAACAGTTCGGCCTGCCGCTCCGGCGGCAGATTGCCGAGTGCGACGAGGTGCGGGGCGTGGGCCATGGCCTGCGCCCTGGCCGCCTCCCGCGCGGACCACACCGCCCGTACCGTCCCCTGCACCGCCCCGGTCGGGTACGAGGCGATCACGGCCGCCGCCCGCAGCGCCGCGTCCACCGCGCCGCCGGGCGCCGTCAACTCGCTGACCAGGCCGGTCTCGTACGCGCGGCGGGCCGAGACCCGTTCCGCCGTCCCCATCAGTGACATCCGGGCCACCTCGCCGAACGGCATCCGCTGCGCCATCGAGATCGCCTCGAACGCGCTGACCATGCCGTACGTCGTGTGCGGGTCGAAGAACGTCGCCTCCTCGGACGCGATCACGAACTCCGACTCGCCCAGCAGATAGAACGCCCCGCCGCAGGCCATCCCCTCCACGGCCGCGATCACCGGCTTCCACAGGTCGTTCGCCTTCGGCCCGATCGCGAGCAGCGGATCGTCGATCGTGTACGGGGACGAGGGCTGCGGCACGTCCACGCCCCGGTCGATCCCGGTGCAGAAGGCCCGGCCGCCCGCACCGGTGAGGACCACCGCCCGAACCCCGCCGTCGAAGCGGAACGCCCGCCAGGCGGCCGCCAGTTCGGCGGCCGTGGCCAGGTCGATCGCGTTGTGCTTCGCGGGCCGGTCGAGGGTGACGAGCGCGACCCCGGTCTCCTTGTCCGTCTCCGTGCGCAGCGCCATCGCCCGTCACCTCTCCAGCAGCCAGCGCACCAGCGTGACCCCGGAACCGGCCGGGCAGAACACCGCCCGCACCGGTGCACCGATCCGCAGCCGCTCCGGATCGACCGAGTCCAGCGGCGCGTCCGGACCGCTCACCACGTTCCCCACCAGCCGGATCTGCGGGGCGTCCGCCAGCTCGACCACCACCGCGTTGTACGGGGCCTGCGCGGCGTACGCGGGCAGCAGCGGCGGATGCGGCCGTACGTAGGACCAGATGCGGCCGCGTCCGCTCACCGGCCGCCACTCGCTCTCGAAGGACTGGCAGTGCGGGCAGCACGGCCGCGGCGGGAAGCGCAGCCGTCCGCACTCGGGGGCGGCGCACGCCTGGACGCGGAGTTCACCGCGGGCCGCGTACTCCCAGAAGGGGGCGCCGTCCTCGTCCACGACGGGCAGCAGCAGTCCGTCCATCCCGGTCAACTCCCTCAGCTCCTCAGCAGTACGGCGGATGTGGGAACGCCCTCCCCGGCGGTGACCAGGCACGTCCCGGCGTCCGGGACCTGGGCGGTGGAGACGCCGCGCAGCTGCTTGACGCCCTCGTTGATCAGGTTGAAGCCGTGCACATACGCTTCGCTGAGCCCGCCGCCCCCGGTGTTGATGGGCAGCCGCCCGCCGCTCTCCAGCGCCCCGCCCTCGGTGAACGCGGCGCCCTCGCCGCGCCCGCAGAAGCCGTAGCCCTCCAGGGAGAGCGGGATGAGCGGGGTGAACGCGTCGTAGATCTGGGCCACATCGACATCGTCCGGGCCGAAGTCGGCCTGCTTCCACAGCTGCCGGGCGGCCGTCCAGGCGGGTCCGCTGAGCGGGTCGTCGTTCCAGTAGTTGACCATCCCGTGGTGCTGGGCGGGCAGCCCCTGGGCGACGGAGTGGATGTAGACGGGCTTCTGCCGGCAGTCGCGGGCCCGCTCGGCGGAGACGATCACGCAGGCCAGCGCCCCGTCCGTCTCCAGGCAGTTGTCGAAGAGGCAGAGCGGATCACTGATCCAGCGCGAGGTCATATACATGTCGCGGGTCAGCGGCCGTTCGTACATCATCGCGTCCGGGTTCTGGTTGGCCCGGTTGCGGCAGGCGAGGGCGACGTTGAAGAGGTGGTCGCGGGTCGCCCCGTACTCGTGCATGTACCGCCGCGCCAGCATCCCGATCTCGTCGGCCGGCCGCAGCAGCCCGTACGGGCGGGTCCACTGGGCTGGGGTGGGCAGTTGCACGGCGGTGTTCTTCCAGGGCCGCGGTCCCGACCCCCGCTTCCGCGACCGCCAGGCGACACCGACGCTCGCCTGCCCGGTCGCCACGGCGGCGGCGAGGTGCGCGATCGTCGCGCAGGAGCCGCCGCCCCCGTACCCCACCTTGCTGAAGAAGGTGACGTCGCCGGCCCCGATGGCCTTGGCGATCTCCACCTCATCGGTCTCCTCCATCGTGTACGAGGCGAATCCGTCCACCTCCGACGCGGCGATGCCCGCGTCGTCGAGCGCCGCGACGATGGCCCGGCAGGCCAAGGTCTTCTCGGATTCCGGCAGTTGTTTCGCGAAGGCCGTCTGTCCTATGCCGGCTATCGCCGTCGCGTCCTTGAGTGCCGTCACCGCACCTCCCAGGCCGTCATGACTGCTGACAGCGGCTGAGGCTACAGCTAATCTGACGGATAGTCAGCTACTGCGTCAGGAGGGCTAAAGATGCGCGGTGACGAGGAGTGGGGCAGCATCCCGAGGCTGATCCGGGCGGCGGCGCGACGGTACGGGGACCGGGAGGCGGTCGTCGAGGGCCGCACCCGGGTCTCGTACGCCGAACTCGGCGAGCGCGTGGAGCGGGCCGCCGCGGCGTGCATCGCCTCGGGCGTGGAGCCGGGGGACCGGGTCGCGGTCTGGGCCCCGAACACCCTGGACTGGATCGTCTCCGCGCTGGGGGCGGTGACGGCCGGCGCGGTCCTCGTCCCCCTCAACACCCGCTTCAAGGGCAGCGAGGCGGCGTACATCCTGCAGCGCAGCCGGGCGAAGCTCCTCTTCGTCACGGGCACCTTCCTCGGCACGTCGTACGTGGCGTCGTTGCGCCGGGCGGACGTGCGGCTCCCGCACCTGGAGCGGGTGGTGGTGCTCGCCGACTCCGCCCCCGACGACTACGTCACCTGGAAGGACTTCCTCGCGGCGGGGGAGAAGGTGCCCGGGGCCGAGGTGCGAACCCGGGCCGACGCGATCGCCTCCTCGGCCCCCTCCGACATCATCTACACCTCGGGCACCACGGGCCGGCCCAAGGGCGCGGTCATCACCCATGCCCAGACCCTGCGCTGCTACGCGATCTGGAGCGAGCTCGCGGACCTGCGCGAGGGGGACCGCTATCTGATCGTGAACCCGTTCTTCCACACCTTCGGCTACAAGGCGGGCATCATCGCGTGCCTGATGCGGGGCGCGACGATGGTCCCGCAGCCGGTCTTCAACGTGGACACGGCCCTGGCCAACATCGCCGCCGAACGCATCTCGGTGCTGCCCGGCCCGCCCACCCTCCACCAGTCCCTCCTGGACCACCCCGCGCGCTCGACCCACGACCTCTCCGCCCTGCGCCTGGTGGTGACGGGCGCGGCGGTGGTCCCCCTGAAACTGGTGGAACGGCTGCGCAACGAGCTCGGCATCGCCACGGTCCTCACCGCGTACGGCCTCTCCGAGGCGAGCGGCATCGTCACGATGTGCCGCCGTGGCGACCCCGCCGAGACGATCGCCTCGACGTCCGGCCGGGCGATCCCGGACACCGAGGTCCGCGTCCTGGCCGACCCCGGCAGCCCCGGCGAGGTGCTGGTCCGCGGCTTCAACGTGATGCAGGGCTACTTCGAGGACCCGGAGACCACGGCCGCCGCGATCACCCCCGACGGCTGGCTCCACACCGGCGACGTGGGCGTCCTCGACGAGGCGGGCAACCTCCGGATCACCGACCGGATCAAGGACATGTTCATAGTCGGCGGCTTCAACGCGTACCCGGCCGAGATAGAACAACTCCTCGGCCTGCACCCCGACGTGGCCGACGTGGCGGTCATCGGCGTCCCCGACCCCCGCCTCGGCGAGGTCGGCAGGGCCTACGTGGTGCGCCGTCCCGGCGCGACGACGACCGCCGACGACCTGATCGCCTGGTCCCGCCGCGAGATGGCCAACTACAAGGTCCCCAGAGCGGTGGAGTTCGTGCCCGAACTGCCGCGCAACGCGAGCGGCAAGGTGGTGAAGGGGGAGCTGCGGGGGCGGGTATAGCGGTCGGTGGTGGTCGGCGGCGGACGTCGTCGCGGTCCTGGCAGCCCGCCGCAGGCCACGTAGCCCCGGCAAGTAGCGTCTTCGTTCAGTGAGCCCCACCAGCCACCGGACCGAGGAACGACACGTTGAACATCGGCAGCTACTACGAGCCCATCGACGAGCACCGCTACAAGCCCACCGCCCACGCGGGCGGTGCCTGGGACACCGACGAGCAGCACTTCAGCCCGCTCGGCGGCCTCATCGTCCACGCCATGGACCGTCACCTGGCCGCGCGCCCGGACAGCGGCCCGGACAGCGACCCGGACCGCCGGCCGGTCCTGTCCCGGATCAGTTTCGACATCCTCGGGCGGCTCGCCCTCGACGAGTGCGAGATCCGGGTCGAGACCCTCCGGCCCGGCCGCACCATCGAACTGCTCGAAGCCGTTGCCCTGATCGCCGGCCGCCCCGTCGTACGCGCCCGCGCCTGGCTCCTCGCCCCCGGCGACACCACCTCCGTCGCCGGAGGCGCCGAGGACCGGCTCACCCCTCCCCAGGAGCTCAGGTCCTGGCCGATGAGCGAGGTCTGGCCCGGCGGCTACATCGCCTCCATCGACGTCCGCCCGCTCGCCGAACCGCAGCCGGGCCGTACGACCGCCTGGATCTCCACACCCCTGGACCTCGTCGCCGGGCAGACCGCGAGTCCCCTCGCGTCCTACATCGCGCTCGTCGACACCGCCAACGGCATCGCCGTACGCGAGTCGCCGACCGCCTGGATGTTCCCCAACGTCGACCTGACCATCCACCTGCACCGCCGGCCCGAGGGCCGATGGACGGGACTCGACACCACGGTGACCTTCGGCCCCACCGGCCAGGGCGTCACCAGCACCGTCCTGCACGACGCCGACGGGCCGGTCGGCCACGCCCAGCAGATCCTCACCGTCCGCCCCTTGTGACCACCGGCCCCGCCCGGGGTGTTCGGCGGGTACGCGGACGCGGGGGGGGGGGGGGGGCGGGGGGGGGGGGGGCCCCGCCCCCCCGGGGGGGGGGGGGGCCGGGGGGGCGGCCCCCCCCCCCCCCCCCCGGGGTGTCCGGGGGCCCCCCCCCCCCCCCCCGCCCCCCCCCCCCCCGCCCCCCCCCCCCCCCCGCGTCCGCAGGCGTGCAGCGGCCGCGACGGCTCCCCCTCCGCGCCGCCGCGGCCGCTCCCCCGTCGGGTGACGTTCAGGCCTTCTCGGAACCCGCGTGGTTCTCCTGCGTCTTGAGGAGGTCCTTCGGCGTGCTGCCGGCGTGGTTCTCCAGGGTCGTGATGTCCTCGGTCACGCTGCCGGCGTGGTTCTCCAGCGGCTTGACGGTGCCTGCACCGCTGCCCGGGCTGCCGGCGTGGTTCTCCTGAGTGGTCGCACCGGTCTTCGGCTTCAATGCGTCGCTCATGCCTGTCAACTCCCAAAGTTCTTGCTTGCGTGGTCGGCGATGCCCGTCCGGCTGCTCCCCCGTGGGCTGCCGGACGGGCATATCAGGGCCGTTCACCCTAGCGGTGTGGTCCCCCGTACAACCCGCCTGCCCCCCGACACGACGGATCGATGGGCTTAAGACTGACGAGCGGTGATAAACGTTCGATGAACGCCGACGGCTCTCGGCCCGTACCGGTGCGTCAGGCGGCACTGACCGGATTGAGGAGTGCCCGGACCTTGTCCGCCTCCACCGCTCCGAACTGCTCATGGATGGCCAGTGCTTCGGTCCAGCATGCATGGGCCCGATCGATCTGACCGAGGCGTTCGAGGGCGTGTCCCAGGGTGATCAGAACGTTGCCTCGCATCCATTCGCCTCCGATGACCCGCAGGGCCAGGGCCTGCTCCGCGTGCTGGGCCGCCTGCGCGGGGCGCTTGTCGGCCAGGTGTGCCTCGGCGATCCGGAAGTGGGTCGAGCCTTCCCAGAGCCGTTGCCGGTTGCCCCGGAACACGCGCAGCGCCTCGTCGAGCTCCTCCAGGGCGTCGGACGGCCTTCCGGCCTGAGTGAGCGCGATGCCCAGCGCGAAGCGGCCGTTGGCCGTGCGGAGACTGAGTCCCATGCCGTCGAAGATGGCCGTGCCCTGCTGGGCGAGCTCGACCGCGCTGGCGGTGCGGTTCATGTTCACGTGGATGCGCGAGAGATTGCACAGCGCGGATGCCTCGCCGACCAGGTTTCCGTCCGCGCGGTAGTTCTCTATCGCTGCCTTCAGGAACTTCTCGCCCTCTTCGTGCCTGCCCTGGTAGAAGGCGATGATGCCGCGGTCGTTGGGTGCCCAGCACGCGGGGATCGGGTCCTTGGTGCTCTCCGCCAGATCCATTGCGTGCCGTGCCTCCTCGTCGGCCAGCGTGAAACGGCCGGAGACGAGGTAGACGGTCGACAGCGAGGCGCGGGCCCGCGCCTCGGAGCGGGGGTCGGCGGCGGCCCGTGCCGCGTCACGCAGGGCCGCGGCGGTGGTTTCGTACTGGCGGGAGTTCGCGCCCGACTCGGCGAGGTCCTTTGCCGCGCAGAGCAGGTCGACAGCTCGCTGGAGCATTCCGCTCGACGCGCTCTGATGGGCGCAGGCGAGCAGTGAATTGGCCTCGCTGTACAGCCAGTCCACGGCCTGCGGCCCGTCCGTGAATTCGAGTCCCGGGTGCTCGGTGTCCACCAGGTGGGCAACAGCCCGGTCCCCCGGCCGCTCCAGCGCGTACACCCCCGCCGCCGTCGCCAGGTAGAAGTCCAGCAGCCGCGACAGCGCCGACTCCCGCTCCTCCAGGGGCTCTTCGCCCCGCTCCGCGCAGGAACGCGCGTAGAGGCGCACCAGGTCGTGGTAGCGGTAGCGGCCGGGTGCCGCGGACTCCAGGAGGCTGGTGTCGACCAGGGCCTCCAGGAGGTCCTCCGCGACGTGCGCGTCCAGGTTGAGCAGGGCGGCCGCGGCGGCCAGGGAGATGTCGGGGCCGTCCGCCAGGCCCAGGAGGCGGAAGGCGCGGGCCTGGGCGGGCTCCAGCTGGCCGTAGCCGAGCTCGAAGGTGGCCTTCACCGCGAGGTCGCCGGCCTGGAGCTCGTCCAGGCGGCGGCGTTCGTCGGCGAGCTTGGCGGCCAGGACGGAGACCGTCCAGGTGCGGCGGGCGGCCAGGCGGGAGGCGGCGATGCGGATGGCCAGGGGGAGGAAACCGCAGGCGGCGACCACGTCGAGGGCGGCCTCGCGCTCGGAGTTGATCCGCTCCTCGCCCGCGATGCGGGTGAAGAGCTGGAGCGCCTCCTCGGGGGACATCACGTCCAGGTCGACGAGGTGGGCGCCGGCCAGGTCGACCATGCGGACGCGGCTGGTGACCAGGGCCGCGCAGCCCGCGGTGCCGGGGAGGAGGGGGCGGATCTGGGCCGCGTCGTGGGCGTTGTCGAGGAGGACCAGTATGCGGCGGCCGTCCAGCGTGGACCGGTACAGCGCGGCGCGCTCGTCCAGGGAGTCGGGGATCGCCGAGTCCGCCGTGCCCAGGGCGCGCAGGAACGCGCCGAGGACCGTCTCCGGCTCCGCCGCCCGTGCGCCCGCGCCCTGGAGGTCCACGTACAGCTGGCCGTCCGGGAAGTGCTGGCGGGCCTGGTGGGCGACGTGCACGGCGAGGGTGGTCTTGCCGACGCCGCCGATTCCGGCCAGCGCCGAGACGGCCATCACCGAACCCTCGGCGGTCGCCAGCCGGTCGCCCAGTTCGCGTACGAAGGAGGCGCGGCCGGTGAAGTCCGGGACGGTGGCCGGAAGCTGGGCGGGGCGCACCGGGGCCGGGGCGGGAGCCGGTTCGTCCGCGGGGCGGGCGAGTTCCTCGTCGGCCTGCAGGATGCGCTGCTGGAGCTGGGCGAGCGCGGGACGCGGGTCGACGCCCAGTTCGTCGGCGAGCAGCCTGCGGGTGTCGGCGTAGACGGCCAGCGCCTCGGCCTGGCGGCCACTGCGGTACAGGGCGACCATCAGGAGCTCGCGCAGCCGCTCCCGCAGCGGGTGCGCGGCCGTGAGCGCGGTCAGCTCGGAGACCGCCTCCGCGTGGCAGCCGACCTCCAGGTCCAGGTCCAGGCGGGTCTCGGTGAGCTGGAGCCGCCACTCCTCCAGACGGGTCCGCTGGTTCTCGGCGTACGGTCCGGGCACGGAGGCCAGCGCCTCGCCGTCCCACAGCCCGAGCGCCTTCCCGAGCAGGGCTCGGGCCTGGCCGCGGTCGCCGGACGCACGGGCCTTGTCCGCGTCGGCCGCCAGCTCCTGGGCCATCGTCACGTCGAGGGCGTCGGGGCCGGTCCGGATCGCGTACCCGCCGGCGTCGCTGACCAGCGTCTGCGGGTCGAGGACCTTGCGGAGCCGGGAGGCGTACGTACGTATGGTGGCGAGCGCCTGGGAGGGCGGCTCGTCGCCCCAGATGGCGTCGATGAGCTCCGAGGCGGTGGCCGTGCGGCCGCCGCGCAGCAGGAGTGCCGCCAGCAGGGCGCGCTGCTGCGGCGAACCGGACGACAGGGCTTCGCCGTCCCGCCAGGCCCGCACCGGGCCGAGCACGGAGAAGCGCAGATCGGTGCCGCCCGCCGACCGCTGTTGTGGAGCGCGTTGCTCCGGAACACGCACGCGTGGCCCGATGTCACGGTCCATTGCTGCCCCCTGCCCTGCTCGCCCCGCCTGTGCTGCCCATCGTGCTTGATGCTGTCCGCCTGGATTGCCCGCCCGTGTGCCGGTCCGGGGCGGGTGGATCCGGATTGCTCGGTACCGCTGGTATCGCGCTCAACAGTCTGCCTTGTCTTGGGTGGCACGTCAGCAGTGGGTGACGCTCTGCACAAGGCCTCGACAACGATTACGGGACGGGGTCGGGTCCGGGTAGCTGACGGTTCGTCAGATCGGCGCTACGGTGGTGTGCATGGAGACCTTCCCGAAGATCATCTCGGTGGACGACCACACGGTGGAGCCCGCTCATGTCTGGCGGGACCGGCTCCCGTCCAAGTACCTCGACCGCGGCCCGCGGATCGTCCGCGCACCGCTCAAGGAAATGACCTTCATGGGCGGGAAGTTCGCGCCTGTGATGGGTGCGAAGGGCGAAGACGGGCCGATCGGCGACTGGTGGGTGTACGAGGATCTGCACCGCCCGCTCACCCGGCTCGACACCGCGGTCGGCTACGACCGGGACGAGATCAAGCTGGAGATCATCACCTACGAGCAGATGCGTCCGGGTTCGTTCTCGGTCCCCGATCGGCTCGCCGACATGGACGTCAACCACGTCCAGTCCGCGCTCTGCTTCCCCACCTTCCCGCGCTTCTGCGGCCAGACCTTCACCGAAGCGAAGGACCGCGAACTGGGGCTGCTCGGAGTGCGCGCGTACAACGACTGGATGGTCGAGGAGTGGTGCGGGCCCGAGGCGCACGGCCGGCTCATCCCGCTCACCCTGATCCCGCTCTGGGACGCGGAGCTGGCCGCGGCCGAGGTCCGGCGCAACGCGGCGCGCGGCGTGCGCGCGGTGGCGTTCTCCGAGATACCCCCGCACCTCGGACTGCCGTCGATTCACACGGATGAGTGGGATCCCTTCCTGCGCGCCTGTGACGAGACCGGGACGGTGATCGCGATGCACATCGGCTCGTCCTCGAAGATGCCGTCCACCTCGGCGGACGCCCCGCCCGCCGTCGGCTCCACCATCACCTTCGCCAACTGCTGCTTCTCGATGGTCGACTGGCTGATGAGCGGCAAGTTCGAAAGGTTCCCGAACCTCAGGATCATGTACGCGGAGGGACAGATCGGCTGGATCCCGTACATCCTGGAACGTGCCGACGTGGTCTGGGAGGAGAACCGGGCCTGGGGCGGCGTCGCCGACAAGGTCCACCGCCCGCCGTCGGAGCTGTTCGCCGACCATGTCTTCGGCTGCTTCTTCGACGACGCCTTCGGGCTGAAGAACCTGGACTCGATCGGTGTGGGGAACGTCCTGTACGAGACGGACTACCCGCACTCCGACTCCACATGGCCCAAGTCGCGCGAGGTCGGCGAGGCGCAGATGGGGCATCTGGACGCCGATGTGGTGGACCGGATCGTGCGCCGCAACGCGATCGACCTGCTGGGGCTGACGGACGACGGGCTGTGGGCGGGGCCCGGCGGCGGGCACTAGGGCCTCTCGGTCGGATCATGCCGGGCTCGCGTGCCCCGCTCCCTGATCCGGCCTGATCCAGGCGAAAGACCCCAGGGTGGAAAAGAACGTGACACTTCGGGTGCCGAGTGTCACGTTCTTTTCCTGTTACGGGTGTCCGGAGCGGGTCAGACCTTGATGACCGGCTCCTGAAGCTCCGTCACCCACTGGTCCCGGTCCTCGGGGCACTCCAGGTTGATCTCCCGGGCGTACCCCGCGGACCGGTAGCCGTTGGCGTCGATCCAGCGGGCCAGGGTCTGGGACGTCGACAGGACGCCGTCCATCGAACCCCGGTGGACGATGGTCGCCGCCTCGAACGGGGGCAGCTCGACCACCGTGATCCCGGTGCCGCCCAGCGGGCCCACCGGCGCGGAAACCGTGACCCCCGCGTGGACGACGACCGCACCGCCGCCCTCCGGGGCGTCCTCGTAGTACGCGATCCCGGGACCGCTCGGAGCGACGCCCGCCTCTCCCAGCAGCGGGAACAGCCGGTCGTACAGCGGAACGATCACCGGAGTGATGTCCTCCGGCTCGTAGCCGGACGCGGTGCCGGTCAGCTCGGCGACCCGTACCGCGGCAACACTTTTGACGACGACATCGTCCACGGACATGCTTCCCTCGCTCTCGATCGACCGGAGCCTCGCCTCGATCTGCGTCAGCCGTGCGGCCGCCGCCCGCATGGCCTCCTCCAGCTCCGCCCGGCGCAGCCGCAGCATCCCCCGCAGCTCCTCCGGCCCCACCTGCTCGTCGAGGATGGCCCGCACCTGCTGGAGCGTGAAGCCGAGATCCTTCAGAGCGATGACGCGGTTGAGGCGGGCGAGCTGGGCGGCGCCGTAGAAGCGGTAGCCGGTGGCGGGGTCGGTGCGGTCGGGGCGCAGCAGCCCGATGGCGTCGTAGTGACGCAGCATCCGGGTCGACACCCGTCCGTACCTGGCGAAGTCTCCGATGGTGAACATGATGTGTCCCAGCCCACCGCTTCACACGGTGTCAAGGTCAAGCGCCGCCGCCCGGGGCCCGGCACCGGAAGGAGAAGAAGGCGAAGGTGAAGGCGAACGGGAAGGTGAAGGAGAAGGAAGGGGAAAAGGGGAAGAGAAAGGGATGGGAAAAGGCAGGAGCCCCGTTCCCCGCCGAAGCGGAGGAGCGGGGCTCCTTGGGTACTACTAGCCGGCCGCGATCGGCCGACCCGGGCAACTAGGCCGGGGTGACGTTCTCAGCCTGCGGACCCTTGGGTCCCTGAGTGACGTCGAAGTTCACGACCTGGTTCTCCTCGAGGGAGCGGAACCCGGACGCGTTGATCGCGGAGTAGTGGACGAAGACATCCGGGCCGCCGCCGTCCTGGGCGATGAAGCCGAAGCCCTTTTCAGCGTTGAACCACTTGACGGTTCCGGTAGCCATAAGCCCTCCTTGGGCCAAAGGGTTGCCCTGCTCCAGAACCTGCAAAGAAGTCTGAAAACTACAAAAGCCTGCGGGTTACATGCTCCGCAGGCTCTGTACTGCAAGGGAAACCAAACTGCAACTTGCGTCGAGCCTAGCACGCAGCGTGTATCGAAGGGTAGAGGGAAAGATCACTTCACTCGGATGTTTGATTGCCGTGCCGATGAGCTGACGAAGTGGGCTTGCGGGAGGGTGTCGCAGGGGTGACTTCCGGGGGTACGGAGGGGGTCTCCGGAGCCCCGGAGGGCGCTCCCGGGAGCGAGATCGGGTGTGCCCCGCGCCCCCGGTGCCGTCCGGATCGCGCCACGGGTCTAGCCTCGCGATGTGGACAATTCAACCGTCTCAACCGTCGCAGGCGACGACCGTCGCAGCAGGCCGCGCGTCGGCCACATCCAGTTCCTGAACTGCCTTCCCCTGTACTGGGGGCTGGCGCGCACCGGGACCCTGCTCGACCTGGAGCTCTCGAAGGACACCCCGGAGAAGCTCAGCGAGCAGCTGATCAGGGGCGATCTGGACATCGGCCCCGTCACGCTGGTCGAGTACCTGCGCAACGCCGACGACCTGGTCGCCTTCCCCGACATCGCGGTGGGCTGCGACGGGCCCGTCATGTCGTGCGTGATCGTGTCCCAGGTGCCGCTGGACCAGCTCGACCGGGCCCGGGTGGCCCTCGGCTCGACCTCGCGCACCTCCGTCCGCCTGGCCCAACTGCTGCTCGCCGAGCGGTACGGGGTCAGCCCGGACTACTACACCTGCCCGCCGGACCTCGGCCTGATGATGCAGGAGGCGGACGCCGCCGTGCTGATCGGCGACGCCGCGCTGCGCGCCAACCTGCACGACGCGCCCCGGCTCGGCCTCCAGGTCCACGACCTGGGGCAGATGTGGAAGGAATGGACCGGGCTGCCGTTCGTCTTCGCGGTCTGGGCGGCCCGCAAGGACTACCTGGCGGCCGAACCCGACCGGGTGGGCAAGGTGCACGAGGCGTTCCTGGCCTCGCGGGACCTCTCCCTGGAGGAGGTCACCAAGGTCGCGGAGCAGGCGGCGCGTTGGGAGGCCTTCGACTCGGAGGTGCTGGAGCGGTACTTCACGACCCTGGACTTCCGCTTCGGCCCGGACCAGCTGGCGGGCGTGCAGGAGTTCGCGCGCCGGGTCGGCCCGACGACCGGCTTCCCGGCGGACGTGAAGGTTGAGCTGCTCGGCGGCTGAGGCGGACCGGAAGCGGGGCGCGGCGCGGGGGCGCGGGTACGGGAGTGCGGAGCGCGGGGCGTGCGCCTCGCGCGGGAATGCCCGGGGTATAGGTGAATCCCGAACCTTTCGGGGTCGCTTATCCCTTCCCGTGGACTCTCCCGCCGCTTCCCGTCGCTTCTCCCTATGTCCTTCTGCCGGTACGGGCTCGATTCGGGTTAATACGCGTCGAATAGCCGATTCCCGGACGATGTCCGCCGAGCGTCCCGGCCGGTCCCGGAATCGCTCGGGTGAACGACGCATTCACGCCTTTTGTTGTATCGAAAGCAGTTGTTCGTTCCCTTGGGGTCGAAATAGGCGGATGGTTTCCTCTGTGACCTGATGACCTTCGCCCCCTAGGCTTCGGTCGGAGGTCAGGCCGGTCCACAGGGGGAGTGTCCATATGCAGCCGCTGGAAGCCGGCGAACCGCTGACCATCGGTGCCTACCGATTGCTCGGCAGGCTCGGTGCGGGCGGTATGGGCCGGGTCTATCTGGGGCGCAGCGCGGGCGGACGCACCGTCGCGGTCAAGGTCGTGCACCCCCATTTCGCGCTGGACGAGCAGTTCCGCGCGCGCTTCCGGCGCGAGGTGGACGCGGCCCGGCGGATCGGTGCGCAGTGGACGGCCCCGGTGCTGGACGCGGACCCGGACGCGCCCATTCCGTGGGTCGCCACCGGCTACGTGGCCGGCCCCCCGCTCTCCGCCGCGGTCGCCGAGCACGGCCCGCTGCCCGAGAACGCGGTGCGGACGCTGGGCGCCGGGCTCGGGGAGGCGCTGGCGGCGGTGCACGGGCAGGGCCTCATCCACCGTGATGTGAAGCCGTCCAACGTACTGCTGGCCTTGGACGGCCCCCGGCTGATCGACTTCGGCATCGCCCACGCCATCGGCGCCACCGCCTCGCTCACCTCCACCGGCGTCTCGGTCGGCTCGCCCGGCTACATGGCGCCGGAGCAGATCCGGGGCGTAGACATCTCGGGCGCCGCCGATGTCTTCTCGCTCGGCGCGGTGCTCGCGTACGCGGCGACCGGCACCGCCCCCTTCCTCGGCGACTCCTCCGCCGTGCTCCTCTACAAGGTGGTGCACGAGGAGCCCGAACTGGGGGAGTTGGAGGGGGACCTGCGGGAGGTCATCGCCGGGTGCCTGGAGAAGGAGCCCGAGGACCGGCCCACGCCCGTGGAACTGGCCCGGCGGCTGGCGCCGGGCGGGGCCGCCGCGCTGGTGGCGGCCGGCTGGCTGCCCGGACCGCTGGTGCGCGAGGTCAGCCGCACGGCGGTCGCGCTGCTGGACCTGGAGCCGCAGGACGCGCCGGTGCAGTCGGGGCCGGTGCCGTTCAGTGGCGCGGCGTGGGGTGCGGGCGGCGCCGATGGCATGAGCGGGGCGAACGGGGTCGGGAGTGTGGGCGGCGGGTTCGGTTCGCCGGCCGAGCCCTTCCCCACGCACGACCCGACCCGGCTGTCCCATCCGGGCGTACTGCCCTCGTGGCCCGCGGCCGCGGGCACGGCCGGGTCGGCCGGGGCGGCGGGGGTCCCCGGGCCGTCGCCGCGCACCGGTGACTCCGGGCTGCCCGGCCAACGCACGGCCGACCCCCGTTTCTCCGTCAACGTCAGCGCGGACTCCTCCCCGGCCCGGCCGGACGCGAACCGTGGCCGGCGTCTCAGCTGCACCGTCGCCCTCGCGGTGGCGGGCGCGCTCGCCACCGTGACCGTGGGCAGCGCGTTCCTCTTCGACCTGATGCCGGGCGGCAGCGGCGGGAACGACGCCGGGCACGGCAACGTCGGCAGCACCCCGCCCGCCGCCACCCCGTCCGGTGGGCCGTCGCAGCCGACGGACTCGGGCACGGGGAGCCCGGAGCAGATCAGCGAACTCCCGAAGGAGTTCATCGGCACCTGGCAGGGCCCGGTCACCGAGAAGACCACCGGACAGCCGCACGGCACGCTCACCGCCGTCTTCACCGCGGGGAAGACGGGCACGGACGTGGTCCGGATGAACACCGAGGTCACCAGCCTCGGGGTCACCGTCAGCTGCAACAGCGTCGCCAGCCTCACCTCCGGCACCGCCGAGGAGCTGACGCTCCATGAGCGCGTCGACCCGGACCGGCCCAGCACCCCGGCCCTGTGCTCCTCCACCACCACCGACGTCCACTTCACCCTGGCCGCCGACGGCACCCTGCGTTTCCGGTCCGAGGAACGGGGCGCGGGCCTGCCGTACGGCACGCTGAGCCGGTCCGGCGGCTGACCCCGCAAGGGGCTGGCGTACGCTGAACCGGTCCGTAGATCCGTTGAAAAACCGCCGAAAGGTGACAGCCCGGTGACCGAGAAGGCCGACCTCCAGCCCATCCTCGACCGAGCCGCCGAGGGCGGTCGGATCTCCCCGGAGGAGGCGCTCGACCTCTACCGCTCGGCGCCGCTGCACGCGCTGGGCGCGGCCGCCGACGCCGTACGCCGCCGCCGTTACGCCGGTACGGAGCACATCGCGACGTACATCATCGAGCGCAACATCAACTACACCAACGTCTGTGTCACGGCCTGCAAGTTCTGCGCCTTCTACGCCGCGCCGAAGGACACCGCCAAGGGCTGGTCCCGCGACCTCGACGACATCCTGCGCCGCTGCGCGGAGACCGTCGAACTCGGCGGCACGCAGATCATGTTCCAGGGCGGGCACCACCCGGACTACGGCGTCGAGTACTACGAGGAGCACTTCTCCGCGATCAAGAAGGCGTTCCCGCAGCTGGTCATCCACTCGCTGGGCGCCTCCGAGGTCGAGCACATGGCCCGGATCTCCGAGGTCTCCGTCGAGGAGGCCATCCAGCGCATCCACGCCGCCGGTCTCGACTCCTTCGCGGGGGCCGGCGCCGAGCTGCTGCCGGCCCGGCCGCGCACCGCGATCGCCCCGCTCAAGGAGTCCGGCGAGCGCTGGCTGGAGATCATGGAGATCGCCCACCGCCTCGGTGTCGAGTCCACCTCCACCATGCTGATGGGCACCGGCGAGACCAACGCCGAGCGCATCGAGCACCTGCGGATGATCCGCGACGTACAGGACCGGACGGGCGGCTTCCGCGCGTTCATCCCGTACACGTACCAGCCGGAGAACAACAAGCTGAAGGGCCGGACGCAGGCCACGCTCTTCGAGTACCTGCGGATGATCGCCATCGCCCGGATCTTCCTCGACAACGTCGCCCACATCCAGGGCTCCTGGCTGACCACCGGCAAGGAGGTCGGCCAGCTGTCGCTGCACTACGGCGCCGACGACCTCGGCTCGATCATGCTGGAGGAGAACGTCGTCTCCTCGGCGGGTGCCAAGCACCGCTCCAACCGCCTGGAGATCATCGACCTGATCCGCAAGGCGGACCGGGTGCCGGCCCAGCGCGCCACCACGTACGAGCACCTCGTCGTCCACGACGACCCGGCGAACGACCCGGTCGACGAGCGCGTCGTCTCGCACATCTCGTCCACGGCGATCGAGGGCGGCACGGCCCACCCGGAGCTGAAGCTCCTCAACGCCAACTGAGCCCGCCTTGCTGACGGTTCACGCCGCCGACGCGGTGCACGGCGCCCCCGACGGGGCGGACTCCGTGGCCGTGGACGGCGGCGTGGTCGTCGCCGTTGGCGCGTACGGGGAGCTGACCGCCGCCCGTCCGCAGGCCCGGGTCCGGCGGTGGTCCGGGCTGATCACCCCGGGGCTGCTGAACGAGGCGGCCCCGGCGCTGCTGGAGGCCGCCTACCACCCGGACCCGCGCGAGGCCGACGAGCTGGGCACCGAACCGCTCACCGGCGACGCGCTCACCGCACTCGGCATGGACGACGCCCGCTGGGGCGCGAGTGCCCGGCGCGGCCTGCAACGGATGCTGCGGCACGGCACGACCGCCGTCCGGGGCCCGTTCGCCCACCCCGCCGTGCGCACCGCGGTCGCCCGCTCGGGCCTTCGCGTCCACGCCCCCTGCCCGGTGCCGGGACGACACGTGTCGCTCGACCCGCTGGCCGGGGTGGCGGAGCCGGGCGAGGCGTTCGCGACGGCGCTGACCGTCGGCGGGCCCGCGGACCTGGCGGTGTTCGGGGTGGCGGACCTGGCGGCGCTGCGGGCCGAGGGCGCGGGGAGCTGCGTGGCGACGGTGCTCGGCGGCCGGCTGGTCTTCCGCCGCAGCTGACACGTACGCGCTGCGGGCCGGCTCACGGCACCTGCGGGCCGCCCAGATAGCGGCCCTTCGCGTCGTACGGCCAGGCGTTGGCGACGCACCCCTTCAGCCCGTCGATCTGCTGCATCATCGCGGGGGCGGGGCGGCCCTTGCCCGGACAGGTCTCGTGGCCGTGGCCCAGCCAGTGGCCGACCTCGTGGTTGATGATCAGTGCCCGGTACTCGCCGAGCGGGCCGTGGAACTCGGGCGATCCCCGCTGCCAGCGTTTGAGGTTGACTATGACGTCGGCGCCGACCCGGCAGTTGACCTCGCCGTGGGTGTCGAGGCCGCCCTTCCGGCAGATGGCGTCGGTGGTCGCGGGGGTGGCGATCCGCACGACGAGTCCGGCCGGTCCTTCGGAGACCCGGTGGAAGGTGTGCTCGCCGTGGTGCGACCAGCCCCGTGGCGCGGCCAGGACGCGGGCGATCTCGGCGGCGGCCCGGTCCGGATCGACGCCCGAACCGTCCTCCACCTCGACCCGGTACGCCAGACCTCTTTCGCCGCCCCCGCCCCCGCCGGTGTCCTGGGCGCGGGCGACGGTGAACTTCCCGGTGCCCGGCGAACTCCCGGACGCGGACGGCGCGGACGCCCCGGACGGCTCCTCCTCGGCGCCGGTGCTCCACCGGGGCCCCAGCACGGCGGCGGCGCAGATCAGCGCCGCCGGAACGACCACGGCGGCGGACAGGCGTCTTCGGCGGCCCTCGGGCCCTGCACCTCGTGCGGACATCTGGGCTCCCCCCTGGATCCCGGCGGCTCGGTGCCCCCACTTGTACTGACCACCGATCGAACCGATTGGTTCAGCCCACTCGGGTAACGACTCGCGACCGGCGCGGAGCGGCGCGGACCGGGCTGCTTGAATGGACGGGTGACCCGAGCATCCCTGGACAAGCAGCCGCACGAAGTCGCCTCGATGTTCGACGGCGTGGCGGCCAACTACGACCTCACCAACGATGTGCTGTCGCTCGGCCAGGCCCGGCTGTGGCGCAAGGAGGTCGCGAAGGCGGTGCACGCCCGGCCCGCGGAGAAGATCCTCGACCTGGCCGCGGGCACGGCGACGTCCTCGCTGCCGTTCGCCGCGACCGGCGCGTACGTCGTGCCGTGCGACTTCTCCCTCGGCATGCTCCAGGAGGGCAAGAAGCGCAACTCCTGGCTGCCCTTCACCGCGGGCGACGCCACCCGGCTGCCGTTCCGCGACGAGAGCTTCGACGCGGTGACGATCTCCTTCGGGCTGCGCAACGTCCAGGACACGGACGCGGCGCTGCGCGAGCTGTACCGGGTGACCAAGCCGGGCGGCCGGGTGGTGATCTGCGAGTTCTCGCAGCCGACCTGGGCGCCGTTCCGCACGGTCTACACCGAGTACCTGATGCGGGCGTTGCCGCCGGTCGCGCGTGCGGTGTCGTCCAACCCCGACGCGTACGTCTACCTCGCCGAGTCCATCCGCGCCTGGCCCGACCAGCCCGGACTCGCGGCCGCGCTCCAGCGGGCCGGCTGGTCGAAGGTCGCCTGGCGAAACCTCACCGGCGGTGTGGTGGCGCTGCACCGGGGCGTGCGCCCCTGAGGCAACGGTTCGGCGACTTCCGCCGACGGGAACCGGGCGGCCGGGAAGATGTGTCCGTTGAAGCACACATGTCTTCGCCGACATCGTCGTCCCCCTCCCCGTTCCCGTTGCCGGAGTCCGCATGCCGCTGTACTGCCCCTTCTGTGGAACACCGGCCCCGGACGGGGCGCGCTTCTGTATGAAGTGCGGGCGCGAGCGCCCGACCGTCGCCGATACGGCACCGGCCGCCCCGCCCTCGATGCCGGAAGCGCCGCCCCGGCCCGAACCGTTCGGACCGCCGTCCCACCAGCCCCCGCCGCCCGGCCACACGCCGCCGCAGGCCGCTCCGCCGCCGGGTCCGGCGGTTCCGTCGCCCCTCGGCGCGTTCTTCGGCCGGACCTTCCGGGGCGACTGGGCGGGTTCGGTGAAGGCGGCCGCCTGGCCCACCGGACTGATCCTGGCCCTGGCGGTGGCGCTCGCCATCCCCTCGTACGGGCAGGGCGACGATGTCGTCGTCGGCTGGGGCGACCGGCTGCGGATCGCGCTGGCGATGCTGCTCCAGGCGTTCGGCGGCGGCTTCGAACTGCGGTCCACCAGCCCGGTCGGCGGCGAGAACAGCGGCGGTTTCGGCGACAGCGGCTACGGCGACAGCGGCTACGGCGACGGCGGCTACGGCGACGGCGGCTACGGCGACGGCGGGTACGACTTCGGCGGAGGCATGTCGCAGGGCGCCGCCTCGCTCTCCGTGGTCCCGCTGACCGTCACGGTGCTGTGGGTGGGCGCGCTGATCCTGGGCGCCCGCAGGGCCCGTGCGCAGGGCGGCGGGCTTGAGGCGGCGGTACGGATCGGCCTGGTGGCCTCCGCAGCCGTCCTGGTCCTCGGGCTGTTCGCCCAGCCCGATGTCCAGGGGGTGTCGGTCTCTTCCGCGCCGCTCCTGGCCACGCTCGGGGCGCTGGTCATCTCGCTGCTCGTCACGGGGGGCGTACTCCAGCGCGACGCCGCGGCACAGTGGCTGGCCGCTCGCCCGGTGGCGCTCACCACGGTCCGGGCGGTGGGGACGGCGGTACGGGCGCTGGGCGCCGTACTCCTGCTCTGCGGCCTGATCGGGTACATCGCGTACGCCAACGCCGACGACGTGGACGGCACCGCCATGCTGCTCGCGCTGCCGCTGCTGCCGAACATCGGCCTGGCGGTGCTCGGTCTGAGCTGGGGCGCCCCGGTCGAGTACGACGTCCGCGGGCAGGTGAGCTTCTTCGGTTCGGGCATGGAGCACGGCAGCGTCGGGCTGTCCGAACTGGGCGAGGCAGTGAACGGCTGGGCGGTGACCGGCGCGCTGGCCACCGGTGTCGTCTGTGCGCTGACCGTGGGGATCTGGGCCGTGCGACGCTCGGCGGACCGGCGTGAACAGGCCACCGCGGGCGCTCTGTTCCTGGCGATTTTCCTGGTGCTGAGCGGCGTCGGCGGGGTGTCCGTGAAGCTGTCGGGCGGCTTCGGGGACATGGGCGGCCAGGGCACGGGGGAGCTGGCGACGAGTGTGTCGGACGCGCTGCTGTTCGGCCTGTTGTGGGTGGGCGGCGCGGTGCTCGTGGCGCCGCATCTGCTGCGGCTGACGGGGCGGGCCACGCCGGTCGCGCTGCAGGCGCCGATGCCGATGCCGATGCCGGGGGCGACGCCGGTGTCGATGCCGGCACCGCCGCTGCCGGGCGTGGCTCCGGACAACCCGACCACGGTGGTCCCGGCGATGCCGACCCCGACCCCGGCTCCGACTCCGTACGACCCTTCCGCCCCGGCGGCCGCGATCGCGGCTCCGACCCCGGCTCCGACTCCGTACGACCCGCAGACCGTCGCGCTCTCCTCCGCGCCCGCCGCGCCGACCGCGTCCACCACCCCCACGCCCGTGGTCTCGCCCGCCTCCCCGCCCGACTCCCGCAAGCGCGCCGCCCTCATCTGGACCGGCACCCTCGTCGCGGCGCTGCTCGTCGGCGGCGGCGCGACGGCGGGAGTGCTGGCCCTGACGGACGGCGGGGGCGGGGGCGGGGCCGGAACCGTCGAGGACGGCAGGCCCACCGCCCAGGCCCGGAGCAGCCAGTCACCCTCGGCCGAGTCGTCGCAGCAGCAGACCCCCTCCGCCGACCCGACCCCCACCGCCTCCGCCGTCTCCGCGACCCCCGACGCGACCCCCTCCGCCCCCACGATCCCCGAAGGCTTCCGGCTCGTCTCCGACACCGCCGGGTTCTCCTTCGCCGTCCCCACGGTCTGGGAGCGGCGGAGCGAGAAGAACAACCAGATCACCTACGCGGGTTCCACCGGACGGGCCGAGCTCAAGGTCGGCGTCATCCACAACGCCCCGTACAGCTCGTACGACAACTTCACGACGCTGGAGCGGACCGCCGACGCCAACCAGAAGAACTACCGCCGCATCGGGCTGACGGCCAACACCTTCCAGGGGCGGCCCGGCGCGATCTGGGAGTACACCTACGAGGACCGGGAGAGCGGCGAGACGATCCACGCGATCGACCAGAGCTACATCGCGGACGACGGCACCGAGTACGCCATCTACACCACCGAACGCGACACCGAATGGCCCGACGCCCGGCGGATCTTCGACACCGCCCTGTCCACCTGGATGCTCAACGACATCGACTGACGCCCGAGTTCACGGCGCCGGGGTCACAGGGCCAGCCGGAAGCACACCACTTCCCGGCCCGTCCCCGGCGTCGTGAAGCTCTCCGCCCGCTCCATCCCCAGCCGCCGGGCCACGGCTATGGACCGTTCGTTCCCCGCGTCGATCGTCGCCACCACCCGCTCCACCCCGGCCGCGCGCAGCCGCTCCAGCGTGAGGCGCGCGGCGGCGGTGGCGTAACCCCGGCCCCACGCCGACCGGGCCAGCCGCCAGCCGATCTCGGTCTCGCCGACCGGCCCGTAATCGGTCCGCGGCCACGGCTGGGCGCCCGTGAAGCCGGCCACCTCGCCGTCCTCGCCCAGCACCGTCCACAGGCAGTAGCCGAGTTCGGCGTCGAGCCGGCGCTGCCGGGCGGTCCACTCCTCGTACATCGAGAGCTCCTCCGACGCACCGCCGAAGAACTCCATCACCTCCGGATCGTCGAACGCGCGATGCCAGGAAAGCGCGTCCTCGTCGGTCGGGACGCGCAGCTGTACGGAGGGAGCACCGGGGAGCACGGTCGACATCTGGGAGCCCTTCGGAAAGTTGATCAGCGGACCCCCATAGACTGCATGGGACAGGTGCCGCGCGGCACGTGATTTCGAGTCTTCGGGAGATCCGACCGTGACCGAGCAGCCCCTCTCCGAACACAGCGCGGATGTGATCGTCGTCGGGGCAGGCCCGGCCGGCTCCACGACGGCGTACTACCTGGCCAAGGCCGGACTGGACGTCCTGCTCCTGGAGAAGACGGCGTTCCCCCGCGAGAAGGTCTGCGGCGACGGCCTCACCCCGCGCGCCACCAAGCAGCTCGTCTCCATGGGCATCGACATCTCCGAAGAGGCCGGCTGGCTGCGCAACAAGGGCCTGCGCATCATCGGCGGCGGCGTCCGCCTCCAGCTGGACTGGCCCGACCTCGCCTCGTACCCGGACTACGGACTGGTCCGCAAGCGCGACGACTTCGACGAGCAGCTGGCCCGCCAGGCGCAGAAGGCGGGTGCGCGGCTGTACGAGCGCTGCAATGTCGGCGCCCCGATCGTCGACGACCGCACCGGCCGCATCACCGGCGTCAACGCGAAGCTCGGCGAGGAGAAGACCCCGGTCACCTTCCACGCCCCGCTCGTCGTCGCCGCCGACGGCAACTCCACCCGGCTGTCGCTCGCCATGGGCCTGCACCGCCGCGAGGACCGCCCGATGGGCGTGGCCGTCCGTACGTACTTCACCTCGCCCCGCCACGACGACGACTACCTGGAGTCCTGGCTGGAGCTGTGGGACCGGCGCGGTCCCCAGGACCGCCTGCTGCCCGGCTACGGCTGGATCTTCGGCATGGGCGACGGCACGTCCAACGTCGGCCTCGGCATCCTCAACTCCTCCTCCGCGTTCAAGGAGCTGGACTGGCGCGAGGTCCTCAAGGCGTGGTGCGCCTCGATGCCGGAGGACTGGGGCTACACCCCCGAGAACATGACGACGCCGATCCGCGGCGCCGCCCTCCCGATGGCCTTCAACCGCCAGCCGCACTACACCAAGGGCCTGCTGCTCGTCGGTGACGCGGGCGGCATGGTCAACCCGTTCAACGGCGAGGGCATCGCGTACGCCATGGAGTCGGGCCAGATCGCCGCGGACGTCATCGTCCAGGCCCACGCCCGCGCGACCCCCGCCCAGCGCGAACTGGCCCTGAACAACTACCCGAAGGTGCTCAAGGAGACCTACGGCGGCTACTACACGATGGGCCGCGCCTTCGTGAAGCTGATCGGCAACCCGAAGGTCATGAAGGTCGCCACCCAGCGCGGCCTGACGCACCCGCTGCTGATGAAGTTCACCCTGAAGATGCTCGCCAACCTCACCGACCCCACGGGCGGCGACGCGATGGACCGCATCATCAACGGCCTGTCCAAGGTGGCCCCGAAGGCCTGAGTTCTTCTGAAGTACGTATGCCCACGGAGGGGCAGCGACCGTCCGCCGGTCGCTGCCCCTCCGTCGTGATTCGGCACCGGCGCGGCGACCGTCGATGACGGTGCGTGTAGGTACGGATACTCAGACGCCTTGGCCCGTTTGAGTGATTGTGCGGACACGATGAGTTGCACCTCGGGCGTAACGTCTGTGCCGGCAGTCTCAGCAGCACAACGGACGTAACCGGGGCACGGGGAGGGCACGCGCGTGGCGTGGGACGAGTGGGAACAGCTCAAGGCGCAGGTGGCGGAGCGGCACGCCACTCACATGCAGATCAACGGCCTCCAGGCAGAAGGCGGCTACGCCAAGTCGGCCGGTGCCGGGGGCGGTGGCGGGACCGGCACGCTCAAGCACAAGGGCGGCCCGTGGACGCAGGCGGCCGGCACGGCGGACGGTCTCCAGACCAGCACGATCACCGCGAAGGTCGACCTGCGCAGAGCCCACGACGGCACGGTCGGCGGTCTGGCCGGGCTGTCCAGCCTCGGAGCACTCAAGTCCGTGCTCACCTCGTGGGACGAACGCCTCGGCCGGGTCCGTGCGGAGTGCGGTTCGCTGGAGCCGAAACTGCGGCAGGTGGCGCTTGAGTTCGCCGAAGTGGATGCCGGGGTCGGGGACAGTGCGAAGGCGGTCACGGTGCCGGGCACGAGGAGGGGTGAGTAGGCCATGGTTGCAGCATCCGGACTGACGTGGCAGCGGTTCCGCGACCTCGAACTCTCAGAGCTGACCGATGCGGCCGACGGCTGGCGCGCCGCCTCCGCGTTCGCCGACGCCGCCCGCGAGCGCGTCGACGGCGACATGAGCGGCAGGCTCGCCAAGACCCAGGACAGCGAGTCCGCCCGGGCAGCCGTGAAACGACTGAAGCGACTGAGCGAGAACTACCACTACATCCACACCGAGACCGGCCTCGTCCGAGGAGCCCTCGACGCGCTCGCCGGCGAACTGGGCGCCCCACAGCGCCGGCTGCGCGAAGCCCTCGACGACGCTGCTTCCCTCGGATACACCGTCAACGGCAACGGCAGCGTCGACTACCCGGCCGGCGGTAAGAACGAGCTGACCGGCGCCCCGATCCCCGGCGGCTCCGTGGTGGGCAACAACGGCCTCATCGGCGCCGGGAACCCGGGGCTGTACCACGATGCCAACGGCATGTACGACCCCGCTATGGGCCCGGGCGGCCCGGCACTGAAGAGTCCCAATCCGCACCGTGCCAGGGCCCAGGACGTCGCCGACCGCCTCGCCCATGCCATGCGGGAAGCGCACGAGATCGATGCGCGGTACAGCACTGCGCTCCACAAGCTCAAGGCGGCCCCGGGCCTCACGGTCGACACCAAGACGTGGGCGGACGTGGCCTCGGACGCCGACGCGGTGAGCCAAGCCGCCCAGAACTACTTGGAGAAGCACCTCCCGCTCGACAAGTCGCCCGCGGAACGCAAGGAGTGGTGGGACCACCTCAGCAAGGAGCAGCGCGAGGAGTACATGTCCGCGTTTCCGGGAGTGATCGGGAACCTGGACGGGATTCCGGCACTGGTGCGCGACGAGGCAAACCGCGAGAATCTCCAGCTGCTCATCGGGCAACTCGGGGTGAAGCACGATGAAGCTTCCCGAGAAATGCTGGGTGGCCTGAAGGGCATCCAGGAGAAGCTGGAGAAGGGTGGCGAGCCGCCGATTTACTTGCTGGGCATCGGCGATGAGGGCAACGGCCGCGCGATCATCGCTTATGGCAACCCCGATACCGCCGACAACGTCTCGGCGTATGTACCTGGGCTCGGCACCAAGCTGGACGCGGACTTCGCCGGTGGAACGGTGAATCGCGCGTTGCAGACAGCACTCGGCGCGCATCATGCCGATCAGTCCAGCAGAACCTCGTCGATTGTGTGGCTCGGATACGACGCACCGCAGGTGACGCCGGGCGATCTGGCCAGCGGCAACAGCGTGATGTTCACGAACGACGCCAAGACGGGAGCGCCTGACTACAACGCGTTCATGGCGGGGATCTCCGCAACGCACGAAGGCGGCGCCCCGCACGTCACCGCCATTGGGCACTCCTACGGCTCGCTCACGGTCGGGCTCGCAGCTCAGGAGAAAGGCGGTGTCCCCGGTGCCGATGACATCATCCTGGTCGGAAGTCCCGGTACTGGCGCGGACAACGCTCAGGATCTCAACGTGGGTAAGGACCACGTGTATGTGGGAGCAGCCGACAACGACATCGTCACCAAACTCCCGAACCATGAGGAAGCATCTGGCATGACCTCCGGCGCGGTTGGCGGAGGGTCGACCGGATTTGTTCTTGGAGCCGGTATGGCCGGCCCGCCGGGAGCGCTTATCGGTGGCGGTGCCGGGGCCCTCGTCGGAGGTATTGCCGGCTACGCGGCGCAAGACGCACAAACCGACCCCGATGAGCACTGGTTCGGCACTGACCCTGCGAGTAAGGGTTTCGGAGCCACGCGATTCTTGGTGGACGACGGGCCAACCATCATCGAAGACCACGGAAAAATGAAGGCGCATTCGAACTATTTCAATCCGGATGAAGATCAGGTCTCGGCCGACAATATCGCAAAGATTGTGGTTGGGAAGTCTGAAAAGATCAGCCTGGAGACGCCTCGATGAAGTTTTTGAGGACAGTGGTGCTGGTGACTGGAGTGCTGATCCTGACTGGGTGCGGCGCATCAGGTGATCCGGCCGAACGGGAGGTAAAGATGAACATGCAGGATGCGGCAGTTCGGGCGGATGAGATTCTCGACGGTACATTCGCCGCCATCAAACCGCCGGTGCACTGGACGCATGAGCGGCCGACCGAGGGAAATTGTGACGTACAAAGGCGTCGGGCGGTCATGACGATTATCTCGGAGGAACGGCGGGGGAGCTTTCTGGGGTTGATCGAGCGCTACTGGGAGAGCCAGGGATACGAGCAGCTCTCGGTGAACAACTCGGATATGCCGGCCATGTACTACAGGACGCCCGACAAATTCAATGTGCGCGTGCTCATCGGCGGTGCAGGGCAAGCATTTTTTGAAGTTTCGACACCTTGTGTGAACCCTTCCAAGGTGTCTCCTCCGAAGGCGGAGACAGTTGGCCCGAACTATTCCGGAAAGATGACCCCAATTCCTGACGTCAAGTCGGATTTCTGGTCTGCAAAGAGTCCTTCCTCTTCCCTGACGTGACCTTCCGGGAAGAGTGTCGCTTTCACCGACGCCCGTCAGCGGCCCGCCCGTCCGTAGCACCGCGCCAGTGCGTGGAAGGCCTGCTTCGGTTCCCAGTGCCAGTCGGACTCCGGGTCGTCGAACCGGTCCTTGATCGGCTTCACGACCGCGTAGCTCGCCATGTCCAGGTCGTAGCGCGGGACGGGGGAGTGCGGGGCGTCGGCGGTGATGAACTCGAAGGCCATCGCGGCGTACAGGCCCATTTCCTCGAAGACGCCGAGGAGCTCGGTGAGACAGGCGGCCTGGGTTCGCTCACTGCGCACCAAGTCGCCTTTGATCTCGGGCGGTTGCTTGGTGTAGTCGATGGTGTCCCATCCCATGCCACCTTGCTCGGGCGCCCCCGCATACGTGCACGTGCCGAACTCCGTGATCGCCACCGGCTTTCCCCAGCGCAGGTACGAGCGCAGCTCGCGCACGTAGTCCGCGCGGTCGGGGAAGTACGAGTAGTAGTCGATGCCCACGATGTCGAAGAGGTTCCAGTCGACCTCGTCGTCCTGGGCGGCCGCGTACGAGAGCTTGCCGCCGAAGACCGACCGTCCGGCCGCCGCGGCCCGTGCCGTGAACTCGGACAGGCGGCGCATCATCTGCTCCGGGTCGAAGTTCCCGGCCATCAGATTGCGGATCCGTTCCTGTGCGTCGTCGCCGGGCACGATGCCCGGCACGAACAGCCAGAACTCGCACCCCACGCTCAGATCGGCCCGCGCGCCCTGGCGGCGCAGCCGCTCCAGGTGCCGGCCGGTCTCCGCGAGGTGGTCGAGGATCTCCGACGCGGGGCGGTCGCCCAGGGTCGGCTGGAGCCAGATGTGCAGGCCGAGCTCGGCGGCCTCGGACGCGGTGGCGTTGAGACGGTCGACGCCGTCGCCCGTCACTTCGATCGAGGTGGCGTGCATGTCGTTCCTGATGGCACGGAGGTCCTTGCGCATGCGGGCGGTGCTCCATGCGGTACCGGGGGTTTCGCCCGCGCCGACCGTGTAGCAGATTCCTCGATGCGTCAGCCCCTTGCCGTTGCCGCTCCGCCGGTCGGCCGTTGACGCTGAGGCGGGGGCGCCGGAGAGGAGCGGTACGGCGGCCGCCGCGGCCCCGATCGCTCCTGCCCCGGCCAGGAACTTCGCCCGGCTGATTCCCCTGCTGCGTTCGTCGCGGTGCACTCTGACTCCCCGGATGTCGGCGGTTCGCGTAGTGCCGCAAGTCTGTCGAGCGGGTGCGGGGGCGGGCGTCCGCCAAAAGTCTGCGGGTGCGCGACCAAGGGATGAACCCGACGCGGGGATCAGCTACTTACTGATCGTCCTCCGGGACGGGTGTGGCCTGGTGGTAGTACATCTGCCACGTTGCGGCCGCACCCTGCTTGCGCCAGAGCGAACTCCGCCGTGCCCGGTCTCCGTCCATCGTGGTCTCGTAGGTGAGGTGCACCAACCCGGGTGCCAGCTGGACACCGGTGATCTCCGAGGGCTCGTAGCGCGGACCGCTTTCTGTCGCACCGTCCAGCTCGGGCAGCGCGGCAAGCATCTCGTCATACGTCCACCGCCGCCCCGAAGCGCCGACCTCCACGAAGTCCGGGTCCAGTAGCTGTCGGGCAACCGAGCGCGACATGCGCACGCTGGGGTCCATGAGGTGCAGCTCGCCTGCGATCGCTTCGCGTACGTCATCCGTCTCTCGGCTCATGCAGGCATCTTGGCCCAGGTGACCAAGCCCGTCGCAACCGAGTTACCACGCGTGGAGCGCAGAGCGCGGTTCGGTTTCCGGGGCGGCTGGTTGCCGTCCATCGAGCCGACTCTCGGATTTGTATACCACTTGCCGCTACTGGCCTCTCACCTCTGCCCGCGCACCCGTGCGGAGGTGGCGATCTCGTCTCCGACCGCACCCCCACTGCCCAACTCGCCCTGATTCAGCCGCCGAAGCGGCATCGGTGCGGGTGCCGAGCGCCGACCCGGTCCGGTTTTGCCGCCCCGATGGGTTCCCCTGCCACGGATCGTTGACCGCATCGCCGCCCCGGTATACCGTCTCGCATCGCGGAAGATGTATTCCAAAAAATCACATCGGGTTGGTTGAGCCATGACATCGAGTCGCCTCACCGCATGGAACGACGCGCCACGAGCGCAGGCCGTCGCGCACTTGACGGCGCGTGACGAACCGGGCCGGATCGGGGACGCCCACCAGGCGGTCCGGCGGCCGGTGCTCACCCCGTCCGCTGGAACCCCTGGCTCGCTGGGCCGCGCGCGCCCCGGTGTGCGGCCGGCGTCGCTGTAGATCCGGCCGGATTCACAGGCCTGTAGCGGCCGGTCGGCTGTCCATCAATTGCCCATCGATTACCCATCAACCGCCCATCAACTGTCGTACCCGGCGTTTCGGCGGCTGGCATCAGTGTGCCTTCGAGCCGCCGATGCATCGGCCTGCCCGAAATTTGATAAATGTCCACCCGGCTTAAGAATGCCCGCAGAATCGGAGGGATCTTCAATGAGCAGTCCCAATTCCATACCGGTCGGTGAATCCGACGGGTCCGGGGCCGAACTCGAAGGCGCGTACCGAAAGATCACGCTGAAGCTCATCCCGTTCCTCGCGGGCCTGTGGATCCTGGCCTGGATCGACCGGGTGAACATCGGCTTCGTCAAGCTGACGATGCTCGAAGACCTGGAGTGGAGCGAGGCGGTGTACGGCCTCGGTGCCGGCGTCTTCTTCCTGGGTTACTTCTTCTTCGAGGTCCCGAGCAACCTGCTTCTGCAGAAGATCGGCGCCAAGAAGACGATCATGCGGATCATGATCGGCTGGGGCCTGACCAGTGTCGCGATGATGTTCGTCACGACCCCGGCGATGTTCTACTTCCTCCGCTTCCTGCTCGGAGTGTTCGAGGCGGGCTTCTACCCGGGAATCATCCTGTTCCTGACCTACTGGTTCCCGCACAGCCGGCGGAGCAAGGCCTTCGGCATGTTCATGTCTGCCTCCGCCTTCGCCGGAGTGCTCGGCGGACCGCTTGCCGGCTGGATCATGACGTCGCTCGACGGCGTCAGCGGCATGCACGGCTGGCAGTGGGTGTTCGTGGTCGAGGGCGCTCCTTCCGTGATCGCCGGTCTCGTGACCTGGTTCTACCTGTGCGACAGGCCGGAGGCCGCGAAGTGGCTGACCCCGCGCCAGAAGGAGATCGTGCTGGCGGACATCGCACGTGAGGACGCCGCGCTGGGAGACCGCCAGCACAACATGCTCGCGACGCTCAAGCAGGCCCGGATCTGGCAGTTCATCGCGATCTACTTCTGTATCGTCGTGGCGAATTCGGCGCAGACCTTCTTCGGGCCGACGATCATCAAGGAGGTCGGGTTCGACAGCCCGGTCGCCATCGGCTGGATCATGGCGCTCGCCTATCTCCTCGGCGCCGCCGGGATGATCTACAACGGCTTCCACTCGGACAAGCACCTCGAATCCCGCTGGCACAGCGGGCTCGCCGCCGCACTCGGCTCGGTGTCGTTCGCGGTCATCGCCGTCACGATCGACGTCAGCCCCGTCATCACCCTGGTCGCGCTGGTCCTGGCGATCGTCGGCACCATGAGCGCGATCCCGGTCTTCTGGCAGATGCCAAACCAGTTCCTCGCCGGGGCGGCCGCAGCCGGTGGCATCGCGCTCATCAACTCCATGGCCAACCTCGCCGGGTTCGGCACCCCCTACATGCTGGGTGCGGTCGAGACCTCCACCGGTTCGTACTCCCCAGGGCTGTTCGTCGTCGCGGCCTTCGAGATCGTCGCGACCGTCCTCATCCTCGTGTGCATCCCCCGGTTCAAGAAGGACAAGCACACCGCCTCGGAACCGGCCAAGCAGGAAGTCGAGGCACCCCTCGCATGAGCAGCGCAGCAAGTTCCGCAGTGAAAGCGAATGCGCCGGGCCTCGACCTCCAGGCCGTCAACGCTCTGGACCGGGAGGAGTTCGTCCGTGTGCTCGGCTCGGTCTTCGAGCACTCCGAGTGGGTCGCGGCCGGGGCCGTCGACGCCCGTCCGTTCGACAGCGTCGAGTCCCTGCACGCGGCGATGATCGACGTGGTCCGGAGGCGTCCGCGGACGGAGCAGATCGGCTTCCTGTGCGCACACCCCGAACTGGCGGGCAAGGAGGCGCAGTCCGGGACCATGACCTCGGACTCCACGACCGAACAGAAGGGCGCCGGTCTGGACGCCCTGGCTCCGGCCGAGCTGGACCTGATCACCCGGATGAACGCCGAGTACCGGGAACGCCACGGCTTCCCGTTCATCATCTGCGTGGGCAACTACACCAAGCAGGAGATCTTCGACGAGTTCCGGCGCCGCACCGGCAACGAGACCGAGGCGGAGCTGTCCGAGGCGGTCAGCCAGATCACCGCGATCACCGGGCGGCGCCTCCGGGCGGTCGTCCGTGACGGGGCGCGTCCATGACCCATGAAGACATGCCGGCGACCCACGAGGACATGCCGTCCCTGAACGGCGACACCCCGAACGGCGGTGCCCCCAGCCGTCGAAGGCTCCTGCGAGCAGGTCTCGTCCTCGGCCCCGCTGTCATCGCACCGATGGGCATCGCCGGTCCGAGCAGTGCGGCGAGCAGCGCGGCGAACCCGGCAACCGGCCCCTCGGTGGGCAGGGCGAAGGACAAGCCGGCGGCACCACCGGTCGAGCCGAGCCTGACCATCCACGCGATCGACACCTACCGGGGGGGCGACCGAGGCCGGGCTGCGATTCGACCTCTCGGTCTTCAGGAACGGCCGCTACCAGCTGATCGAGAAGTTCGAGACGCTGGCCGGTGGGCGGACGAAGGACCCGCTCCTGATCCGCGATGAGCTGAAGACGGGTCGTTACGAGATCACGCTGCACCTGGCGGAGTACTTCTCGCGAACCGCCGCCGGGCTTCCGCAGCCGTCATTCCTCGAAGAGGTCCCCATCCGGTTCCTGGTGACGGACGCCACGCAGCACTATCACACGGCGATCCTTTTCACCCCCTGGAACTACTCCTACTACCGAGGCAGCTAACCCGCCCCAGGAGGTGACGAAATGGCCGGAATATCGACGCACGTTCTGGATATCGCCCATGGGAAACCAGGCGCCGGAATGCGTATCGAATTCTCGATACTCGAAAACGGCAAGTACCGGCTCATCAAGACCGTGCGGACAAATCAGGAGGGCCGGACCGACGAGCCGATCCTGAAGCCGGAGGAGGCGAAGGCCGGGCGGTACGAGCTGCTGTTCCATGTCGATGAGTACTACGACGGGCTCAGGGGGAAGCTGTCGGACCCGCCGTTCGTCGATCAAGTGCCCGTGCGCTTCACGGTGTTCGACGCGACGCAGCACTTCCACGTGCCGATGATCTGTACGCCGTGGAACTGCACGACGTACCGCGGCAGCTGAGCCGTGTGCCATTTACGCGGGGGCGCGGACCGGCCGGGATCCCCGGCCCGGTCCGCGCCCTTGCGATGTCCGGCGGTCGGAGCGCCACGGTCACCTGGACGGCACCCGGCGCTCCTCGTCGGCATTGGCATCGACGTCGGCATCGGCATCGGTGCGCCGTCCGCCGGTGGCGACCACACGGCCCCCGGGCCTGCGCGGCAGCAGGCGGCGGGTGAGGCCGGACTCGTAGCGCGGCTGGAGCAGCAGGAACAGGCCCACCGCGCAGACGAACGCGACCCCGAAGAGCATCCAGGACTTGGCGCCCCGTGCCGAGTAGGCCACGATCCCGAACGAGAACAGTGCCGACCAGAAGTACATGAGCAGCACGGCCCGGCGGTGCGAGTGGCCGAGCTGGAGCAGGCGGTGGTGGAGGTGGCCCTTGTCGGCGGCGAAGGGGGACATCCCGTTCCACGTACGCCTTATGACGGCGAGCACGAGGTCCGCGACGGGCAGCGCGATGACGGACAGCGGCAGCATCAGCGGAATGTAGACCGGCACCATCGCGGCCGAACCCGACCTGCCGTCCAACGACTGGTTGAGCAGGCTCGGATCGACCTCGCCCGTCACCGAGACCGCGCACCCGGCGATGAGCAGCCCGAGCAGCATCGAGCCCGAGTCACCCATGAAGATCCGGGCCGGGTGGGAGTTGTGGACCAGGAACCCGAGGCACATGCCCGCCAGGATCGCGGAGATCAGCGTGGTGGACGCGGCGGCCTCGATCCCGTAGCCGTACCAGAGCCGGTACGCGTACAGGAAGAACGCCGTCGCGGCGATGCCCACCGTGCCGGCTGCCAGCCCGTCGAGCCCGTCGACGAAGTTGACCGCGTTGATGGAGACGACGATCAGCCCCACGGTCAGCAGCGTGCCCTGCCAGTCGGAGAGGTAGATCCCGTCCGTGCCCGGCACCGGGAGCCAGAGGATCGTCAGCCCCTGGAACACCATCACTCCGGCGGCGAGCACCTGACCGCCGAGCTTGACCAGCGCGTCGACGCCCCATTTGTCGTCGAGTACGCCGAGCAGACAGATCAGTGCCGCGCCGGACAGCAACGCCCGTGGCGTCGAGCTACCGGTGAAGATCCCTTCCAGGTGCGGCAGATGGGAGGCGACGAGCAGCCCGGCCAGCAGCCCACCGAACATGGCCATGCCGCCCAGACGCGGAGTGGGCTCGCGGTGGACGTCGCGCGCCCGGACCTCGGGAACCACCCCGATCGTGATGGCGAACTTCCGTACGGGGCCGGTCAGGAGAAGTGTCACGGCCGCCGTGATGAACAGCATGAGCAAGTATTCCCGCACGGGCGGCCTCACATTCCGGCCCAGCGGGCCGATACCTGAGCCCGATCGATGCCCTCGCTGCGCCCCGGCGAGCCTAACTCATACGTAGTTCTGTGCGATGGGGAGTGGGGTGGGACGGCGGTGGGTGCAGGCGCCGAGCGATACGTACGTCAGTGGGCGGACGTGCCATTCGATGTGCCGGCCGCCGCGCAGCATGAGCGTGAACCCGCAGGGTTCGCCGCGGTGGAGCGCCCCCAGGGCCTGAACCCAGCCGCCCTGGTCCGCCCAGTGGTGGGCGCGGATCGGTTCGCGCGGCGTGAGGCCGAAGAGATGGTTCGCCCGGAGCTGGACGCGGATGGCGCGGACGGCTTCCCGGGGCGTGGCCAGGACACGCAGGTCGATCGGCTCGGGGACGAAGCCGGTGGCGGGGCCGTAGCGGAGGGCCTCGAACCTGAAGCCGTGCTCGACGGCTGGTTGTAAGGGGGTGAGGGGTGTACGCATGGTCGACCGTCCGATCGCGCCGCTTGCGCCGAGTGGCGTGAGAGGTGGGGGAGTTGTGGTGCCAGGCGAAACGGCGGGGGTGGGTGGATCCGCCACTCCGGCGACACAGTGTGACGGTAGCGCTACGAGAATGCATGGCGCAACTATGCCCCGGGGCATAGTTGGCCTGAATGGCAGGAGAGCCCCCGCCCTGGTCGGGCGGGGGCTCTCCTGGGGCAGGTGGGAGGGCGCTACCGGACGAAGTGGTCGAACTCGCCCGCCTTGACGCCCTGGATGAAGGCAGCGAACTTGGCGCGACTCGTCCTGGTCACCGTGCGCGGGGCGTCGCTCTCGCGCACCAGGATCTCCTCGCCCTGCCACGCCACCTCGACACACTGTTCTCCGCCACCGGAGAACGACGACTTCTGCCACTCGATGTCTGCGCTCATGCTGCGGATTATCACAGGTCCCGTGCGAGGTGGTGAACGAAGCTCCGCGACTCCTCGGGCCCGAGGCTGACCCGCTGGGCGAAGTCGAGCTGCATGCGGTACCGGTTCAGATCGGCCGCAGCGTCCAGGTAGGCCCCTCTGAACGGGGTGTCGATGTGGACGGTGTCCAGCTGCGGCGCCACACCGCCCGCGTACAGCACGGTCTGCGTCACCTCGACGAACTTCTCGCTGGCGAACGGGATCACGCGCACGGTCACGTCCGGCCGGTCGGCTGCCTCCAGGAGGTGCATCAGCTGGCCGCGCGCGACCTCGCGTCCGCCGACCCGCATGCGGAGACCGGCCTCGTGGACGATGACGTCGAACTTCGGTGGCCTGTCGCGGTCGAGCACGGCCTGCCTGCGCATGCGGTGCTCGACTCTCGCCTCCACCTCGTCCTCGGGCAGCTTGGGCAGCACCCCCTCGAACAGCGCCCGCGCGTACTGCGGAGTCTGGATCAGTCCGGGCAACGTCACGGACTGGAGGCAGCGCATGTAGGTGGCGTGGTGTTCCAGCTCCGCGATGTTCAAGAAGCCCGGCGCCAGTACGCCGCGGTACTCGTCCCACCAGAACTGGCCCCGGTACTCCCGCGATATGGCGCACAGCGCCTCGATCAACGTGGCGTCGTCACATGCGTAGAAGCTGGCCAGGCGGCGGATCCGCGCCTCGCTGATGCCGATGCGGCCCGCTTCCATGTGGCTGATCTTCGCCTGATCGGTCGAGATGAGTCCGGCGGCTTCGCGAGCGGTGCGGCCGGCCTGTTCCCGCAGCTTTCTCAGTTCGCAGCCCAGGCGCGCCTGGCGTGCGGTCGGGTTGTCCCTCGGTGGCATGTCACCATCCTTCGTCCCCGCGCAGTCTTGCGTGGTGCGGCTGTCCCGGTCCACCCGATCGCGTGAAGTGACAGTGGCAACCTTGCTACGGTGCGTTCCTGCGCCCTATGGTCCCAATGGGCGGCGCACAAGAGCGTCATAGGCCCGAAGTGCAGCCATCCGTAAGCGAGTTGAACGCTCACGGAACTCGGCCGATGCCACGGACCGCGCCACCGCACGACGCCCACCGCACGACGCCCCGGAGACCGCCTCACGCAGGGAGACCGCGTCATGACCCCCGTAACCGCTCCTCCGTCACCCGCCCCCTACCTCCCCCAGCGCGGTGAGCGCTACCGGCTCGTCGTGCCGAACGCCCCCACCGCCCCCAGGATCGTGCGGGACTTCGTGGCGACGGTGCTGTGGGTCGCCGAGCACCCGCGCCTCGTCGACGACGCCCGGCTCTGCGCGAGCGAGGTCGTCTCCAACGCGTACTGCCATACGGACTCGCCGCAGGTCCGGGTGGAGATCACCGTCAATTACCGGCAGGTGACGGTGTACGTGACGGACGACGACCCCGGTTCGACGCCCCGCCCCCGCACCGCCGTGCAACCGGACCGGGACGAGCACGGCCGGGGGCTCCTCCTCGTGGACGGGCTCGCCGCCCGGTGGGGGACCACCGCGTACGGGGTGCGGTCGCCGCACTCGAAGACGGTGTGGTTCACCCTCTCCGCCGCCGGGCGCTGAGGTGGCCCGACCCACGCAGGCCTCCTCATCAGCCGCCCTGCCGGGAGAGAACCCGGGCACCTTCGCGGCGCACGGCCAACTGCACGGGCACGGTGCGAGATCCCTGGGCGACAACCGTCCCACGGGTGTTCTGCTCCCGTACGACGAGCAGCCCGGCCACCACCAACAGCACCCACAGCACGGGGCCGACCGGGTTTCCGGGGGAGATGAACCCCTGCGCGGCAAGTCCGAGGAGACCGCCGGCGGAAAGCACCGCCGCGAGAACGACCTTGCCGAGGCTCAATTCCGACGCCGCACCGGAACGGCGACGGAATTCGAATCGGCCGAAAATTCTGGTGAAGCACAGCAGGAAGAGTCCCGAGGCGCCGACCCACAGGGGTGCCACCGCGAACCACATCGGGCTGCCGGGTTCCGGTGTAGCAAGGCCGAGTCCGACAATGGCGATTCCCGCCGTCATCACGAGCGCGGGCATGTGCCACAGATAGAGCGTCATGAAGCGGGTTCCGCACCACTGGAGTACGGCGGTGGCCATGGGACGCTCGGCGAATCGCGTGATTACCGGCTTGAGCGTCAGCCACAGTCCGAGCTGGCCGATCGTCAGCGACAGCATCACGGCGGTCGGCGGGCTCATGTTGGAGACCGGGGCCCCGGGCATTCCGATCATGGATGCCGGGTAGGGGCCGAAGAACACGGCGGCCGCGGTGAGTCCGAAGCCGACGGCGGCCAGGCCCGCCGATGTCCACCCGCTCCGCATGCGCAGGCCGCCGTCGGCGTAGTGGAAGCCGAACTGGTGGGCCGCCGGCCAGACGAACAGGGCATTCAGGAAACCGATCGCGGGGCTGACCTCGAAACGCAGTACGTCGACGACCAGGGCGCAGACGGCGAGAACGCCGATCACGCGCCACCCGTACCGCCGGTACCACCTGAACATCACCGGCGTGAGCGCCACCACGAGCACGTAGACGGCGAGGAACCAGAGCAGCTGGCCGGCAATCCTGCCCGCCATCAGCACCGGTTGCTCGGGCACCCCCGCGCCGATCAACACGTGGGGCAGCACCAGCCACACGGCCGCCAGGGGGACGACCGGCACCAGGAGTCGCGCAATTCTGCTACGGAGCCAGGCACGCGCCGATTTCGCCGACCGGAAGGAGAAGAAATTGGCGGCCCCGCCGGCGAAGAACACCATGGGCATGACCTGTGTCAGCCATGTGACAATCCACCAGCCGGGGCTCGCGAGAGCATTTCCGGTGCTCAAATGCCCATTCTCGTAGGCCAGTACGGGCATGAGCCAGTGCTGGGAAATCACTGCCAGCACGCATAGCGCTCTGATGACGTCTATGAATGGATCGCGGCCGCGACTGCTGCTGAGAATGCTGCTGCGACCGGGCGAATGCGCGTGGGTTTGCTGCATGTAAACAGCGTGGCGTCAGCAGGCGATACGCACAGTGAAGTGGCCCCCCGAATCGGTCGGGGGTCAGCACTTCGTGCCATGGTGGGGTTCTCCCCACCGGCCTCAAGGTGATGCGGTCCGTTCGGGCACCCCCTTGGTAGCCGTCTCAACCGGCGAACCGCCGCCCGGAGCCCGGCCCCGCCACGACCAGCACCAGAGCCGCGACCGCGCCGCCGAGCAGCATGACCGCCGACAAGGACATGTGGTCCAGGACGGCTCCGCCTGCCAGGGCGCCGAGGGCGAAGGTCGCCTGGAAGGACGCGGTGAACAGGACGGACGCCGCTTCGGGTGTGTCAGGTGCGGCCTTGGCGAACCACGTCTGCGAGCAGACCGGCACCGCACCGTACGCGACACCCCAGACGATCAGCAGCGCGACGGCTCCGGCCTCCCACCTGCCCAGGACCGGGAGCAGCGCGGTCGCGGTGGCGATCAGGCCCGCGGCGAGGGAGACCGCGAGGCGCGGGCGGCGCGCCACGAGCGCGCCGCCGACGAAGTTGCCGACGATCCCGGCGGCCCCGTAGACCAGCAGGAACACCGTGATCAGCGCCGGACCGGCGTGAGTGACCCGCTCCAGGAAGGGAGTGACATAGGTGTACGTCGCGAAGTGGGACAGAACGATGAGAAAGGTGATGAGCGTGGCGAACCGGGTTCCGGGCCGGGCGAGCACGGTACGCAGCAGGCCCGCGCGGGTGACCCGCGTCGGCGGGAGGGGCGGAACCACCAGGAGCATCAGGGCGAGTACGCCCACGCTCAGCACCCCCAGGACCACGAAAGCCGTCCGCCAGCCGGCCAGGCCGCCGATGAACGTACCGGCGGGGACGCCGAGTACGGAGCCCAGTGGGACGGCCGAGAAGATCACCGCTGTCGCTCGGCCGACCGACGCCGGGCGGACCAGCCGGCCGGCCAGTCCGGCCCCGATGGACCAGAAACCGCCGATGGTGACCCCGACCATCACCCGGGAGACCAGGACGATGCGGTAGTCGGTCGCGGCGGCGACGAGGAAGTCGGCCAGGGCCAGCAGGAGCATGAAGGCGCACAGCATCACGCGACGGTCGATGCGCGCCGTCGCCACCGTGACCAAGGGGGCGGAGACCGCCGCGAGGAGTCCGGGCATGGTCATCATCAGGCCCGCCGTGCCGTCCGAGACGGCGAAGTCGGACCCGATCGATGTGAGCAGGCCGATGGGCAGGATCTCGGTGGTGACGATCGAGAAGATGCCCAGCATGACGGAGAGAACGGCGAGCCGGCCGCGTAAAGGGGTGCGGGGAGGGCGGACGGTGCGTTCGGATGGGGTGGTGGCCGCGGGGGTGGTCATGGCGGGTGCCGTCCTGTGCTCGGTGACGCGGGGCTGTTCGCCCCAGTTCACAAGCGACGGTGGACGGTGTCCGGCAGGTTCGCGACGTCAACGCCGTCGGGCGGGGTCGAGGTCGCTTTTTCGCCGGAGGGCGGACACTTTTCGCCGGAGGACCGGAAACGGCGAAGGGCCGTCGCTCCCGAGCGGGGGAGTGACAGCCCTTCAGCGCGCGCCGCGAAGGCGCTTGTGAATCCGTGAACCCGGAAGGTCGCGCCGGATCAGAGAACGCGGACCGCGCCCGACGGCGGGTCGTAGGAGAGCGGGCGCTGCACCACACCGGTGCCGGAGTTCTGCGCGCCGATGAACTCGCCGCCGCCCACGTAGATCCCGACGTGGTACGCGCTGCCCGCGCCGCCCCAGTACAGGATGTCGCCCGGCTGGAGGTTGCTCAGGGAGACCTGGGTGCCGGCGGTGGACTGGGACTGCGAGACGCGCGGCAGGTCGATGTTGACCGAACGGAACGCGGCCTGGACGAGGCTGGAGCAGTCCCACGAGCTGGGGCCGGTGCTGCCCAGCACGTACGCGTCACCGAGCTGCGCCTTCGCGAAGGCGATGACGGCCGCTGCGGAGCCGGTCGCGTTCGACGTGGAGACGGAGGCGGACGTGGCCGAGCCGGAGGTCGTGCTGAGCGTCGTACGGGCGGTGGAGCGGGAAGCGCGCTCGGCGGCCTCCGCCTTGGCCTTGGCGGCCGCCTCCGCCTTCTTCTTGGCCTCTGCCTTGCGGACCGCCTCGGCCTTGGCCTTCTTGGCGGTCTTGGCCGCGGTGGTGGCTGCGGCGTCCTCCTGGGCCTGCGTCTGCAGGTCCAGGGCGACCTGCTGCGTGGCCTGGGCGGACGCGGCGACGGCGGTGGAGAGCCCGGAGGTGATGGTGGGCATCTCGATGGTCTGGGTCACCGGCTCGGCCTGGGCCGGACCGGCAGCGCCTGCGACCGCGATGGTGCTGAGGACGCCACCGGCAACTCCGGCCCGCAGCGCCGTCTTCGAGGCGTTTCGGCGGGGCTTCCGGTGGCTGGGTATGTGAGCGGTGTGGGACATGAGTACTAGCGCTATCAGGGCCCTGGGGTTCCCATCAAGAAACGTGTGTTGCGACACAGTTACGTACGGAATCTGTGAATCCGCTTTCCGAGGGCCCTTATTGACGCCGTAACGGGCAAAACGGGCATGCTTGAACACGGCTGTGATCACGGGCTTTCGGCAATACGCCCGAATTGCCCGCCGCTTACCATCCGTTCACACCGATGGCCAAGCCCGCTTTTGTAGGGGCATTGATGAAGTGACGCAGGTCACAGTGTGAATGCGAGGTGAGGGGCGGTTATGCGCCATGCGGCCAAGGTGGCGTCGGACGAAGGGAGATGTCCTGTTCGTCCCGAAGATCGGAAATGCTCTCGCGCGTCCACTTCGCTCCCCGTGGCCCCCTCTCCCGGGTGAGGTTCGGGCGGCCGGGAGGGGGCCGGCGGGCCGAGGGAGGGGTGGTGGGCGTCCGGCGGGACCAAGATCGGGAGGGTTCCTCTATCACCCCGTGTTGTCCACCGCCAATTTGCTTGGCATGGCCATCTCTTGATAGGGCGACAGCCGTTTGACCAGCGGTAACAGCATCGGATGTCACGTCTCGTGATCACTCGGCCGCTTCGCGTGTGAAGATCACCGCTCATCCGACTTCATGATCCTTCGTCAGGTGGTGGAGATCACAAAGGCGTTGTCGTACCCCGTGTCGCAGATCACAGGATGGCGGGCATAGGATGCGGGGCAGTCGGGCTTGTGAACTGCCTCACATGTGCACGATCTTGGTGAGGCGGTGAGCCGGTCGCCCGATGCGGTCCAACGGTCAAGGACGACTGGAAGGAGCGAGGAGCGTGAATGCCTACGCGCCCATCCTCGTGCTCGGCGCCCTCGGGGCAGGGTTTGCGATCTTCTCCGTGGTCATGGCCACGCTTATCGGCCCCAAGCGGTACAACCGGGCAAAGCTCGAAGCGTACGAGTGCGGTATCGAACCCACACCCACTCCGGCCGGAGGCGGCCGCTTCCCCATCAAGTACTACCTGACGGCGATGCTCTTCATCGTCTTCGACATCGAGATCGTCTTCCTCTATCCCTGGGCGGTCACCTTCGACGCCCTGGGGATCTTCGGGCTCGTGGAGATGCTGCTCTTCGTGCTCACCGTCTTCGTCGCCTACGCGTATGTGTGGCGTCGCGGCGGCCTGGAATGGGACTGAGGGGCTGAGGGGCACACCATGGGACTCGAAGAGAAGCTGCCCAGCGGCTTCGTGCTGACCACTGTCGAGCAGGCCGCCGGCTGGGTACGGAAGTCCTCCGTCTTCCCCGCCACCTTCGGCCTCGCCTGTTGCGCCATCGAGATGATGACGACCGGGGCCGGGCGCTACGACCTGGCCCGTTTCGGCATGGAGGTCTTCCGCGGATCGCCGCGACAGGCGGATCTGATGATCGTCGCAGGACGGGTCAGCCAGAAGATGGCGCCCGTCCTGCGTCAGGTCTACGACCAGATGCCCAATCCCAAGTGGGTGATCTCCATGGGGGTTTGTGCATCATCGGGCGGAATGTTCAACAATTACGCCATTGTGCAGGGTGTTGATCACATTGTTCCGGTTGACATCTATTTGCCGGGTTGTCCGCCACGGCCCGAGATGCTGATGGACGCGATCCTCAAGCTCCACCAGAAGATCCAGGGCTCCAAGCTCGGGGTCAACGCGGAGGAGGCCGCCCGCGAGGCGGAGGACGCGGCACTCAAGGCACTGCCCCTGATCGAGATGAAGGGGCTGCTGCGATGAGCGGGAACGACAACCACGACGAACAGAGCAACAACAACGGTGTGCCCGCGCCGCGCACGGACACCGGCGAGGTCATCGGCGTACGCAAGGGCATGTTCGGCGCCGACAACGGCGGCGACACCTCCGGCTACGGCGGCCTCGTCCGCACCGTGTCCCTGCCGGGCGCGACCTCCCGTCCGTACGGCGGCTGGTTCGACGAAGTCGCCGACGAGCTGGAAGGGGCCCTGGAGGAACAGGACCTGCTTCCCGCCAATGCCATCGAGAAGACCGTCGTCGACCGCGGCGAGCTCACCTTCCACATCGCCCGCGAGCACCTCGTCCGGGTCGCACAGACCCTGCGCGACGACCCGGCGCTGCGCTTCGAGCTCTGTACGGGGGTGAGCGGCGTCCACTTCCTCGGCGACAAGGGCCGCGAGCTGCACGCCGTCTACCACCTGCGCTCGATCACGCACGGCCGGCTGATCCGCCTGGAGGTGTCGGCCCCGGACAGCGATCCGCACATCCCGTCCCTCGTCGCGGTCTACCCGACCAACGACTGGCACGAGCGCGAGGCCTACGACTTCTTCGGGCTCGTCTTCGACGGGCACCCCGCTCTCACCCGGATCATGATGCCGGACGACTGGCAGGGCTTCCCGCAGCGCAAGGACTACCCGCTCGGCGGCATCGCCGTCGAGTACAAGGGCGCCCAGATCCCGGCTCCGGACCAGCGGAGGTCGTACTCCTGATGTCTACTCCCCACGCAACGCCCCGGGCCACGACCGAGGGGACTGTATATACAGTCACCGGCGGCGACTGGGACGAGGTCGTCGAGTCCGCCGTCAAGTCCGACGACGAGCGCATCATTGTCAACATGGGCCCCCAGCACCCGTCCACGCACGGTGTTCTGCGGCTGATCCTGGAGATCGACGGCGAGACCGTCACCGAGGCCCGCTGCGGCATCGGCTACCTCCACACCGGCATCGAGAAGAACCTCGAATACCGGAACTGGACGCAGGGCACCACCTTCGTCACGCGCATGGACTACCTGACGCCGTTCTTCAACGAGGCGGCGTACTGCCTGGGCGTCGAGAAGCTCCTCGGCATCGAGGACCAGATCCCCGACCGGGCCACCATCCTGCGCGTGCTCCTGATGGAGCTCAACCGGCTCTCCTCGCACCTGGTGTGCATCGCCACCGGCGGCATGGAGCTCGGCGCCACCACGATCATGATCTACGGCTTCCGTGATCGTGAACTCGTTCTCGACCTCTTCGAGCTGATCACCGGCCTGCGCATGAACCACGCGTTCATCCGCCCCGGCGGACTCGCCCAGGACCTGCCGCCCGGCGCGATCGACCAGCTCCGCGAGTTCGTGAAGACCATGAAGAAGAACCTGCCGGAGTACGACAAGCTCGCCACCGGCAACCCCATCTTCAAGGCCCGCATGCAGGACGTCGGCTATCTCGACCTGACCGGCTGCATGGCGCTGGGCGCCACCGGCCCGATCCTGCGCTCCGCCGGACTCCCGCACGACCTGCGCAAGAGCGACCCGTACTGCGGGTACGAGACCTACGAGTTCGACGTCCCCACCGCCGACACCTGCGACGCCTACGGCCGCTTCCTCATCCGCCTGGAGGAGATGCGCCAGTCGCTGCGGATCGTCGAGCAGTGCATCGACCGGCTCGCCCCCGGTCCCGTGATGGTCGCCGACAAGAAGATCGCCTGGCCGGCCCAGCTCGCGCTCGGCCCGGACGGTCTCGGCAACTCGCTCGACCACATCAAGAAGATCATGGGCACCTCCATGGAGGCCCTGATCCACCACTTCAAGCTGGTGACCGAGGGCTTCCGGGTCCCGGCCGGGCAGGCGTACACCGCGGTCGAGTCGCCCAAGGGCGAACTCGGCGTGCACGTCGTCTCGGACGGCGGCACCCGCCCCTACCGGGTCCACTTCCGTGACCCGTCCTTCACCAACCTCCAGGCCATGGCGGCGATGTGCGAGGGCGGCCAGGTCGCCGACGTCATCGTCGCCGTCGCGTCCATCGACCCCGTGATGGGAGGCGTCGACCGGTGACCGAAGCACGTCAGGAAGTCAGTCTGGGGATGCCGCAGCTCCCCGCCCCCGCCTACCCGGCCGAGGTGCGCGCCAGGCTCGAAACGGACGCGAAGGAGGTGATCGCCCGCTACCCCGGCAGCCGCTCCGCCCTGCTGCCCCTGCTGCACCTGGTGCAGTCCGAGGAGGGCTACGTCTCCCGTACGGGCATGGCGTTCTGCGCCGAGCTGCTCGGCCTCACCACCGCCGAGGTCACCGCGGTCGCCACCTTCTACACGATGTACCGGCGCAGGCCGAGCGGCGACTACCAGGTCGGCGTCTGCACCAACACGCTCTGCGCGGTGATGGGCGGCGACGCGATTTTTGACCGGCTCAAGGAGCACCTCGGCGTCGGCAACGACGAGACCACCGAGGACGGCAAGATCACCCTCGAACACATCGAGTGCAACGCGGCCTGCGACTTCGCCCCCGTGGTGATGGTCAACTGGGAGTTCTTCGACAACCAGACGCCCGAGAGCGCGACCCGCCTGGTCGACGACCTGATCGCCGGGCGCACCGTCGAACCCACCCGCGGCGCCCCGCTCTGCTCGTACAAGGAGACCGCCCGCATCCTGGCCGGCTTCCCCGACGAGCGCCCCGGTGCCGTCGAGGCCTCTGGCGGCGCGGGCCCCGCCTCGCTGATCGGCCTCCGCCTCGCCAAGGGCGAGGAGCCGTACCCGCGCGTCGTCGCCCCCCGCGGCGAGCGCCCGCACGGCGATTCCGGCCACACCGCCCCGCAGGACCCGGACCAGCCGGCCGGCCCGACCGCCGAGGAGGGGGAGTGATGACGTTGACGACCGAGATCAACGACAACGGAAGCGGCAACGGGGGCAGCCCCGAGAAGCTGCTCGCCCCCGTCCTCTCCGCCTTCTGGGACGAGCCGGAATCCTGGACCCTGGACACCTACCGCCGCCACGAGGGATACGAGGGACTGCGCAAGGCCCTCGCCATGGCGCCGGACGACCTGATCGCCTACGTCAAGGACTCCGGTCTGCGCGGCCGCGGCGGCGCGGGCTTCCCGACCGGGATGAAGTGGCAGTTCATCCCGCAGGGCGACGGCAAACCGCACTATCTGGTTGTCAACGCCGACGAATCGGAACCGGGCACCTGCAAGGACATCCCGCTCCTGTTCGCCAACCCGCACAGCCTCATCGAGGGCATCGTGATCGCCTGTTACGCGATCCGTTCGTCGCACGCGTTCATCTACTTGCGCGGTGAGGTCGTCCCCGTGCTGCGGCGTCTGCACGAAGCCGTACGAGAGGCGTACGAGGCGGGTTATCTGGGGACGAACATCCTGGGCTCAGGGCTCGATCTGGAACTCACGGTGCACGCCGGTGCCGGCGCGTACATCTGTGGTGAGGAAACCGCGCTGCTCGACTCTCTCGAAGGACGGCGTGGCCAGCCCCGGCTGCGACCTCCCTTCCCCGCGGTCGCCGGTCTGTACGCCTGCCCCACTGTGGTGAACAACGTCGAGTCCATCGCCTCGGTTCCCGCGATCCTGAACCGGGGCAAGGACTGGTTCAAGTCGATGGGCAGCGAGAAGTCCCCGGGCTTCACGCTGTACTCGCTCAGCGGGCACGTCGCGGGCCCCGGCCAGTACGAGGCCCCGCTCGGCATCACACTGCGCCAACTGCTCGACATGAGCGGCGGGATGCGCCCCGGCCACCGGCTGAAGTTCTGGACGCCGGGCGGCTCGTCGACCCCGATGTTCACCGACGAGCACCTCGACGTACCGCTCGACTACGAGGGCGTCGGCGCCGCCGGATCCATGCTCGGCACCAAGGCGCTCCAGTGCTTCGACGAGACCACCTGCGTGGTGCGGGCCGTCACCCGCTGGACCGAGTTCTACGCCCACGAGTCCTGCGGCAAGTGCACGCCCTGCCGCGAAGGCACCTACTGGCTCGTCCAGTTGCTCCGCGACATCGAGGCCGGCAAGGGCCAGATGTCCGACCTCGACAAGCTGAACGACATCGCCGACAACATCAACGGCAAGTCCTTCTGCGCCCTCGGCGACGGCGCCGCCTCGCCGATCTTCTCCTCGCTGAAGTACTTCCGCGAGGAGTACGAGCAGCACATCACGGGCAAGGGCTGCCCCTTCGATCCCGCCAGGTCGACCGTCTGGGCCGACGACAAGAACGCTCACCAGGGGGTGAACGCATGACAGTCACCACGAGTGCGCCCTCCGGGGGCGGCGAGGCGGCCATCCCGCCCGAGGACCTGGTCACGCTGACCATCGACGGCATCGAGATCAGCGTGCCCAAGGGCACCCTGGTCATCCGGGCCGCCGAACTCCTCGGCATCGAGATCCCGCGCTTCTGCGACCACCCGCTCCTCGACCCGGTCGGCGCCTGCCGCCAGTGCATCGTCGAGGTCGAGGGCCAGCGCAAGCCGATGGCGTCCTGCACCATCACCTGCACCGACGGCATGGTCGTCAGGTCGCAGCTCACCTCGCCGGTCGCCGAGAAGGCCCAGAAGGGTGTGATGGAGCTGCTGCTCATCAACCACCCGCTGGACTGCCCGGTCTGCGACAAGGGCGGCGAGTGCCCGCTGCAGAACCAGGCGATGTCGCACGGCGACGCGGACTCCCGCTTCGACGGCAAGAAGCGGACGTACGAGAAGCCCGTCCCGATCTCCACCCAGGTGCTGCTGGACCGTGAGCGGTGCGTGCTCTGCGCGCGCTGCACCCGGTTCTCCAACCAGGTGGCGGGCGACCCGATGATCGAGCTGATCGAGCGCGGCGCGCTCCAGCAGGTCGGTACCGGCGAGGGCGACCCGTTCGAGTCGTACTTCTCCGGGAACACCATCCAGATCTGCCCGGTCGGGGCGCTGACCTCGGCGGCGTACCGATTCCGCTCCCGCCCCTTCGACCTGGTCTCCTCGCCGTCGGTCTGCGAGCACTGCGCGGGCGGCTGCGCCACCCGCACCGACCACCGGCGCGGCAAGGTCATGCGGCGGCTCGCCGCCAACGACCCCGAGGTCAACGAGGAGTGGGTCTGCGACAAGGGCCGCTTCGGCTTCCGTTACGCGCAGCAGCGGGACCGTCTCACCACTCCGCTGGTACGCAACGCGGACGGCGTCCTGGAACCTGCGGGCTGGCCCGAGGCGCTGGCCGCCGCAGCCGCCGGTCTCTCCGCCGCGCGCGGCCGGACCGGGGTGCTCACCGGCGGCCGGCTGACCGTCGAGGACGCCTACGCGTACAGCAAGTTCGCCCGGATCGCGCTGGACACCAACGACATCGACTTCCGGGCCCGGGTCCACAGCAGCGAGGAGGCCGACTTCCTGGCCGCCCGCGTGGCCGGGCGCGGCCGGGACCTGGACGGTGAGGGTGTCACGTACACCTCGCTGGAGAAGGCCCCGACGGTGCTGCTGGTCGGGTTCGAGTCGGAGGAGGAGGCGCCCGGCGTCTTCCTGCGGCTGCGCAAGGCCAACCGCAAGCACGGCCAGCGCACCTACGCCGTCGCCTCGCACGCCACCCGGGGCCTGGAGAAGGCGGGCGGTACGCTGCTGGCCGCCGCCCCCGGCACCGAGACCGAGTGGCTGGACGCGATCGCGGGCGGCGTCGGACTCGACGGCGACGGAGCCGCGGCGGCCGAGGCGCTGCGCAGCGAGGGCGCCGTGATCGTGGTCGGTGAGCGGCTGGCCGGGGTGCCGGGCGGGCTCACCTCCGCGGTACGGACGGCGACCGCGACCGGGGCCGCGCTGGTGTGGATCCCGCGCCGGGCCGGCGAGCGCGGCGCGGTGGAGGCGGGCGCGCTCCCGTCGCTGCTGCCCGGCGGCCGTCCGGCGACCGACCCGCGGGCCAGGGGCGAGGTGGCGGCCGCCTGGGGCGTCGCCGAACTCCCGTCCCGCTTCGGCCGCGACACCGGCCAGATCGTCGAGGCCGCGGCCACCGGCGAACTGGGCGCGCTGGTCGTCGCCGGGGTCCAGACCGTGGACCTGCCGAACCCGGCACGGGCCCTGGAGGCGCTGGACCAGGTCGGCTTCCTGGTCTCCCTGGAGCAGCGGCCGAACGAGGTCACCGACCGCGCCGACGTGGTCTTCCCGGTCGCCGCGGTGGCCGAGAAGTCCGGCACCTTCCTCAACTGGGAGGGCCGGGCGCGGATGTTCGAGGCGGCGCTGAAGCCCGAGCAGATGACGCGCACGCTCGCGCCGGGCGACGCCCGGGTGCTGCACATGCTGGCCGACGCCCTCGACGTTCACTTCGCGCTGCCGGACCTGAAGTCCGTACGCCGTGAGCTGGACCGGCTCGGCGGCTGGACCGGTACGCACGCCACCGACCCGAACGAGCCGGCGCGGCCGCTGCCCAGGCCCGGCGACGGCGAGGCCGTCCTCGCGGGCCACCGGATGCTGCTCGACCTGGGCCGGCTCCAGGAGGGCGACGAGGCGCTGGCCGGTACCCGGCACGCCGCGGTCGCCCGGCTCTCCGCGGCCACCGCCGCCGAGACGGGCGTGAAGGACGGCGATCTGCTGGCCGTCACCGGCCCGGCGGGCAGCGTCGCATTCCCGCTGAAGGTCACCGACATGCCGGACCGGGTGGTCTGGGTGCCGCTGAACTCCGCCGGGCGGGGCGTTCCGGCCGACACCGGTGCCCGGCCCGGCGGTCTGGTCCGGATCGGCCCCGCCGCACCGGGTACTCCCGACGTCACACCGGAGGTGGGGGCGTGAGTGCCTTCGCTCAACTGGCCGCGGCACCGCACAGTGCGGTACTCGCCGCCGAGGATCTGTCGATGTTCGGCACCGACCCGTGGTGGCTCGTCGTCATCAAGGCGGTGTTCTGCTTCGCGTTCCTGATGGTGACCGTGCTCTTCTCCATCGTGTGGGAGCGCAAGGTCGTCGCCTGGATGCAGCTGCGCATCGGCCCCAACCGGCACGGTCCCTGGGGCATGCTCCAGTCGCTCGCCGACGGCATCAAGCTGATGCTGAAGGAGGACCTCGTCGTCAAGCGGGCCGACAAGGTCGTGTACGTGCTCGCGCCGATCGTCGCCGCCATCCCGGCGTTCATGGCGATCGCCGTGATCCCGTTCGGCCCGTCCGGCAACGAGGTCTCGATCTTCGGGCACCGCACCACGATGCAGCTCACCGACCTGCCGATCGCGATGCTCTACATCCTCGCCGTCGCCTCGGTCGGGATCTACGGCATCGTGCTGGCCGGCTGGTCGTCCGGGTCGACGTACCCGCTCCTGGGCGGTCTGCGCTCCTGCGCGCAGATGATCAGCTACGAGATCGCGATGGGCGCCGCGTTCGCCTCGGTCTTCCTCTACTCCGGGTCGATGTCGACCTCGAAGATCGTGGAGGCGCAGCAGGACCGCTGGTTCATCCTGCTGCTGCCGGTCTCGTTCATCATCTACATCGTCACGATGGTCGGCGAGACCAACCGCGCCCCGTTCGACATGCCGGAGTCCGAGGGCGACCTGGTCGGCGGCTTCAACACCGAGTACTCGTCGATCAAGTTCGCGATGTTCATGCTCGCCGAGTACGTCAACATGGTCACCGTCTCCGCGGTCGCCACGACCCTGTTCCTGGGCGGCTGGCGGGCCCCGTGGCCGATCAGCACCTTCTGGGAGGGTGCGAACCACGGCTGGTGGCCGATGCTCTGGTTCGTCCTCAAGGTCCAGCTGCTGCTGTTCTTCTTCATCTGGCTGCGCGGCACGCTGCCCCGGGTCCGTTACGACCAGCTGATGAAGCTCGGCTGGAAGGTCCTGATCCCGGTCTCCGTGGTCTGGCTGATGCTGGTCGCGACGGTGCGGGCGCTGCGCAACGAGGGCTACGACTTCACGAGGATCGTGCTGTACGTGGCCGGGGCCGTGATCGCGATCCTGCTGATCTCCTTCGTCGCCGACATCTTCCGCGACAAGAAGGGCCGGGCCGCCGAGGCGGAGGCCGGACCTGAGCCGGCGTTCGACCCGATGGCGGGCGGGTTCCCGGTGCCGCCGCTGCCCGGACAGACCCTGCCGCCGGTGCCGCGCCGCAGGCCGCGGGGCGAGCGGGAGCTCGTTGTCAGTGGTGGGCCGGATACTCAGAGTGACGGAAATTCGAGTGACGGAAAGGAGGCTGACGGTGTCTGAGTCACCAGAGTCCTCGGGGACTTCGGGAGCCTCGGGATCCTCGGGGTCCTCGGAGGAGAAGTTCCAGAACCCCGTCGCCGGCTTCGGCGTGACCTTCAAGGCCATGTTCAAGAAGCGGCTGACCGAGCAGTATCCGGAAACGCCGAAGGTGACGGCGCCGCGCTTCCACGGCCGGCACCAGCTCAACCGTCACCCGGACGGTCTGGAGAAGTGCGTCGGCTGCGAGCTGTGCGCCTGGGCCTGCCCGGCGGACGCGATCTACGTCGAGGGCGCGGACAACACCGACGAGGAGCGCTACTCCCCGGGTGAGCGCTACGGCCGCGTCTACCAGATCAATTACGCGCGCTGCATTCTCTGCGGACTGTGCATCGAGGCCTGCCCGACCCGGGCGCTGACGATGACCAATGAGTTCGAGCTCGCCAACACCACCCGCGAGAGCCTCATCTACACCAAGGACGAGCTGCTCGCGGGCCTGGAGGAGGGCATGGTCGACACCCCACACGCGATCTTCCCCGGGATGGACGAACAGGACTACTACCGGGGCCTCGTCACCGAGGCCGCACCCGGTACGGAGCCCCAGGTCGCCATCTCCAAGGGCGAGAAGCCGGCCGACGGGCACAGCGAGAACAACGGCTCGGCGCAGGGGGTGGGCGCATGACCGGCCTGGCCGCCGCGGCCTCCCAGACCTCGACCGGCGAGGCCGTCCAGTTCTGGCTGCTCGGCATCGTCGCCGTGATGGGCGCGCTGTCCACCGTGCTGATGAAGAAGGCCGTGCACAGCGCGCTGAGCCTCGCCGGGACCATGATCGTCCTGGCGGTGTTCTACCTCGCCAACGGCGCCTATTTCCTCGGCGTCGTCCAGATCGTCGTCTACACCGGCGCGATCATGATGCTGTTCCTCTTCGTGGTCATGCTCGTCGGTGTCACCGCGGCCGACTCGCTGAAGGAAACCCTCAAGGGACAGCGCTGGCTGGCCGCGGGCTGCGGGCTCGGCTTCGGCGTCCTGCTGATCGCGGGCATCGGCAACGCCTCGCTGAACAGCTTCAACGGACTCGGCACCGCCAACACCGAGCACGGCGGGAACGTCGAGGGGCTGGCCAGCCTCATCTTCACCAAGTACGTCTTCGCCTTCGAGATCACCGGCGCCCTGCTGATCACGGCGACGGTCGGCGCGATGGTCCTCACCCACCGGGAGCGCACCGAACGGGCCAGGACCCAGCGGGAGATGTCCGAGGAGCGTGTGCGCGGCAAGCAGCTTCCGCCGCTGCCCGCCCCCGGTGTCTACGCCCGGCACAACGCCGTGGACATCCCGGGTCTGCTCCCGGACGGCACGCCTTCCGAGCTCACCGTCATGCAGACGCTGCGCAAACGAGGCCAGATCCGCGACGTGTCGAACGAGTCGCTGGACCAGCTCAAGGCGCTGGAGCAGCGCTCCGAGGAACGGCTCGGCCGTGACAACGAAGAAGAGGAGGTCGCCAAGTGAATCCGGTCAACTACCTCTATCTCGCAGCCCTGTTGTTCACCATCGGCGCGGCCGGGGTGCTGATCCGGCGGAACGCGATCGTGGTGTTCATGTGCGTGGAGCTGATGCTGAACGCCTGCAACCTCGCGTTCGTGACCTTCTCCCGGATGCACGGCAATCTCGACGGCCAGATCATCGCCTTCTTCACGATGGTCGTCGCCGCCGCGGAGGTCGTGGTCGGGCTCGCGATCATCGTGTCGGTGTTCCGTTCCCGCCACTCGGCCTCGGTCGACGACGCCAGCCTGATGAAGCTGTAAGGGGACGTTGAATCGTGGAGAACCTGATCGCGCTGCTTGTCGCGGCGCCTCTGCTCGGAGCGGCGGTCCTGCTCTGCGGCGGCCGACGGCTGGACCGCGCCGGACACTGGATCGGCACCCTGCTCGCCGCCGCGTCGTTCGTCATCGGCGTCGTGCTCTTCCTCGACATGCTGGGGAAGGGCGCGGAGGACCGGACGCTGCACCAGAAGCTGTTCAGCTGGATCCCGGTCGAGGGCTTCCAGGCCGATGTGGCCTTCCAGCTCGACCAGTTGTCGATGACGTTCGTGCTGCTGATCACCGGTGTGGGCACCCTGATCCACATCTACTCGATCGGCTACATGGCGCACGACGAGCGCCGGCGCCGCTTCTTCGGCTATCTGAACCTGTTCCTCGCGGCGATGCTGATCCTGGTCATCGCCGACAACTACCTGCTGCTGTACGTCGGGTGGGAGGGCGTCGGTCTGGCGTCGTACCTGCTCATCGGCTTCTGGCAGCACAAGCCCAGCGCGGCCACGGCCGCCAAGAAGGCGTTCCTGGTCAACCGCGTCGGTGACATGGGCCTCTCGATCGCGATCATGCTGATGTTCACCACCTTCGGCACCTTCGCCTTCGGCCCCGTCCTCGAAGCCACCGGGGAGACCAGCGAGGGCAAGCTGACGGCCATCGGCCTGATGCTGCTGCTCGCGGCCTGCGGCAAGTCGGCCCAGGTGCCGCTGCAGTCCTGGCTCGGTGACGCGATGGAGGGCCCGACCCCGGTCTCCGCCCTCATCCACGCCGCGACCATGGTGACCGCGGGTGTCTACCTCATCGTCCGGTCCGGCGCGATCTTCAACGCCGCGCCGGACGCGCAACTGGTCGTCGTGGTCGTCGGAGCGGTCACGCTGCTCTTCGGTGCGATCGTCGGTTGCGCGAAGGACGACATCAAGAAGGCCCTCGCCGGGTCGACGATGTCGCAGATCGGCTACATGATCCTGGCCGCCGGGCTCGGCCCGATCGGCTATGTCTTCGCGATCATGCACCTGGTGACGCACGGCTTCTTCAAGGCCGGGCTCTTCCTCGGCGCCGGTTCGGTCATGCACGGCATGAACGACGAGGTCGACATGCGGAAGTTCGGCGGGCTGCGGAAGTACATGCCGGTCACCTTCATCACCTTCGGCCTCGGCTACCTCGCGATCATCGGCTTCCCCGGTCTGTCCGGCTTCTTCTCCAAGGACAAGATCATCGAGGCGGCCTTCGCCAAGGGCGGCACCGAGGGCTGGATCCTCGGCTCGGTGGCCCTGCTGGGCGCCGCGATCACCGCGTTCTACATGACGCGCGTGATGCTGCTGACGTTCTTCGGCGAGAAGCGCTGGCAGCCCGACGCGGAGGGCCACGAGCCGCATCCGCACGAGTCCCCGAAGTCGATGACCATCCCCATGATCGTCCTCGCGTTCGGTTCGGTCTTCGCCGGAGGCTTCTTCTCCATCGGCGACCGCTTCCTGAACTGGCTGGAGCCGGTCACCGGCCACAGCCACGGACACGCCCCGGTCAGCGCCACGACCGTCACCGCCGCCACCATGGTGGTGCTCGTCATCGGCGTCGCCATCGCCTGGGCGATGTACGGACGCAAGCCCGTACCGGTCGTCGCCCCGCGCGGCTCGCTGCTCACCCGGGCCGCACGCCGCGACCTCCTCCAGGACGACTTCAACCACGTGGTCCTGGTCCGCGGCGGCGAGCACCTCACCCGCTCCCTGGTGTACGTCGACCACACCCTGGTCGACGGCGTCGTCAACGGCACGGCGGCCTCGATGGGCGGGCTCTCCGGCCGGCTGCGCAAGCTGCAGAACGGCTACGCCCGCACCTACGCGGTCTCGATGTTCGGCGGTACGGCGGTTCTCATCGCCGCGACCCTGCTGATGAGGGCGGTCTGATCACCATGTCCTTTCCCCTCCTGACAGCGACGGCGGCGCTCCCGGCGATCGGCGCGGTCGCCACCGCCGCCGTCCCGGCCGCCCGGCGCACCACCGCCAAATGGCTGGCGCTGCTCTTCTCGCTGGCCACACTCGTGCTGGCGGGCATCGCGCTCGCCCGCTTCGAGCCCGGCGGCGACCGCTACCAGCTCACCGAATCGCACGCCTGGATCAAGGACTTCGGCGTCCGGTACGAACTGGGCGTGGACGGCATCGGGGTGGCGCTCATGGCGCTCACCGCCCTGCTGATCCCCTTCGTCATCCTGGCAGGCTGGCACGACGCCGACCCCCTGGAGACCAAGTCCTCGCGCTGGCGCCCGACCCAGGGCTTCTTCGCCCTGATCCTGATGGTCGAAGCGATGGTGATCCTCTCCTTCGAGGCCACCGACGTCTTCCTCTTCTACGTTCTCTTCGAAGCCATGCTCATCCCGATGTACTTCCTCATCGGCGGTTTCGGGGACCGGGCGCACACCGGCAGCGACGAGAACGCGGCGGCGCAACGCTCGTACGCCGCGGTGAAGTTCCTGCTCTACAACCTGGTCGGCGGACTCATCATGCTGGCCGCCGTGATCGGGCTCTACGTGGTCGCGGGGACGTTCTCGCTCTCCGAGATCGCCGAGGCCCGCGCGAACGGCTCGCTCTCCATGGCCACCAGCACCGAGCGCTGGCTCTTCCTCGGGTTCTTCTTCGCCTTCGCGGTGAAGGCCCCGCTGTGGCCGCTGCACACCTGGCTGCCCAACGCGATGGGCGAGGCGACCTCCCCGGTCGCCGTCCTGATCACCGCGGTCGTCGACAAGGTCGGCACCTTCGCGATGCTCCGCTTCTGCCTCCAGCTCTTCCCGGAGGCCAGCAAGTGGGCGACGCCGGTGATCGTCGTCCTGGCGCTGATCAGCATCGTGTACGGGGCGCTGCTCGCCGTCGGTCAGCGCGACATCAAGCGCCTGATCGCCTATGCGTCGATCTCGCACTTCGGCTTCATCATCCTGGGCATCTTCGCGATGACCAGCCAGGGCCAGTCCGGCGCCACGCTCTACATGGTCAACCACGGCATCTCGACCGCCGCGCTGATGCTGGTGGCGGGCTTCCTGATCACCCGGCGCGGCTCGCGGCTCATCGCCGACTACGGCGGGGTGCAGAAGGTGGCGCCGATCCTGGCCGGCACCTTCCTGATCGGCGGTCTGGCCACCCTGTCGCTGCCCGGACTCGCCCCGTTCGTCAGCGAGTTCCTGGTCCTGGTCGGCACGTTCAGCGCGTACCCGGCGGCGGGCATCGTCGCCACGACCGGCATCGTGCTCGCCGCGCTCTACGTCCTCGTCCTCTACCAGCGGACGATGACGGGCCCGGTGAAGGCCGAGGTCCAGGGCATGGCGGACCTCAAGGTCCGGGAGCTGGTGGTGGTCCTCCCGCTGATCGCGCTGCTGCTCTTCCTGGGTGTCTATCCGAAGCCGCTGACGGAGATCGTCAACCCGGCGGTGCAGCACACCATGTCGGACGTCCAGAAGAAGGACCCCCAGCCTGAGGTGGAGGCCGCCAAGTGAGCGCAACAGCTGTCCACAGCTTGTGGACAATGGCGGGCGGGGTGACATCGGCCGCCCCGGTCGAGAAGTTCAAGGCCCCGGTCATCGAGTACACCCAGCTGGCCCCGGTCCTCATTGTGATCGGTGTCGCCGTCGTGGGCGTACTCGTCGAGGCCTTCGTGCCGCGCCGGGCCCGCTACTACACGCAGGTCTTCCTCACGGTCGTCGCGCTGGCCGCCGCGTTCGCCGCGGTCGTCGGACTGGCGGCCGGCGGATACGGCACGACGAAGGCGCACATCGCCGCGATGGGCGCCATCGCGATCGACGGGCCGACGCTGTTCCTGCAGGGCACCATCCTGCTGACCTCGCTGGTCGCCGTCTTCACCTTCGCCGAGCGGCGGCTCGACCCCGCCGCGCACGGCAAGCATGTGGACTCCTTCGCCGCCCAGGCCGCCTCGGTCCCCGGCAGCGACAGCGAGAAGGCCGCGGTCAAGGCCGGATTCACCACCACCGAGGTCTTCCCGCTGGTCCTCTTCTCGGTGGCCGGCATGCTCGTCTTCCCCGCGGCCAACGATCTGCTGACGCTCTTCGTGGCCCTGGAAGTCTTCTCCCTCCCGCTCTACCTCCTGTGCGCCGTCGCCCGCCGCAAGCGGCTGATGTCGCAGGAGGCCGCGGTGAAGTACTTCCTGCTCGGCGCCTTCTCCTCGGCGTTCCTGCTCTTCGGGATCGCCCTGCTCTACGGGTACGCGGGCTCCGTCTCGTACGCGGCGATCGCCAACGTGGTCGACGGCTCCGTCACCCAGATCGACCCGGCACTCGCCGACACCATGGGCAACGACGCGCTGCTCCTGATCGGCGGCGCGATGATCCTGACCGGCCTGCTCTTCAAGGTCGGCGCCGTCCCGTTCCACATGTGGACCCCGGACGTCTACCAGGGCGCCCCGACCCCGGTCACCGGCTTCATGGCCGCCGCCACCAAGGTCGCCGCGTTCGGCGCGCTGCTGCGCCTGCTGTACGTGGTGCTGCCGGGCCTCGCCTGGGACTGGCGTCCGGTCATGTGGGCCGTCGCGATCGTCACGATGCTGGGCGGTGCGATCGTCGCCATCACCCAGACCGACATCAAGCGGCTGCTGGCCTACTCCTCGATCGCCCACGCCGGATTCATCCTCGCCGGTGTGATCGCCACGACCCCGGACGGCATCTCGTCGGTCCTCTTCTACCTGGGCGCGTACTCCTTCGTGACGGTCGGCGCGTTCGCCGTCGTCACCCTGGTGCGCGACGCGGGCGGCGAGGCTACGCACCTGTCGAAGTGGGCCGGGCTCGGCCGCCGCTCGCCGCTGGTCGCCGCGGTCTTCGCGGTGTTCCTGCTGGCCTTCGCCGGTATCCCGCTCACCTCCGGGTTCTCCGGAAAGTTCGCCGTGTTCAAGGCGGCGGCGGACGGTGGCGCGGGCGGACTGGTCGTCGTCGGTGTGATCTCCTCGGCGATCGCCGCGTTCTTCTACATCCGGGTCATCGTGCTGATGTTCTTCAGCGAGCCGAAGGCGGACGGCCCCACGGTCGCCGTCCCGTCCCCGCTGACGATGACGACGATCGCGGTGGGAGTCGCGGTCACGCTGGTGCTGGGCCTGGCCCCGCAGTACTTCCTGGACCTGGCGAGCCAGGCCGGAGTCTTCGTGAGGTAGCGCACTCCCACGCAGCAGCGACCGCCGCCGGACGGGCTTGAGAAGTCAAGCCCGTCCGGCGTTGTCGTATCCGGCGCCTATCGTGGCAGGGGACGGCGGCAACACGGACGAAAAAGCGGGACGGACCCGGGGGACAGAGCGATGGGCACGACGGGCGGGACCATGGATGTGACCGAGAGCGACGCACGGCGGACGCTGCACAAGGTATTCGGGTACGAGGCGTTCCGCGGCGAGCAGGAAGCGATCGTCGACCATGTGGTGGCGGGCGGCGACGCCGTCGTGCTCATGCCGACCGGTGGCGGCAAGTCCCTCTGCTACCAGATCCCCGCCCTGGTCAGAGCGGGTACGGGCATCGTGATCTCGCCCCTGATCGCCCTGATGCAGGACCAGGTGGACGCGCTGCGGGCGCTCGGCGTGCGGGCCGGCTTCATCAACTCCACGCAGGACTTCGACGAGCGCCGCTCGATGGAGGCCCAGTTCGTCGCCGGTGAGCTCGACCTGCTCTACCTGGCCCCGGAGCGGCTCCGCCTGGACTCCACGCTCGCGCTGCTCTCGCGCGCCGAGATCTCCGTCTTCGCGGTCGACGAGGCGCACTGCGTGGCCCAGTGGGGCCACGACTTCCGCCCGGACTACCTGACCCTCTCCGTCCTCGGCGAGCGCTGGCCCGACGTACCGCGCATCGCCCTGACGGCGACCGCGACCGACGCCACGCACCAGGAGATCACCCAGCGTCTGGGCATGCCCGACGCCAAGCACTTCGTCGCCAGCTTCGACCGGCCCAACATCCAGTACCGGATCGTGCCGAAGGCCGACCCGAAGAAGCAGCTGCTTTCCTTCCTCAAGGACGAGCACGCCGGGGACGCGGGCATCGTCTACTGCCTCTCGCGCAACTCCACGGAGAAGACCGCCGAATACCTCTGCCGCAACGGCATCGAGGCCGTCCCGTACCACGCGGGGCTCGACGCGGGCACGCGCGCCGTCCACCAGTCCCGGTTCCTGCGCGAGGAGGGCCTGGTCGTCGTCGCGACCATCGCCTTCGGCATGGGCATCGACAAGCCGGACGTACGCTTCGTCGCCCACCTCGACCTGCCGAAGTCCGTCGAGGGCTACTACCAGGAGACCGGCCGCGCCGGGCGTGACGGGCAGCCGTCCACGGCCTGGATGGCGTACGGGCTCCAGGACGTCGTCCAGCAGCGCAAGCTGATCCAGGGCGGCGAGGGCGACGAGGCGTTCCGCCGCCGGGCGGCCTCCCACCTGGACTCGATGCTCGCCCTGTGCGAGACGGTCCGCTGCCGCCGCGCCCAGCTCCTGACCTACTTCGGCCAGGAGCCCACGTCGGCGGAGTGCGGCAACTGCGACACCTGCCTCACCCCGCCCGAGAGCTGGGACGGCACGGTGGCCGCGCAGAAGCTGCTGTCGACCGTGGTGCGGCTGAAGCGGGAGCGCGGGCAGAAGTTCGGCGCGGGCCAGATCATCGACATCCTGCTCGGCCGCAAGACCGCCAAGGTCATTCAGTTCGACCACGACCAGCTCTCGGTCTTCGGCATCGGCGAGGAGCTGGCCGAGGCCGAATGGCGCGGTGTCGTCCGGCAGTTGCTCGCCCAGGGGCTGCTCGCGGTCGAGGGCGAGTACGGCACGCTGGTGCTCACTGAGGAGAGCGGCTCCGTGCTCGGCCGGCAGCGCGAGGTGCTGCTCCGCAAGGAGGCACCCAAGCCCGCGTCGCGCTCCACGAAGGCCGAACGCAAGTCGAAGTCCCAGACGGCCGCCGCCGATCTGGCCCCCGAGGCCGTCCCGGTCTTCGAGGCGCTGCGGGCCTGGCGGGGCGCCCAGGCGAAGGAGCAGGGCGTTCCGGCGTACGTCATCTTCCACGACGCGACCCTGCGCGAGATCGCCACGGTGCGGCCGGACTCGGTGTCCGGACTGGGCGGGATCAGCGGCCTGGGCGAGAAGAAGCTGGCGACGTACGGGGAGGGGGTGCTGGAGGTGCTCGCGACGTTCGGCGAGGCGGGCCCGAGTGCGGAGGCCCCGGGTGCGGAGGCCCCGGCCCCGTCCCTGAGAGCTGTACCGGCCCCGGCGGCCCCGCCGGTCCCGGATCCGGACCCCGAGTTCGGCTGGGACGAGGAGCCGCCCGAGTACGAGTGAGCGGTGCGGGCCGGGCGGCGCCTCGGACCGGTCTACTCCGGGGCCGGGTCCGCCGCCCGGCGGCGCGCGGTGATCGCGGTGAGATCGAGATCGACGGGGAAGGGGACGGAGACCTTCATCCGGTCGTGGAAGATCCCGGTGGAGGTGTAGGCCCCGGTCGACGGCTCCAGCTCGAAGACGTAGACCACCGCCCGGCCGTCGTGGTTCTCCACCCGCCAGTAGTGGGGGATCTTCGCCCGCGCGTACTTCACGGGCTTGGTCTCCCGGTCCCGGGTCAGGGATTCCGGGGAGACGACCTCGATGGCCAGCTGCACGGACTCGGCGGGGAAGCGGGTCTGGTTCGGGTCCTGGATGATCTCGCCGTCCACGACGATCACATCGGGTTCGGGCCGGTTGTAGCGGTCGATGTCGATGGTGAACTCGCGCACGACTTCGAATTCGTGGGGCACCAGCGACTGCAGCTGCCATTCGAAGAAGCTGACCGCCCGTGAATGGAACAGGGTCTGCGGACTCACGAAAACAAGGCTCCCGTCGATCAGCTCCGTGTGCGGAGGCAGATTCGGGAGTGTGTCCAGGTCATCGGCGGTCCAGCCGCCCACGGGCGGAACCGCCCACCGCGGCTCGGGGGCCTCGGGTTCGACGCTCATCAGTGCTCCCATGACGCAGAGTCTCGCGGGACTTTCCAGCGTATCCGCCGGGAACTGAAGAGGGTTCCCCTGAACGCGTGAACGCCTGTGCGAAGCTGACGTGCCGCGCCTCTCAGTCGTCCCCCGAGCCCCCGCCCCCGCTGTGCCGGCTCCTGCCGTTCCGGTTCGCCCGGTCCTGGCGGACGTTCCGGTGCACCGCGTGTGCGGTCCACTCCTCGTCCACCAGGTCGCGCATCGCCCAACGGTTGCGCAGGCCGCCCCGGGACACCGCGCCCGACAGGCCGATCGCCGAGACCAGGGCGGCCAGGGTGCGGCTGCGCGGGTCCGGGAAGCCGGCGGCCTCGGCGGCCGTGAAGCGGTCGCGGACGGCGAGCGACAGGGCCGGGGCCACAGCCGGGTGGCGGTGGTAGGGGAGCAGGCCGAGCAGGCGGTGGGTCTCCCTGCGCAGGACCGAGCGGCGTACCAGGTGCTCCAGGCAGAGCTCCTCGATGTGCGGGGCGGTCCGGCGTATCCACAGCGGCGTGTCGACGCCGCCCGTGAGCCCGCCCACGCCCGGGTCCGACAGGCTTCCCAGGACCTGGGCGAGGAGCGGGTCTTCGGGAGCGAGCGGGCTGACCACCCGTGTCCGGCCGCCCTGTCCGGTGACCCGGCCCTGGAGCTCCAGTTCCCGCAGCACCGCGCCCGCCGTCCCGTACGACAGGGAACGGCCGGAGCACTGCGGCTTGCCGCGCTGCGGGTCCAGCGCCAGCAGCAGCAGTTCCTCGGGGAGCGTGAGCTCCAGGGCGGGCGGGGTCATGACGCGGGCACGATCCGTCCGGTGACCTCGCCGATGCCGACCCGGGTGCCGTCCGGTCCCGGGGCCCAGGCGGTCATGGTCACCGTGTCGCCGTCCTCCAGGAAGGTGCGCTTGCCGTCCGGGAGGTCCAGCGGGTCGCGGCCGTTCCAGGTCAGCTCCAGGAGGGAGCCGCGCTGGCCGGGCTCGGCGCCGCTGACCGTGCCGGAGCCGTACAGGTCGCCGGTGCGCAGCGACGCGCCGTTCACCGTCATCTGGGCCAGCATCTGGGCCGCCGTCCAGTACATCGTGGCGAACGGCGGCTCGGCGACGACCTGGCCGTTGATCGCGACGGAGATCCGCAGGTCGAGGCCGCCGTCCTCGTCCTCGCCGGCGTCCTCCAGATAGGGGAGGAGCGGGAAGTCGCGGGCCGGGGGTGCGATCCGGGCCGACTCCAGGGCCTCCAGCGGTGTCACCCAGGCCGATACGGAGGTGGCGAAGGACTTGCCGAGGAACGGGCCGAGCGGGACGTACTCCCAGGCCTGGATGTCCCGCGCCGACCAGTCGTTGAGCAGGCAGAGCCCGAAGACGTGGTCGCGGAAGTCGCCGAGCGGGACCGGGCGGCCCTGTTCGGAGCCCACGCCGACGACGAAGCCGACCTCGGCCTCGATGTCCAGCTTCACGGAGGGGCCGAAGACGGGCGCCGCATCGGCCGGCGCCTTGCGCTGGCCGGAGGGGCGCACCACGTCCGTGCCCGAGACGACGACGGTGCCGGACCGGCCGTGGTAACCGATCGGGAGGTGCTTCCAGTTGGGCGTCAGCGCCTCGGCGTTCGGCCGGAAGATCTGCCCGACGTTGGTGGCGTGGTTCTCGCTCGCGTAGAAGTCGACGTAGTCCGCGACCGCGTACGGCAGATGGAGCGTCACGGAATCGACAGGGTGCAGCAGCGGTTCGATGTCCGCGCGGTGGGCCGGGACCGTCACCCACGCGGTCAGCGCCCGCCTGACGTCCCGCCAGGCGGTGCGGCCGGCCGACAGCAGCGCCGTCAGGTCCGGCTGGGCGAGGAGCTGCGCGTAGGGCGAGCCGAGCGTGTGGGCCGCGGCTCCGGCGTCCAGTACGTGGTTGCCGATGCGGACGCCGACCCGGCGGTCCTCGGGGTGATCGGGGGTGGAGAACACTCCGTAGGGAAGGTTGTGCGGACCGAAGGGGTCGCCCTCGGCCAGATCGAGCGGGCTGCTCTGCTCGGGCATGTGTTGCTGCCTCGCTTTCCAGGTCGCTTGGGGGACACGTTACGTCGCCGCCGCCCCCTCGCGGGAGTGTCCCAACCGCCCCTGATGCCCGGAAAGTTCCGCCGTGCCCCGGGCGCGCGAGGCACGGCGACGGGTGTCCGGGGCACGGCGGTGGGCAGAAGCCGGGTCCGGTCAGCCGGCCGTGCGCGGGATCCGCTTCTCCCAGGTCCGGTGGAAGACGACCTCGCCGCCCTCCTTGCAGACCACCTCGTCGGAGGTGATGAAGTCGGTGTCGTCCGCACCGATCTCGGAGCGGGTCTCGATCCGTACGTCCCACGCCATCTCCGGCCGGTGCAGCCGGATCGCCCAGTCGGAGCGGGTGCGGGCGGAGAGCGGGTCGTTCTCCTGGATCGTGTACGTCTCCAGCGCGTCCTCGGTGAACTCCAGGCCGTCCGGGTAGACGCGGGTGCCGCCGTAGCGCGGGTCGACCTCCAGCCGCCATTCGCCCTTGGCGACATCGCGGACCACCAGCCGCTCCGGGCGCTGTTCGTCGAGCGTCACCGGGTACACGACACCGAGCGGCTCCGACTGCTCCGGCTCCTCGAACCGGATCGCGGGGTCCTCCACGGACCGGCGCACCGGCAGTTCGACGAGGCTGCCGTCGGCGTCCAGGGTGAAGCCCACCGACCCGGCCTGCGGCCAGATCCACGGCCAGTACGAGGAGGAGACCGCGAGCCTGATCCGGTGGCCGGGCGGGAAGGTGTGCCCGATGCCGTTCAGCTCGAAGGTCACGTCCTCGGTGGCGCCCACCGGCCAGTCCTCCGCGCGGTCGCGGCCGTGGCGGGCGGACAGGTTGAGCGCGCCCCGGGTGACCAGCGTGGAGGAGCCGTCCGGCGCGACGTCGCAGAGCCGGGCGATCGCCTGGCCGCGCGGCGCGTCCATCCGGATCCGCAGCTTCACCCGGGGGCGGCCGAGGATCTCGATCGGAGCGTCCTGGACCGGGAACTCGAAGCAGACCGACTTGGCGTCCTCGTCGCGCTGGTCGGGCGGCAGGTCGGCGTCGTTGCCGAACGGGAAGAAGCGTCCGGCGTCCAGCCCGGTCTGCTGCGGCGAGTCGACGGTCTGCGGCCCGCCCCCGAGCGCGTACGCGATCGGCGCGACGTTCGGGGACGGCCAGCTGTCCTCACCGACCCAGCGGCCCGGCAGCGTCTCGTACACCGTGGCGGGACGGTGCGACTCGCTGATCCAGGCCCGCAGCAGCGGCTCGGCCATGACGCCGGTGTCCTTGTCCTTCAGATGCTGGTCCCACCAGCGCAGCGTCTCCTGGAGGAAGCCGATCGACGGCCCCGGCGGCAGCCCGCGGTCCGGGTACTGGTGCGACCAGGGCCCGATCAGCCCGCGGACCCGGCCGGGGTCCAGGTGCTCGACGAGCCGCAGCACGGTGTCGCGGTACGGGTCGTGCCAGCCGCCCACGGCGAGGACGCTCGCCCGGATCGCGGAGTAGTCCTCGCAGACGCTGCCGTGCTTCCAGTAGTCGTCACGGGTCTGGTGGGCCAGCCAGGTGTGGATGAACGGGTCCACGGTCTCCAGCCGCTTCAGCCACATGTCCTTCCAGCCGTCGCCCACCTGCGCCGGGTCCGGCGGCCGGGAGACGAAGGCGAGCATGGTGGCCGCCCAGGCGTGCATGTCGACGCCGAGCACCGAGCCGCCCATGTAGTGGACGTCGTTGTCGTAGCGGTCGTCGGTCGAGCAGACGGTGACGATCGCCTTCAGCGGCTCGGGGGCCAGCGCGGCGATCTGGAGCGAGTTGAAGCCGCCCCACGAGATGCCGAACATGCCGACCCGGCCGGAGCACCACGGCTGCCGGGCCAGCCAGTCGATGACGGCGACGCCGTCGGCCAGCTCCGTCGCGTCGTACTCGTCGCCCGGCAGCCCCTCGCTGTTGCCGTGTCCGCGCACGTCCACCCGGACGGAGGCGTAGCCGTGGCCCGCGTACCAGGGGTGGCGCTGCCAGTCCCGCGGCGCCGTCCAGTCGCTCAGCCGGTAGGGCAGGTACTCCAGGAGCGCGGGCACCGGCTCATCGGTGACGGGCCGCCAGATCCGGGCGTACAGCCGGGTGCCGTCCGGCAGCGGGATGCGGACGTCCTCATGGGTGGTGTCGTACGGGAACGTGGTGCGGATGTGCATGGCGGTACCTCAATGGACGGGGTGCATGGTGCGCTTGAGCCAGGGTGCGGCGGCGATGACGGCCACACCGGCCACCACCGCGATCGCGCCATTGACACCGAAGTAGGCGGGGTTGGAGACCTCGCCGTACAGCTTCACGACCTGTGCCTGGATGCCGTTGGCGAGGGCCAGCGAGAGGAACCAGAGCGCCATCGTCTGGCTGGCGAACGCCTTGGGGGCGAGCTTGGTGGTCGCGGACATGCCGGAGGTCTCCAGCAGGATGTCGCCGAGCCCCAGCAGCAGGTACGAGCCGACGATCCACCAGGCGGCCATCTTGTAGGTGTCGCCGGAGTGCCCCGAGGTCGGCAGCACCATCAGCAGGAAGGACAGCCCGCCGAGGATCACCCCGATCGCGATCTTGTTGGAGGCGTGCGGCTGACGCGGGCCCATCCGGGCCCAGACGGCGGCGACCACCGGGGCGAGCGCGACCTCGAAGGCGCCGAGTGCGGAGGCGTACCAGCTCGCCGGGAAGTGGAAGCCGAAGATCTCGGTACGGGCGTTGGTCGACGCGAGCAGCATCATCGTCGAGTACGCCTGGAAGAGGATGAAGTTGAAGACGACGGAGGCCAGGAACAGCACCACGTACGGGCGCAGCCTGCCGCGCTCCTGAGAGGTGACCTGCGGGCTGCGGAACATCACCGCGAAGTAGACGACCGGTGCGATCACCGAGATCAGGGTGAGCAGGTCGACGAAGCGGTCCATGGTCAGCCAGCCCGCCAGGGCGAGCGCGGTGGCGACGGCGGCGACCACGACGGCGCCGGCCACGATCAGCCGAATGGCGCGGCGCATGGGTGCTGGTGCGAGGGCGAATTCGGCGCTGTGCTTTCGCCCGGCCAGGTGACGCCGGCCCAGTACGTACTGGATCAGCCCGAGCGTCATGCCGAAGGCGGCGGCCGAGAAGCCCCAGTGCCAGCTCGCGTGGTCCCCGAGCCAGCCGGTGACCAGCGGGCCGAGGAACGCACCGATGTTGATGCCCATGTAGTAGAGGGCGAAGCCGGCGTCGCGGCGCTCGTCGTCGGTGCGGTAGAGCTTGCCGACCATGGTCGCCACATTGGGCTTGAGCAGACCGGTTCCGGCGCTGATCAGCCCGAGGCCGACCCACGTCATGGTGTCGGTGGGCACCGCCATGGCGTAATGCCCGCAGGCGATGAGGATTCCGCCGTACAGGACGGCGCGGTAGGAGCCGAGGATCCGGTCGGCCAGCCAGCCTCCCGCGACGGAGACCAGGTAGACCAGGGTTCCGTAGGCGGCCGAGACGGAGGCCGCGGTGCCCGGCTCCATGCCCATGCCGCCGCGGGCGACGGTGTCGGCGAAGTAGAGGACCAGGATCGCCTGCATGCCGAGGAACGAGAACCGTTCCCAGACCTCCAGGCCGGACAGGGTCATCAGTCCCCGCGGCTGGCCGAAAAACGCATGGTCGTCTTCGGGCGGCGGCTGACTCGGTTCGGTGTTGGTGGCCGTGTGGGACAAAGGGGTGACTCCTGATCGTATGAGCTGATCCCGAACATACCGGGGGTGGCGGGAAGGCGCCCACGTTGATCCAAAGGGGACCGGATACGCTGACTTGAGTGATGACAGCGACACATCGACATTCCGTGTGATCGTCAGCAGACAGGAGATCCCCTCGTGACCGTCGTCGGGCCGTTCGAGCTGAGCGTGCGGGACCAGGCACTTGAGGCCGATGTCCAGGCCGGGTTGGCTGCTGTCGAGTCCGGGCTGCTCGACGCCACCAAGAGCGGCGTGCCCTTCATCACGGAGGCCGCGCAGCATCTCGTACGCGCCGGTGGCAAGCGTTTCCGGCCGCTGCTGGCGATGCTGGCCGCCCAGTTCGGTGACCGCGACGCGCCGGGCATCGTGCCCGCCGCCGTCGTCGTCGAGCTGACGCACCTCGCGACGCTCTACCACGACGACGTGATGGACGAGGCGGACGTGCGGCGCGGCGTGGACAGCGCCAACAGCCGCTGGGGCAACTCGGTGGCCGTGCTGACCGGTGACTTCCTCTTCGCCCGCGCCTCGCACATACTGGCCGACCTCGGCCCGGAGGCCGTACGCATCCAGGCGGAGGCGTTCGAGCGGCTGGTCACCGGCCAGATCCTGGAGACCGCGGGGCCGGGTGAAGGCCGCGACCCGGTCGAGCACTACCTCGAAGTGATGCGCGGCAAGACCGGCTCGCTGATCGCGGTGGCCTGCCGGTTCGGCGCGATGATGGCCGGCGCGGACGAGTCCGCGGTCGACATCCTCACCCAGTACGGGGAGCGGCTCGGCGTCGCCTTCCAGCTCGCCGACGACGTGCTCGACATCGCGTCCGACTCCCACGAGTCCGGCAAGACCCCCGGCACCGACCTGCGCGAGGGCATCCCGACGCTCCCCGTCCTCCACCTGCGGGCGCAGGCGGCGGCCGACGGGAAGCCGGAGGACCTGGAGCTCGTCGAGCTGCTCGACGGCGACCTCAGCGACGACGCCCGGCACGCCGAGGCGCTGCGCAGGCTGCGCGCCCACCCGGCGCTGGAGCAGGCCAGGCGGGACACCGTCCGGTACGCCCAGGAGGCGCGCGCGACGCTGACGCCGCTGCCCGAGGGCTATGCCAAGTCCGCGCTGCTGGAGCTGTGCGACGCGGTGGTGCACCGCGCGGGCTGATCCGTCTCCTCGGTGTCCCCTACTGGACGGGGGCGCGAACGCCGTGCGGTGTCATACCGAAGAGGTACGCGGAGTTGCTCCCGGGGGCTGACGCCTCCGTGCCCCCGGTTTGGTCAGATGGAGAACAACCACTCCTGACCAAACCGGGTGAGAATGGCGGCACGGAGTGGACGAGTGCAACCGGACGGAAGCCGCCGACCACGGAGGTAGGGCACAGATGGCACCGAACGACAGCGCAGAGACCAATGGCGGGACCAGGGGCACCGCCGCAGGCCGCCGCAAGGCGGCGCGCTACATCGTCCCGGTCGCGGTGGCGGGTGTCGCGGCCGCGACGATCGGGCTCGTCCCGGCGCTCGCGAGCAGCGGCGACCCCGATCTGCCGAAGATCAGCGCACAGGAACTCATCGAGAAGATCGCCGCTTCGGACACCGAGCAGCTCTCCGGCACGGTGAAGATCAGCACGGACCTCGGCATCCCGTCGCTCGGCGGCCTGGCCGGATCCTTCGCCCCGGGCGGCGCGGGCGGCGACGGCGGCAAGGGCGGTTCGAGCGCCGACCCGCAGGAGCGGATGACGGAGCTGGCATCCGGCACGCACACCCTCCGGATCGCCGCCGACGGCCCCGACAAGCAGCGGCTGTCGATCCTGGACAACGCGTCCGAGTACAGCCTGATCCACAACGGCGATCAGGTCTGGGCGTACGACAGCAAGTCCGACCAGGCGTACCACGCCACCGGGAAGCAGGCGGGCAAGGACGCCGGCCGGGACGCCGGGAAGAAGTCCGGGCACCCCGTTCCCGAGGGCGTGCCCACCACCCCGAAGGCACTCGCAGAGCAGGTGCTGAAGGCCGCCGGTCCCACCACGTCGGTGACGGTCGACGGCACCGCGCAGGTCGCCGGGCGCGACGCGTACAAGCTGGTCGTGAAGCCCAAGCAGAGCGGCTCCACGATCGGTTCGGTCACGGTCGCGGTCGACGCGGAGAGCGGCGTGCCGCTGAAGTTCACGCTGCTTCCGGCAGCCGGTGGCAAGGCCGTTGTCGACGCCGGGTTCACCGAGGTCGACTTCGGCAAGCCGGACGCATCCCTGTTCACCTTCACCCCGCCCAAGGGCACCGAGGTGACCGAGGCCGACGACGCCAAGGCGCAGCACAAGGCCGACAAGGGCCTCGGCGACCTGATCCCGGGCGCCGACGCCGCGCAGCTCGGCGGCGGGGAGCCGGGCGCCAAGAACACGAAGGTCATCGGCGAGGGCTGGAGCGCGATCGCCGAGATCACCACCCCGGGCGCCACCGGACTCCCCTCGAAGGCGTCGGGCGATGTCCCGGCCGAGGCCCAGCAGTTCCTGGACGCGCTGGGCGACAAGGTCACCGGCAAGTTCGGCTCGGGCACGGTCTTCAAGACCCGCCTGGTCAATGCCCTGATGACGGACGACGGCAAGGTGTACGTCGGCGCGGTCACGAAGGACGCGCTGGTCAAGGCGGCGAACAGCGCCTCCTGACGCCGGGGCGCGCCGCGCTTTCCCGCACCGCCGACCCGCCCCGCCGTACGCTCCGTACGGCGGGGCGGTTCGCCATCGCCCGTCCGGCGGACGGGCCCTGCCCGACCCATGGGGAGTACGCATGACAGAGTCCGGGACCGTCGTCGAACCGACGGCGGTCACCGAGCCGGGAGCCGTGATCGAGACCCGGGGCCTCACCAAGCGCTACCGCGGCGGCCAGCTCGCCGTCGACGGCCTCGACCTCAGCGTCCCCGGCGGCAGCATCTTCGGCTTCCTCGGCCCCAACGGCTCGGGCAAGACCACCACCATCCGGATGCTGATGGGCCTCATCGAGGCGACGTCCGGCACCGCTCGGCTGCTGGGCCGTCCCATGCCGGCCGCCGCCCGTACCGTGCTCCCGCAGGTCGGCGCGCTGATCGAGGGGCCCGCGCTGTACGGGTTCCTGAGCGGCCGGGACAACCTGCTGCGCTACGACTCCGCCGACCCCACCGCCGATCCGCGCACCCGCCGGGCCCGGGTGGACCAGGCCCTGGACCGGGTCGGGCTGGCCGCGGCGGCCGGAAAGAAGGCCAGGGCGTACTCGCTCGGAATGAAGCAGCGCCTCGGCCTCGCCGCCGCCCTGCTCCAGCCGCGCCGGCTGCTCGTGCTCGACGAGCCGACCAACGGCCTGGACCCGCAGGGCATGCGGGAGATCCGCACCCTGGTCAGGGAACTGGCGGCGGACGGCACCACCGTCTTCCTCTCCTCGCACCTCCTCGACGAGATCGAGCAGGTCTGCACGCACGCCGCGGTGATGGCCAGGGGCCGGCTGATCACCCAGGGCCCGGTCGCGGAACTCGCCGCGGGTGCCCGGGGCCGGCTGGCCGTCACCACCCCCGACCCGGGCGACGCGGCCCGGGTCCTCAAGGAACTGGGCGTCACCGGGATCACGGTCGACGGCGACCGGGTGAGCGCCGATGCGCCGCCGGGCGACGTCGAGCTCGCCGACCTCAGCGCGGCGCTGGTGCACGCCGGCGTACGGCTGAGGTCCTTCGGCGTCGAACGGGCCTCGCTGGAGGACGCCTTCGTCGCACTCACCGGAGAGGGTTTCGATGTCGCAGGCTGAAGCCGCGGTCGCCGGGGCGGGCAGGGCGCCGAGCCCGCTGTGGACCTTCGGGCTGCTGCGCTCCGAACTGACCACCACACTCCGCCGCTGGCGCACCCTGGCACTGCTCGGGGTGCTGGCCGCCGTGCCCGTACTGATCGGCATCGCGGTGCGGATCGAGACGAACGACGGCTCCTCGCCGGGACCGGGCGGCGGCGGGGGAGGCCCGGCGTTCCTCTCCCAGATCACCAACAACGGGCTCTTCCTGGTCTTCGCCGCCCTCGCCGTGACCCTCCCGGTCTTCCTGCCGATGGCCGTCGGGGTCGTGGCGGGCGACTCGGTCGCGGGCGAGGCGAACGCGGGAACCCTGCGCTACCTGCTGGTCGCCCCGGCCGGCCGGACCAGGCTGCTGCTGACGAAGTACGCCTCGGTGGTGGTGTTCTGCCTGGTCGCGACCCTGGTCGTGGCCCTGTCCGCGCTCGTCGTGGGCTCGCTGCTCTTCCCCGTGGGGGAGGTCACCACCATCTCGGGGACCCGGATCGGCTTCGGCGAGGGGCTGCTGCGGGCCGGGCTGATCGCGGTGGTCGTCGCGGCGTCACTGATCGGGTTCGCGGCGATCGGCCTGTTCGTCTCGACCCTCACCGGCAGCGGTATCGCGGCCATGGCGGCGACGGTCGGGCTGCTGATCACCGTACAGATCGTGGACGGCATCCCGCAGTTGAGCGCGCTGCACCCGTATCTCTTCCCGCACTACTGGATGTCGTACGCGGACCTGCTGCGCGCGCCCGTCTACTGGGACGAAGTGGTCAAGAACCTGGGGCTTCAGGGCTTGTACGCGGCGGTGTTCGGCTCGGCGGCCTGGGCCCGGTTCACGACGAAGGACATCACTGCCTGACGCACGGGGTGCAACGCCCGCCCGCGCCGTCGGCCGGGCGAGCCGTCCCCCGATCGGCTCGTCGCGGCACGAACGGCACGAACGGTGCGAAATTGCGGAACGACGCGACACGGCACGTTCCGTTTCCGCCTGAGTATTGTTCGACCTCTGGCGACAGGCTGTCAACAAGGGCCGGTTCCAGCCCGCTTATGCTCACCGAATGATCACATCGCCGAGTTCACTGCGCCGCAGCGAGAGATCACGGAGGGCGACCCTGGAGGCCGCTCTCGAACTGTGCACGGAGAAGGGGTACGGCCGCGTCACCGTCGAGGCCATCGCGGCCAGAGCGGGTGTCAGCAAGAAGACGATCTACCGCTGGTGGCCGTCGAAGAGTGCGGTGATCCTGGAGGCGTTCGCCGACGCGCTGGTCGACACGACGCCGTTCGCCGACACCGGCGACATAGCCGCCGATCTCCGGACCAATCTGGCGGGCGCGGTGAGGCTCATCAACACACCGCCCTTCGGCCCCGCGTACGCCGGGATCCTCTCCGAGATGCACCACGACGACGAACTCGCGCGGACCGTCCGGGCGAAGCTGGTCGACCCCCGCTGCGAGGAGGCGGTCACCCGCCTGCGCCGGGCCCAGGAGCAGGGGCAGATCCCGCCGGACGCGAATCTTCCGCTGGTCGTGGAGATGCTGTACGGCCCGATGTACTACCGGCACGTCCTGCGCAAGCCGGTGCATGACGAGGAGGAGATCGCGGCCCTGGTCGCGCATGTGCTGCGGGCGATCGGGGTGCCGCCGGAGCCGTGAGGGCGGAGTGACTGTCAGAGGGGCGTGCGAGCATGCGGCGTATGGGAAACCTGTACGACTACTTCAGTGCACCGGACGACCGGACGGCCCTGGCCGCCTTCGACCAGGGCATCGAGGAGACCGGCCTCCCCGTGCTCCCGGTCAGGGGGATGGAGCCGTACGTGCAGTTGGGCCGGGCCGAGAGCATGCTCACCAGCACGCCGTACGACGACGTCACCTCGCTCCCGCGCTTCAACCGGCTGCTCAGCTCCCCGGAGGACGAGTCCCGCTGGCTGGTCACGCTCACCGACGAGCTGCGCGACGCCCTCGCGGCCGCGAGACCCGGCGGGTTCGGTGCGGTGGCCGAAACATGGTCGCACATCGAGGAGTTCGGAGGCGATGCCCCGCGCGACGAGCCGGCCGGCTTCCTGGACATGCTGGCGGACCTGGCCGAGCAGGCGCGCGCCCACCCCGAGCCGCACCGGCTCTACTGCCTGATGGCGCTCTGACGCGGACGACTCGGTCGGCGCGTACGCACCGCTGAGCCGACACGCACCGCTCAGCCGAACACCCGCTCCAGCACGTCGGCGACCCCGTCGTCCTCGTTCGACGACGTCACCTCGTCCGCCGCCGCCCGCAGCTCCGGATGGGCGTTGGCCATGGCCACGCCGTACCCGGCGGCACGGAACATCGGCAGGTCGTTGGGCATGTCCCCGAAGGCGATCGCGGAGCGCGCGGCAACACCCAAGTACTCCGCGGCGAGCGCCATTCCGGTCCCCTTGTCGACGCCGAACGGCTGGAGCTCGACCGTGCCGGGGCCGGAGAGCGTGACGCCGGCGAGATCGCCGACGGCGTCGCGGGCCGCCGCGGCCAGCGCGTCGTCCCCGAGCTCAGGGTGCCGGATGAGCACCTTCACCACGGGCCGGGACCACAACTCGTGGCGGTGCCGGGTCTGTTGGGCGGGGAGCGTCGGATGGGGCATCGCGAAACCCGGCTCGATCAGGGTCCGCCCCTCGGCCCCGTCCTGGTCCACGGCCGCGAAGACCGGCCCCACCTGGGCCTCGATCTTGCCGAGCGCGGTGTCGGCGGCCTCCCGGTCCAGGGTGAGCGCGTGCACCAGCCGCCCGGACCCGGCGTCGTACAACTGCGTCCCCTGCCCGCACACCGCCGGCCCCCGGTAGCCCAGTGCGTCGAGCAGCCCGCGTATCGCGGGCACGGGTCGCCCCGTGACCACGAGATGCCGGGCCCCGGCATGGGCGGCCAGCGCGAGCGCGGCGCGGGTGCGGGGGCTCACGGTGTCGTCACGGCGCAGCAGGGTGCCGTCCAGGTCGGTGGCGACAAGGGCATATGCGGGTGGGATGGGCATGGCCCAAGACTAGGAGAGCCCGGCAATCGGGGGCGGACGGGCGTGCGTTGACAGGCCCCCGCCGGGATGCGTGTAATGAACCCGGTGTCGCGTGACGCCGGCCAAAGAGCAGTGGGCCGGCCGGTGCTCGGGCGAACACCCTTCACCGAGGGGCCCGTCATGAGTTCGTACTCCGCGCCCTGCATCTGACGCAGCTGCGACCGCTGGTCGCACTCTTCCTTCCGTTCCGCATGCCCCGGCACCGTGCACCGTCATGGGCCGGGCGCATGGCGGTCACCCGTTCCCACGGAGACAGAAATCGCATGCCCACATCTTTCAACCAGTCCGTCATCGACGAGTTCCGCGCCAACGCGGGGAAGGTCGGCGGCCCCTTCGAGGGCGGAGACCTGCTCCTGCTGACCACCACCGGCGCGAGGTCGGGGAAGGAGACCACCACACCCCTCGGCTACGTCCGCCACGGCGACGCGCTGCTGGTCATCGGCTCCAACCTCGGCGCCCCGCGCCACCCCGACTGGTACCGCAACCTGCTCGCCCACCCCGTGGTCCGGGTGGAGCTCGGCACCCGTACGTTCCAGGCCCTCGCGGTCCCCGCGGAAGGGGCGCGGCGCGAGGAACTGTTCGCGCACGCCGTGAGGGCGGCACCCGGTTACGCCGACTACCAGGCCCGGACCTCCCGGCTCCTCCCGGTCGTGGCGCTGGAGCGCGCCGAGCCCGAGGGCTGGGAGCCGGCCCGCGAGATCACCACCCTCGCGGGCAAGGTGATGGAGGTCCACACCTGGCTGCGGGGCCAGCTGCACCAGGTGAAGGCGGAGGTGGACGCCCACTTCGCCGCACGCGCCGCCCACCGTGGCCCCGGCGAGCCCCCGCCCCCGGGACTCGGGCTCCAGATCAGGCAGCGGTGCCTGGCGTTCTGCCAGTCGCTGGAGTTCCACCACACCAGCGAGGACGACCACCTGTTCCCCGGTATGGCCCGGTACCACCCGCACCTGACGGACACCTTCGCCCGGCTCGCCGACGAACACCGCACGGTCGCCCGCATCCAGGGCGAGCTGGTGGCCCTGCTGGCGGACATCGGGATCACCGATCCCGAGCGCTTCCACGCCGAGCTGGACAGGATGTCCACGGAGCTGAACGCCCACCTCGACTACGAGGAGGAGCAGATCCTGCCCCTGTTGGCCGACGTTCCGTGGCCTCCCGCCCCTCCAGCGTGAGTCACGCTACGCAATCAATGGCTACGCATGGTAATCATACTGCGAGGGTGCATCGGGCACCCTCGCAGCAGCCCTCGCAAGAGCCAGGAGAACCTTCATGCGTCGCGTCCTCACCGCGTTCGGCACCATTGCCGCCGCGGCAATGCTCTCCGTTTCGGTCACCCAGTCGGCCAGTGCGGCCCAGGGGGACCTGGTCGTCAACGGCACGGTCTACAGCGACCCCTCCGGGTGCTACCCCTCCGACCGCTGGCCGCTCACCGTCGAGAACTACACCAACGACCTGGCAGTGATCTTCCAGTCGGCGGACTGCACCGGCCCGATCCTCGGGATCGTCCGGCCGGGGTCCTCGGAGGTATCGGAGTTCGGCGGGAGCGTGTTCATCCGCTGACCTTGCTGGTCGAACCTCGCCTCTCCTGAGCCCCGGCGGTCCTCGTGACCGCCGGGGCATTCTCCATGGGGGCGCGCCTCGCCGGCCGTCCCGTAGCGTGTCCCTTCCGGCCCCGGCCGCAGCCCTGACCCGCACGTTCTACGCTGTTCCGCAGATCCGGCACGGGTAGCCGGGCGGGACCTTCGGCGCGAGCAGGTTGCTCCGGCCGAACAGCGCGCGCGACCGGACGCGTGACGCCCGGTCACTTGCGCTGCAACGCGGTACGTACGGCCTCGGGGCCGGTGCTTTCGGTTTCGGGGAGGTTGACCGAGCATCCCAGCGGCACGGCCTGTCCGAGCAGTCATGCTCTGCCCCTCCACCCCCTCGGCAGCTGTCTCCCCGGCGCCGTTCGGAGGATTGCAGCACGCGCCGGAGCCCGGCGGTCCGGGATGCCGGGACGCCGAGAGTGGAACAGGGCATTCCGCAGTAACTTTCCGTAGCGGATTCAGTTCTTGCCGTGACTCGCTGTTCTGGATTGCAGCGTAAGCAGAGACGCATATCTGGAGGATTCATGGCAAGCATCCGTACTCGGCTGACGGTGCTGGGCTCGGCCGTCGCTCTCGCCGCATGCGCCCAGGTGCCCGTGCAGCTCGCCGGCGCGGCCCCGGCGGCCGCCGCCGCGTCCTACGAGTGGGTCGCCCTGGGCGACTCGTACACCGCCGGGGTCATCCCCTCCGCCGGCGACATCTTCGAGATCCCCCGCGACGGCTGCGAGCGCACCGACCGGTCCTACCCGCAGGTTATCGACCGCGACCTCGGCGGGCTCATCGACCTGACCGATGTCAGCTGCGGCGCCGCCACGATCGAGGACGTCACCTTCCGGGCCCAGCAGCCGATCGGGCGCCACCTGCCGCCCTTCTCCGAGGACCCCGACTACCCGTTCCCGCCGGTGCCTCCCCAGTCCGAGGCGGTGGGCCACGGCACCGACGTGATCACGGTCGGCGTGGGCGGCAACACCCTCGGGTTCGCCGACATCCTTTTCCAGTGTCTGCAGTTGGGCTCGGGCAGCGGTGGCGAGGGCACGCCGTGCAAGGACGACCTGGCCGAGAGCATCCCCGGCCGCCTGGCCAAGGTGAGCCGCGACTACGACCAGATGCTCACCGTGCTCCACGAGCGGGCCCCGAAGGCCAAGATCCTCGCCGTCGGCTACCCCACGGTCGTCCCCGAGGACACGTCCAAGTGCCGGTACAACGACTGGGAGCAGTTCGCTTCCATCACTCAGGGCGACCTGGACTGGCTGCGCCAGGACGTGATGAAGCCCCTCAACAAGGCCATCGAGAAGTCGGCCGACACGCACGACGCCACCGACTTCGTGGACCTCTACAACAGCTCCCGGAACCACAGCGTCTGCGACGCCGGCAAATGGGTGGACGGCGCCTTCACGAGCTTCCCCGACCAGGTGGCCCTCGTACACCCCAACGCCAGGGGCCACCGGAACGCCGCCGATCACGTCACAGCGGCGATCCTGAACTCCATCAGCGTGGACTGACCCGCACTGTTCCTCTCCGAGCGCCCTCCGGTCCAGCAGTCCGGGCGCCCCGCCGTCAGGCCGTACCGGCCAAGCGGCCGAGGTAGTCGCCGATCGCTCCGGTCTCCGAGGCCGGGGCGATCAGGGCCACATGGTTGTCGGGGCGGACCAGGACGAGGAGGGCGGTGGCGGGGGCGACGCCGTACGCCGTGCGGGCGTGGCCCGCGTCGTCGGTCAGGTCGCGGGGGGCTCCGGCGTCCACCCCGTACGCCTGCACCGTGTCGCCGTACGCCGCCTCCGTCGCCCGCAGTGCCTGGGCCGTGTCCGGGCCGAAGCCCAGGAGGGTGAAGTGCGGGCCCGTGAACGCCTCGAACAGGCGGGTCGGCGTGCCCGTCGCGGTGTCGCGGCAGGGGGCGTCGGGGGCGCGGTCGCCCGCCCGCAGGCGGGGGGTGGAGCCGGGGGCGGAGAGGGAGCTCCAGGGGTAGCCGAGGCCCAGGCCCGCCGTGTCGCCGGAGATCGCCGAATCCAGGCCGCCGCCCGGCTGCTTGATCGCATCGAGGGTCGCCCGCAGCCGCTCGGCGGTGATGTCCAGCGTCCAGGAGGCGACGGGCAGCCGCTCCTCCTCGTAGGTGTCCAGGAGGCGGGGATCCGACCGGCCCTCGACGACCCGGGCGAGCTTCCAGCCCAGGTTGTACGCGTCCTGGATGCCGGTGTTCATGCCCAGCCCGCCCGCGACGGAATGCACATGCGCGGCGTCCCCGGCCAGCAGTACCCGGCCCACTTTGTACCGGTCGGCCATGCGCTCGTTGACGCGGTACGTGGACAGCAGCGTCGCCCGAGTGAGGCGGGCCGCCGGGAGCCGGGTGTGCTTGGCGAACAGGCGGCGGAAGCTCTCCAGGGAGGGCGGCACGAGGGCTCCCGCCGCGTCCCGCTCCGGCCCGGCCTGGAACCACCAGCCCGTGCGCGTACCCGGGATCGGGCACAGCATCACGGCGCCGTCCTCGTCGAACCACTGGTGCCAGATGCCGCGGTCGAGGCCGTCCACCTCCACGTCCCCGCAGACCATCGACTGCTCCTCGGCCGTTTTTCCCTCGAAGGGGACGCCGAGCATTTTGCGTACCGGGCTGTGGCCGCCGTCGCAGCCCACCACGTACCGCGCCTCGACGCTCCGGCCGTCGGCGAGCGCGACGGTCACCGACTCGGGCCCCTGCGACAGGCCGACCGCCTCGGAGCCGAGCTCCACGTGCACGCCGTACTCCGCGAGGCGGTCCCGCAGGATCTCCTCCAGCTGCCACTGGGCGATCAGCCGGCCGTGGGCGTACGGGGTGTCCGGCGTCGGGTGCGAGGACTCGGACGGGTCGGCGTCGGCGACCGGCAGCCCGTTCCGGTACTTGCGCATCGGCAGCGGTCCCGATCCCGCGGCCAGCACCCGGTCGACGACGCCCAGGTCCTCCAGCACCTCCAGGGAGCGGGGGTTGGGGCCCTTGGCCCGCGAGCTGCGCGGGAACCCGGCGGACTTCTCGATGATCCGTACGCCGATGGAGCGCCGGGCCAGATCGCAGGCGAGGGTCAGGCCGGTCGGGCCCGAACCGACGATCAGTACGGGGGCGGCGGCTGCGGGGGTGGGTGTGGTTGCGGGCATGCGGGGCTCCTCGGTCGCGGTTCCGTGGACAGCCAGGAAAACGCAACCGAGTTAAAAAAGCAACCAGGTAACTAAATCTGTGCGTGCGGGGCGGGCTCGCCGTCCGACGGGTTCGGGCGCGGGGCCGGGTCCGGGTGCGCGTGAGGTGCCTGTCGCTGCGCCGCCTGCCGCGCCTCCTGCACCCGCACCCTCGTCCGCCGTGCCGTCCGGAACGCGTCCCATGTCAGCAGGGTGAGCGCCAGCCACACCAGGGCGAAACCGGCCCACCGCTCCGGCGGCATCGCCTCGTGGAAGTAGACGATGCCGAGGGCGAACTGGAAGACCGGTGCCAGGTACTGCAGCAGGCCCAGCGTGGAGAGCGGCACCCGTATCGCCGCCGCCCCGAACAGCACGAGCGGTACCGCCGTGACCAGGCCCGCCGAGGCCAGCAGTGCCGCGTGGCCGATGCCCCCGGAGGTGAACGTCGACTCGCCCCGGGCGCCCAGCCACAGCAGGTAGCCGAGCGCGGGCACGAACACCACGGCGGTCTCGGCGGTGAGCGACTCCAGGCCGCCCATGTTGACCTTCTTCTTCATCAGCCCGTACGTCGCGAAGGAGAACGCCAGCGTCAGCGAGATCCACGGCGGCCGCCCGTAACCGATCGCCAGCACCAGCACCGCCGCGACACCGGTGCCGACCGCCACCCACTGCACGGGGCGCAGCCGTTCGCCCAGGAGCAGGACGCCCATGGCGATGGTGACCAGCGGGTTGATGAAGTAGCCGAGCGAGGCCTCCACCACATGGCCGTTGTTCACGGACCAGATGTACAGCCCCCAGTTGACCGTGATCGTGGCCGCCGCCACCGAGATCAGGCCGAGTTTCTTCGGTTGCCGGACCAGTTCGCCGATCCAGGACCAGCGGCGCAGCGCCAGCAGCGCGACGGCGACGAACGCGAGGGACCAGACCATGCGGTGGGCGAGGATCTCGATCGCGCCCGCGGGCTTCAGCAGCGGCCAGAAGAGCGGGACGAGTCCCCACAATCCGTATGCGCCGATGCCGGACATGAGTCCCGCCCGCTGTTCGTTGATCCCCTTCACGGGCCCTCCAGGCATGTCTGTGTCAACTGCACGAAGGTAGCGCCGGGAGGGGCCCCGTGTCATGGCCGTATCGGGATACGGTCATGACACGGGGCCCCTGAGGTGCGGGGGAGCGGTGTTACGCCGCGGCCACCGCGGCGGCCACCGTCTCGGCGAGCGGCGTCGTCGGGCGGCCGGTCAGCCGGGCCAGATCGCCGCTCGTGGTGGCGAGCAGGCCGCGCGCGATCGCCTCGTCCACGTCGACGAGGATCTCCGCGAAGAACTCGGGCACGCCGGCGCCGACCAGGATCTCCTGGTGCGTGGCGGCGGGCACGTTCCGGTACGCGATCTCCTTGCCGGTGGCCTTGGAGATCTCCGCCGCGTACTCCGCCAGCGACCAGGCGACATCGCCGCTCAGCTCGTAGGCCGCGCCGATGTGACCCTCGCCGGTCAGTACGGCGGCGGCCGCGGCGGCGTAGTCGGCGCGGGTGGCGGAGGCGATCCTGCCCTCGCCCGCGTTGGCGACGACGGCGCCGTGCTCCAGGACCGGGGCGAGGTTCGCCGTGTAGTTCTCGGTGTACCAGCCGTTGCGCAGGAAGGTGTGGGGCAGCCCCGAGTCGAGGATCAGCTGCTCGGTGACCTTGTGCTCGGCGGCCAGCCGGAAGTCGGCGGCGGGGCCGCCCAGGATGCCGGTGTACGCGAGCTGGGCGACGCCCGCCGCCTTCGCCGCGTCGATGACCGCGGTGTGCTGCGGTACGCGCCGGCCGACCTCGCTGCCGGAGATGAGCAGGACCCGGTCGCCGGCCCGGAAGGCGTCCTTGAGGGACTCCGGCCGGTCGTAGTCGGCGACGCGGAGCTCGACGCCCCGGGCGGCGAGCGGGGCCGCCTTCTCCGCGTCGCGCACGACGGCGGCGATCCCGCTCGCGGGCACGGTGGCCAGCAGCTGCTCGACGACGAGACGGCCGAGCTCTCCGGTGGCTCCGGTGACGACGATGCTCATGGGGGGTTTCTCCTCTTCGGTGGCACTTGTCCTTGCTCGGGCTCTCGCTGCTCACCGTAAGGGATGCACTTACCAATCGAAAGTACCCACTTTGAAGTAAGGTACTGGGATGAAGGTAAGTGACCTGGGGACGTGGCCCGATGCGAACGGGCAGATGTGCCCCTCCCGGCTGGTTCTCGAACACGTCACCAGCCGCTGGGGCGTCCTGATCCTGATCGCCCTGCTGGAGCGCTCGTACCGCTTCAGCGAACTGCGCCGCGAGGTGGGCGGCGTCAGCGAGAAGATGCTGACCCAGACCCTCCGGACGCTGGAGCGCGACGGCATCGTGCACCGGGACGCGAAGCCGGTGATCCCGCCCAGGGTCGACTACTCGCTCACCGAACTGGGCAGGGAGGCCGCCGAGCAGGTGTGCGCGCTGGGCCGCTGGACCGAACGCCGCCTGAGCGCGGTGCAGGCGGCGCGCGAGGCGTACGACGAGCAGCAGGCGCACACCCCGTAGCACCCGCTCGGTCACTCCGGTTGGGGCGCGCGTCCCTCCTCCATCTCACGCAGCGCACGCGACACGTCGAACGGCAGGATCGTCACCGCCACGTGCGGCAGCTGCCCCAGCACCTTCGCCATCTGCTCGCCCGTGTCCCGGTGCAGCAGCTTGCCGAGCACATTGGTGTACATCCGCCGCGGCACCAGCACCGTCAGCGAGGTCCTGCCGTCCTGTGTGGTGCGGGCCGCCAGCTCCTTCATCGCGTGGCGCAGCCGGCGGTCCGGGCACTCCACCAGCTTCAGGGCCACGGACGTGGCGGCCGTCGCCTCCCACCGGGCGGCCAGCCGCCGCCCGTGCGCCTCGTCGATCGCGAAGTGCACGGCCCGGATCTCGTCCGGGCGCAGTTCGTGCGCGTACCGCAGCGCCTTGATCGTCGCCAGGTCCAGCGTCTCGACCAGGACGAAGACCAGATGGCGCAGATCCCGGGGCCGGTCGGCGCCCGGCGCCTGGATGCTCTGGAGCACCGCGGCCTCGCGCCGGTACTCGCGGTTGATCCGGATCAGCGCCCACACCCCGAGCGGAAAGACCACCACGACCAGCCAGGCGCCCTCGGTGAACTTGGTGACCGCGAAGATCAGCACGACGGCGGCCGAGATGACCGCGGCGAGCCCGTTGACCGCGATCTTCGTCCGGCGGTACGGCTCGCGGCGCCGCAGGTGGTACGTGGTGAGGCCGGCCCCGGCCATGGTGAAGGCGGTGAACACGCCGATCGCGTACAGCGCCACCAGCCTGTCCACGCTGGCCCCGGTGACCAGCAGCAGCGCCAGCGAGACGACGGCCAGCGCGATGATGCCGTTGGAGAACGCGAGGCGGTGTCCGCGCCGGGTCAGCTGCCGGGGCAGGAACCTGTCCGCGGCGACGAAACTGGCGAGGAACGGGAAGCCGGTGAACGGTGTGTTGGCGCCGGTGTAGAGGACCAGCGCGGTCGCCAGCTGTACGAAGACCAGCCCGGCCGTCCCGAGCGGCCCGCCGCCGAAGGCGAGATGGGCCTCCTGCGCGATGACCGTCGGAGTGCCGTCGGTGTAGGGGACGGCATGGGTGAAGTGCGCCAGCGTGGAGACGCCGAGGACCAGTACGCCGAGCACGCAGCTCATCGCGATCAGGGTGCGGCGGGCGTTGCGGCCCTGCGGTTCGCGGAACGCGGAGATGCCGTTGGAGATCGCTTCGAGCCCGGTGAGGGACGAGCCGCCGTTGGCGAACGAGCGCAGCACGATGAAGAGCGAGGCGCCGTAGAGCCAGCCGTCGCCCGGGGTACCGAGCGGTACGACCCCGGCGGCGTGCAGGTCGGCGTGCGGCAGCTCGCCGGTGAGCCCGCGCACCGCGGCGACGAGGAGGACGAGGCCGACGGCGGCCATGAAGAGATAGGCGGGCAGCGCGAAGGTGCGGCCCGCCTCGCGGATCCCGCGCAGATTCCCGTACGCGAGCAGCACGATGACGCCGACGGAGACCGGGATCTGGAGATGGTCGAGGCCGGTGAAGTCGGTGCCGACCAGATGGGCGAGCGAGATCAGGGCGTTGGTGCCCGCCGAGACCTGGACCGCGACGGTGACGATGTAGTCGACGAGCAGGGCCACGGCGGCGATCTGCGCGATGTCCGGCCCGAAGTTCTCCCGCGCGACGACATAGGAGCCGCCCGCCCGGGTGTAGATCATGACGACGTCGCTGTAACAGAGCGTCAGGAGCAGCAGTACCAGCAGGATCGCGCCGGTCACCGGCATCAGCAGGGTGAAGGCGGCGGCCCCGACGACGGGTACGAGGACCCGGAGCATCTCCTCGGAGCCGTACGCGGACGAGCTGATGCAGTCGGAGGCGAGCACCCCGAGCGCCGTCCGGTTGTTCAGCTTCTCCTCGCTGATGCGCTCGGTGGTGAGCGGCTTGCCGAGCAGACGCCGCTTGATGCGGTACGCGGGACGGTCCAGGGTCATGGCCACATCGTGCGCGGTGGCCGGCCGCACGCCCGGTACGCAATCGCCGGACGGGCCGGAATTCAGCCCGTCCGGCCACTGTGTGATCCAGACGGCAGGACCGGGGCGGTGCCTGTCCCGGGACCGGAGCACCAGGGCGGTGCCTGTCCCCGGTCCGGGGTGGTGTCCGCCCTAGCCGACGACCGTCCAGGTGTCGTTGCCGGCGAGGAGGGCGGCGAGGTCGCCCTTGCCGTTCTGTTCGACGGCGGTGTCGAGCTGTTCGGCCATCAGGGTGTCGTAGACGGGGCGCTCGACGTCGCGCAGGACGCCGATGGGGGTCTGGTGGAGGGTGTCGGGGTCGGCGAGGCGGGAGAGGGCGAAGGCCGTGGTCGGCGACGGGTTGTGGGTGTCGTGGACCAGGACCTGGGACCGGTTCTCCTCGGTGACGGTCACCACCTGGAGGTCTCCGGTGGCCGGGTCGCGGACGACGCCCTTGCTGTTGTCCGCACCGAAGAGGATGGGCTGCCCGTGTTCGAGGCGGATGACCGCGTCCTGGGCCCGTTCCTTGTCCTTGAGGGCCTCGAAGGCACCGTCGTTGAAGATGTTGCAGTTCTGGTAGATCTCCACCAGCGCCGTGCCGGGGTGGTCGGCCGCGGCGCGCAGCACGCCGGTGAGGTGCTTGCGGTCGGAGTCGATGGTGCGGGCGACGAAGGACGCCTCCGCGCCGAGGGCCAGCGAGACCGGGTTGAACGGGGCGTCGAGGGAGCCCATCGGCGTGGACTTGGTGATCTTGCCGATCTCGGAGGTGGGGGAGTACTGGCCCTTGGTGAGGCCGTAGATCCGGTTGTTGAACAGGAGGATCTTGAGGTTCACATTGCGGCGCAGGGCGTGGATGAGGTGGTTGCCGCCGATGGACAGGGCGTCGCCGTCGCCGGTGACGACCCAGACGGAGAGGTCGCGGCGGGAGGAGGCGAGTCCGGTGGCGATGGCCGGGGCGCGGCCGTGGATGGAGTGCATCCCGTAGGTGTTCATGTAGTACGGGAAGCGGGAGGAGCAGCCGATCCCGGAGACGAAGACGATGTTCTCCTTCGCCAGGCCGAGTTCGGGCATGAAGCCCTGGACGGCGGCGAGGACGGCGTAGTCGCCGCAGCCGGGGCACCAGCGGACTTCCTGGTCGGACTTGAAGTCCTTCATGGACTGCTTGGCCTCGGCCTTGGGCACCAGGTGCAGGAGCTGGTCGGTGTCAGGCATCGATGGCCTCCTTGAGTGCCGTTGCGAGCTGTTCGGCCTTGAACGGCATGCCGTTGACCTGGTTGTAGCTGTGCGCGTCGACGAGGTACCTGGCCCGGACGAGGGTGGCGAGCTGGCCGAGGTTCATCTCGGGGACGACGACCTTGTCGTAGCGGCCGAGGACGTCGCCGAGGTTCTTCGGGAACGGGTTGAGGTGGCGCAGGTGGGCCTGGGCGATGGGCTGTCCGGCGGCGCGGAGCCGGCGGACGGCGGCGGTGATGGGGCCGTACGTGGAGCCCCAGCCCAGCACGAGGGTGCGTGCCTGGTCGGGGTCGTCGACCTGGAGGTCGGGGACCTCGATGCCGTCGATCTTCGCCTGGCGGGTGCGGACCATGAGGTCGTGGTTGGCGGGGTCGTAGGAGATGTTGCCGCTGCCGTCCTGCTTCTCGATGCCGCCGATGCGGTGTTCGAGACCGGGCGTGCCGGGCACCGCCCAGGGCCGGGCCAGGGTCTGCGGGTCGCGCTTGTAGGGCCAGAACACCTCGGTGCCGTCGGCCAGTTCGTGGTTGGGGCCGGTCGCGAACCGGACCCGCAGATCGGGCAGCTCGTCGGTCTCGGGGATCTTCCACGGCTCGGAGCCGTTGGCGAGGTACCCGTCGGAGAGCAGGAAGACGGGGGTGCGGTACGTCAGCGCGATCCGGGCGGCGTCGAGCGCGGCGTCGAAGCAGTCCGCCGGGGTCCTGGGGGCCACGATCGGGACGGGGGCCTCGCCGTTGCGCCCGTACATCGCCTGGAGCAGGTCGGCCTGCTCGGTCTTGGTCGGCAGACCCGTGGACGGGCCGCCGCGCTGGATGTCGACCACGAGCAGCGGGAGCTCCAGGGAGACGGCGAGCCCGATCGTCTCCGACTTCAGCGCCACCCCCGGCCCGGACGTGGTCGTCACCGCGAGGGAACCGCCGAAGGCCGCGCCCAGCGCCGCCCCGATCCCCGCGATCTCGTCCTCCGCCTGGAAGGTGCGCACGCCGAAGTTCTTGTGCTTGCTGAGCTCGTGCAGGATGTCGGAGGCCGGGGTGATCGGGTACGAGCCCAGATACAGCGGCAGGTCCGCCTGGCGGGACGCGGCGATCAGCCCGTACGACAGCGCCAGATTCCCCGAGATGTTGCGGTACGTGCCCGGCGGGAAGGCCTGCGAGGCGGGCGCCACCTCGTAGGAGACGGCGAAGTCCTCCGTCGTCTCCCCGAAATTCCACCCCGCCCTGAACGCGGCCACGTTCGCCTCGGCGATCTGCGGCTTCTTCGCGAACTTCGCCCGCAGGAACGTCTCGGTCCCCTCGGTCGGGCGGTGGTACATCCACGACAGCAGGCCCAGCGCGAACATGTTCTTCGACCGTTCGGCCTCCTTGCGGGAGAGCCCGAACTCCTTGAGCGCCTCGATCGTGAGCGTCGTCAGCGGCACCGGGTGGACGTTGTAGCCGTCCAGGGAACCGTCCTCCAGTGGGGAGGTGTCGTAGCCGACCTTCGCCATCGGCCGCTTGGTGAACTCATCGGTGTTCACGATGATTTCCGCACCGCGCGGCACATCGCCGATGTTCGCCTTCAGCGCGGCCGGGTTCATCGCGACCAGCACGTTCGGCGCGTCGCCCGGCGTGAGGATGTCGTGGTCCGCGAAGTGCAGCTGGAACGAAGAAACCCCCGGCAGGGTGCCTGCGGGGGCGCGGATCTCGGCGGGAAAATTCGGCAGCGTGGAGAGGTCGTTCCCGAACGACGCGGTCTCCGAGGTGAAGCGGTCACCGGTGAGCTGCATACCGTCTCCGGAGTCACCCGCGAAACGGATGATCACCCGGTCGAGGCGGCGGATCTCCTTGTCGCCGGCACCCGCATGACCGGAGCGGGGGGCACGCTGTCCCCCGACGAGCGCCTCGCTGGCCTCATCGGCCTGTTCGGCTGGGCTACTGACCTGGCTGGTCACTGAACTGGACCTCCCTCGGGGCGGCGGCTCTGGTCCCGCCGGCCCGCCGACGGTCCCACTGCCCACCCTACGTCGGTAAGGGTCGCCTTCCCTTGACCGATCACATGATGGACGCCATTTTGGGACGCGATTTCATACCGATTTGTCATGCTTTGCAAGCCCCCCAGCCGTTCGATGAAGACGCCGTGCAGTCATCCTTTGGTGCTAGGACGTGTTCTTCGGTCCCGGGGCGTGTCCGCCCCGGGACCTGGTCACCGCGACCGCTGTGACCGGCGGCCGCGATGACCTTCACCAGATATCTGACAGGGTGTCAGCTAGTCAGGAGTTCAGGTAGGTCAATACGGCCAGTACCCGGCGGTGATCCCCGTCACTGGGGGACAGGCCCAGCTTCAGGAAGATATTGCTGACGTGCTTCTCCACCGCGCCGTCGCTCACCACCAGCTGCCTGGCCACCGCGGAGTTCGTCCGCCCCTCCGCCATCAGGCCGAGCACCTCGCGCTCGCGCGGGGTCAGCCCGGCCAGGACGTCCTGCTTGCGGCTGCGGCCCAGCAGCTGCGCCACCACCTCCGGGTCCAGAGCCGTCCCGCCCTGCGCGACCCGGACCACCGCGTCCACGAACTCCCTGACGTCGGCGACCCGGTCCTTGAGCAGGTATCCCACGCCCCGGCTGGATCCGGCCAGAAGCTCGGTCGCGTACTGCTCCTCGACGTACTGCGAAAGGACCAGGACCCCGATTCCGGGATAGTCCTTCCGTAGCCGCACCGCCGCCCGCACGCCCTCGTCGGTGTGGGTCGGGGGCATCCGCACATCGGCGACCACCACATCGGGCAGCGCATCCTGCCCCGCCAGGTCCCCCACCGTCTTGATCAGCGCCTCCGCGTCCCCGACCCCGGCGACGACGTCATGCCCGAGATCGGTCAGCAGCCGGGTGAGCCCTTCCCGGAGCAGCACCGAATCCTCGGCGATGACTACTCGCACCCTGTCCTCCACCATGAAGCCGTTGCCCCCACTGTCACTGTTCGCTGGTCTCGTGCCTACGCATCCCAGCATCCCAGCATCGGTGGTGCGGTGTCCCCGGCCGCCGGGTGGACATCACGGGCGGACTTCACCCACCCCGGGTGGATTTCACGGGTGGATCTCAGCCGGGCCAGGGCTCGGCCGGGCCACGGAACCTCAGCCGCGCCACGGCAGCTCGGCCGTGATCCGGGTCGGGCCGCCCTGCGGGGAATCCACGACCAGCACGCCGTCCACCGCGTCCAGCCGCTCGGCCAGCCCGGCGAGCCCACTGCCCGCCGCCGCGTCGGCGCCGCCGCGCCCGTCGTCGGTGACCTGGAGCATCAGCCGGTCCGCCGCCCGCCACACGTCGACCGAGGCGTGGGTCGCCCGCGCGTGCTTGCTCACGTTCTGCAACAGCTCGGAGACCGTGAAGTAGGCGATCCCCTCGATCGCCTGGGCCGGACGTCCCGGCAGGTCCACCTTGACCGTGACGGGGACGGTGCAGCGGGAGGCGATGGCGGAGAGTGCGGCGTCGAGTCCGCGGTCGGTGAGGACGGCGGGGTGGATGCCGCGTGCGAGGTCGCGGAGTTCCTGGAGGGCGACCTTGACCTCGCCGTGGGCCTCGTCGACCATGCGGGCGGCGGCTTCGGGGTCGTCGGTCAGCTTCTCCTTCGCCAGGCCCAGATCCATGGCGAGGGCGACGAGGCGGGCCTGGGCGCCGTCGTGGAGGTCGCGTTCGATGCGGCGGAGGTCGGCGGCGGCGGTGTCGACGACCACCCCCCGGTCCGACTCCAGCTCCGAGACGCGGGTCGCCAGCCGGGACGGCCCGAGCAGCCCGGCCACCAGCACCCGGTCCACGCTCGTCAGGCCGCGGATGACCCACGGCGTGACGAGGACGAACACCAGGCCGAACGCACTGGTCAGCGCCATCTCGACGGAGGAGTCGAGCTGCACCTCGTGGCCCCGGTCGCTGTACAACTGAATGCCGTTGCTGCCCACGTACGCCGGGAAGACCCACTGCCACAGCGGATAGGTGAACGCGGTCCACCCGCACGTCCAGAACGTCACCGAGACACCGAAGGCGAAGGTCGCCCACGGGAGGTACAGCAGCGAGTACAGCAGATGGCGCCAGGACGCCCCGCTCTTGAGCGCCGCGCCCATCCAGGACATCAGGCCGCCGGTCCTGCCGCGTACCGGCGCCGGGGCCGCCACGTCCAGCTTCAGCAGGCCGCGCGCCCGTGCCCGCTCCAGCGCACCGAAGCCGCGGCACATCGCCAGCGCGCCGGCCAGGATCGGCACCCCGAGGAAGGTGATCAGCATGCCGACACCCAGCGTCGTCAGGGTGATCGAGAGGCTGAACAGGACCAGGCCGACCGGCAGGCCCAGCAGCAGATAGGCGAACTCGCGCCAGGCCCTGCCCTCGACGGGCGCGCGCAGCGCGGCGGGGAAGAAGTGCTTCACCGGGGGATGGTCCCCGAAACCGGCTCCGGACCGCTGGTGGTCCCGAGTGTCCGGTCCGTATGCCGTGGCCATGGGTGCTTTCCGTTTCGGTGGTCTGCGGGCGCTGGGTGCTGGGTGCTGCGTACCGGGTGCAGGGTGCTGCGTACCGGGCCGGGACGGGTGGCTGGTGCTCGGTGCCTGCTCCGGCCGCTACTGCAAGGGTGCTGATCCGCGGGCCGGCCCACCATGAGGGGGGTATCCCTCTTCGACCGGGGGTTTTCCCCACCCCCGCAGGTCGGGTCCCGCGCCCTGCTTCACTTCTGCACGCGAGTCCGCTCGAGCTTTCGCTCACGCTTCTGTTCACGAGTCCGCTCAAGCTTCTGCTCGCGCTTCTGCTCACGGTCCCGCCAGGGCAGCTCCGCCGTGACCGTCGTGGGTCCGCCGACCGGTGAGTCGAGGACGAACAGCCCGTCGACGGCGCCCAGCCGCTCGGCCAGCCCCGCCATGCCCGTACCGCCGTCCATCCGGGCCCCGCCCTTGCCGTCGTCGGTGACCTGGACCAGCAGCCGGTCCCCGGAGCGCCACACCTCGACGGACGCCGATCGCGCCGCGCTGTGCTTGCTCACGTTCTGCAACAGCTCGGAGACCGTGAAGTAGGCGATCCCCTCGATCGCCTCCGCGGGACGCCCCGGCAGGTCCACGCGCACAGTCACCGGGACGGTGCAGCGGGAGGCGATGGCGGAGAGTGCGGCGTCGAGTCCGCGGTCGGTGAGGACGGCGGGGTGGATGCCGCGGGCGAGGTCGCGGAGTTCCTGGAGGGCGACCTTGACCTCGCCGTGGGCCTCGTCGACCATGCGGGCGGCGGCTTCGGGGTCGTCGGTCAGCTTCTCCTTCGCCAGGCCCAGGCCCATGGCGAGGGCGACGAGGCGGGCCTGGGCGCCGTCGTGGAGGTCGCGTTCGATGCGGCGGAGGTCGGCGGCGGCGGTGTCGACGACCACCCCCCGGTCCGACTCCAGCTCGGCGATCCGGCGCTCCAGCTCGTCGGAGGGCGAGAGCAGCCCGCGCACCATCGCCCGGTCCCCGTTGCTGAGGAGCCGGGTGATGTGGGGGAGCAGCGGCCACAGCACGATGAAGCTCACGAGCGTCACCGTGAAGGTGAGTACGCCCCACGGCAGCCGGACGAAGGAGTACAGCACCGCCCGCCAGCCCACCGGATCCTTGAGGCTCGACCACAGCCAGGAGAAGAACCCCTTCTCCCGGCGGGACAGAACCACCGGGCTCGGCTCGTCGATCCGCACCCCGAGCATCGCCCGCGCCCGGCCGCGCTCGGCCCTGCCGATCAGCCGCGCCCCGTGCAGCCCGGCGGCGAGCAATGGCAGACCGACCACCGTGACCGCGAGTCCCACGCCGACGCCGATCATGAACACGGTGTAAACAAACCCGACCAGGGCCATGGGCAGATCGGCCAGGAGATGGCCGATCTCCTTCCAGGTCCACCGGTCGGGGATGCTGCGGGCGGGCGGTGGCCGGTCGTTGTCCGGCACCAGGGGGCTCATGGTCATACGCCCCAGCCTGCCGGGCCGGACCGGCGCACGCCATGGGGCTCGTGGGGTGGGGTGAAGTGGGGATAACCCCACCCCGTATCCGACACGGCTGCTTACCGTCTCTTTAACAGGGCCTAGACTCCCGTGCGTACAGATCACCGGACGGATTCGAGGGAGCGAGGGGCGGACGTGGCGGACGTGATGGACCTGCCGGAATCGACCGTTCTCGCGTCGGACTACTTCCACGGCTATTCAGTGGTCGGACTGCTCGCCGTGATCGGTGTGCTGTTCGTCGCCGTCGCCTTCGGGGCCGGCCGACTGCTGCGCCCCGTGGTACCGACGCCGGAAAAGCTCCTGACGTACGAGTGCGGCGTGGACCCGGTGGGTGAAGGATGGGCACATACCCAGGTCCGTTATTACGTCTATGCCTTCCTGTACGTGATCTTCGCCGTCGACTCGATCTTCCTGTTCCCGTGGGCGACGGTATTCGCCGCACCCGGATACGGGGCGACCACGCTCGTCGAAATGTTCATCTTCCTCGGTTTCCTGGCCGTAGGACTGCTCTACGCATGGAAGAAGGGCGTCCTCGAATGGACGTGACCAGCCCGCAGGGCGACGAGGGCTCCGAACCCCAGCCCGTGCCGACCTTCCTGCCGGAGCCCAAGCGGCTCGGCGTCCTGTCGCGCCTGGCGCCCGAGCCGATGAAGGTGGTCCTGAACTGGGGCCGCCGCTACAGCCTCTGGGTCTTCAACTTCGGGCTCGCCTGCTGCGCCATCGAATTCATCGCCGCCTCCATGGCCCGGCACGACTTCATCCGGCTCGGCGTGATCCCGTTCGCGCCCGGCCCGCGCCAGGCCGACCTCATGATCGTTTCCGGCACGGTGACCGACAAGATGGCCCCGGCCGTGAAGCGGCTGTACGAGCAGATGCCCGAGCCCAAGTACGTCATCTCCTTCGGTGCCTGCTCCAACTGCGGCGGCCCGTACTGGGACTCGTACTCCGTGACCAAGGGCGTCGACCAGATCATCCCGGTCGATGTCTACGTACCCGGCTGCCCGCCCCGGCCGGAGGCGCTCCTCCAGGGCATCCTCAAGCTCCAGGAGAAGATCGCCCGGGAGTCGCTGGGCGAGCGGTACGCGACCGGCGGCGCCCGTCCCTCCACCACCGCACTGCGCAGCGGCCTGGTCGCCGCCCCGCCGGCCCCGGGGAAGGGCGACGCATGACCACGACTCCGACTCCTGGCGAAGCCCCCGACGCCTACGACCGCCTGCCGGACGCCGCCGCCGAGCTCTTCGGCGAGGGCGCGACGGCGGAGTACGCGTACGACCTGCTGACCGTCGACGTACCCGCCACCTCCTGGATCGCCGCCCTCGAAACCGCCCGCGACCAGCTGGGCTGCACGTATTTCGACTGGCTGAGCGCGGTCGACGAACCCGGTACCGGCTTCCGGGTCTGCGCCCATGTCGCGGCCCTGGCCGAGGGCCGGGTCCGCCGGCTCCTGATCCGTACGACCGTTCCGCACGAGGCGGCGGCCCTCCCCACCGCCACCGACGTCTACGCGGGCGCGGCCTGGCACGAGCGCGAGACGCACGAGATGTTCGGCATCGGCTTCGACGGCCATCCGCACCTGGTGCCGCTGCTGCTCCCCGAGGGCTTCGAGGGCCACCCGCTGCGCAAGGACTTCGTGCTGGCGGCACGCGTCGCGAAGGCATGGCCCGGCGCGAAGGAGCCGGGCGAGTCGGAACACGGCGGACCGAAGCGGCGCACGATGCTGCCGCCCGGCGTCCCCGACCCGAACGAATGGGGCCCCCTGAAGGGCCAGCTCCCACCCGCCCCCTCCCGCCCGGCCCGCACCGCGCGCGCGGCAGGCGACCGCCCGGTACGCCGGACCCGCAGCGCGAGCGAGGGCTCGGCCGCCCAGCGCACGGCGGCGACCCGGGCGACCCCGGTGACCGCGACGGCCCCGGACGCGGAGCCGGGAGCAGGCACGGGCCCGGAGCCGACGCCCCGGGCCACGACCCCGCGCCGCACCCGCAGCGCGTCCCAGGGCTCGGCGAGCCAGCAGCCGAGGACGCCGGAGCCGGAGTCGGGCACGGAGCCCGGGACCGGGGCGCGGACGGTGCCGGGGACCGAGGCCAGGACCGAGGCCAGGACCGAGCCCGGGACCGGGACCGGGACCGAGCCCGCGCCAAGGGCCGCGAAGCCGGGCCCCGAGGCCGCGACCGGCGACGCCCCGTGGCACCACGCCCGCCCGGCCTTCGACGCGGGTACCGACACCGAAGCCGACGCCACCCCCGCTGCCGACGCCACCCCCGCGCCCGACTCCCCGGAGACCCGGGAGACGAGCGAAACCGCGGCAGCCCCAGAAGCCCCAGCAACCCCAGAAGCCCCAGAGACTCCCGACCACCCCGCCGGAGGCGATCCCGCGTGAACGACGTACTGGACGTCGCCCTCCGCCTCGTCATCGTCTTCGCCGTGTTCATGGTCCTCCCGCTCGTCGTCGGGCAGACCGAGCACAAGGTGATGGCCCACATGCAGGGCCGCCTCGGCCCCATGTACGCCGGCGGCTTCCACGGCTGGGCCCAGCTCGTCGCGGACGGCGTGAAATTCGCGCAGAAGGAAGACATCGTCCCGGCCCAGGCCGACCGCCGTATCTTCCAGCTCGCGCCGGCCGTCGCGCTGCTCCCCTACCTCCTCGTGCTCGTCGCCATCCCGATCGGCCCCGGCGAGGGCGCGGTCGGCCAGGTCGTCGACGCGGGCATCTTCTTCGTGCTCGCCGTCATGGGCGTCGGAGTGCTCGGCTCGCTGATGGCCGGCTGGGCCTCGGCGAACAAGTTCTCCCTCCTCGGGGGCCTGCGCACCGCCGCCCAGCTGCTCGCGTACGAGCTGCCGATGCTGCTCGCCGCCGCCTCCGTTGCGATGGCGGCCGGCACCGTCTCCCTCCCGGGCATCCTCAACGCCTTCGAGTGGTGGTGGCTGCCCTGGCAGATCGTCGGCGCACTCGTCTTCTTCGTGGCCGGGCTCGCCGAGCTCCAGCGGCCGCCGTTCGACATGCCGGTCGCCGACTCGGAGATCATCTTCGGCGCGTACACCGAGTACACCGGCCTGCGCTTCGCGCTCTTCCTGCTCGCCGAGTACGCGGGCATCGTCGTGCTGTGCGGACTGACCACCGTTCTCTTCCTCGGCGGCTGGCACGGCCCGTTCGGCGCCGACGGACTCGGCTGGGTCTGGACGCTCCTCAAGACCGCGGTCCTCGCCTTCGTCGTCATCTGGCTACGGGTGTCCTACCCCCGGCTCCGTGAGGACCAGTTGCAGAAGCTCGCCTGGACCACGCTCATCCCGCTCGCTCTCGCGCAGATCGCGCTCACCGGCATCGTGAAGGTGGCGATCAGCTAATGCCTCCGATCCCCGGCTCAGGCCTGGCCAAGGGCCTGGCCGTCACCCTGCGGACGATGACGAGGAAGACGGTCACCGCGCAGTACCCGGACGTCCAGCCCGAGCTGCCGCCCCGCTCCCGGGGCGTCATCGCGCTGTTCGAGGAGAACTGCACGGTCTGCATGCTCTGCGCCCGCGAGTGCCCCGACTGGTGCATCTACATCGACTCCCACAAGGAGACGGTGCCCGCCGCCACCCCGGGCGGCCGCGAGCGCAGCCGCAACGTCCTCGACCGCTTCGCGATCGACTTCTCGCTCTGCATGTACTGCGGTATCTGCATCGAGGTGTGCCCCTTCGACGCGCTCTTCTGGTCGCCCGAGTTCGAGTACGCGGAGACGGACATCCTCGAACTCACCCATGAGCGCGACAAGCTCCGCGAATGGATGTGGACGGTGCCGGAACCGCCCGCGCTCGACCCGGGCGCCGAGGAGCCGAAGGAGATCGCCGCCGCCCGCAAGACGGCGGAGAAGATCGAAGCCCAGCGCGCCCAGGAAGCCCAGCAGAACCAGGAAGCCCAGCAGGCCCAGCAGAAAGCAGAGGGGGAGGAGTGACACTCGCAGCCACCGCGGCCACCGCCGCCACCGCGGCGCACTCCGCCCATTCCGTCCTCGCCGCCCGCCCGGACGCCCCGGCCCCCTCCGGCTTCCTCTCCCCGACCGGCATCGAGATCGCCTTCGTCCTCGTCGGCATCGCCACCCTCGGCGCGGCCCTCGTCACCGTCACGACCAAGCAGCTGGTGCATGCCGCCCTCTGGCTGGTCGTGGCGCTCGGCGGGCTCGCCGTCGAGTACCTCCTGCTCACCGCGGAGTTCATCGCCTGGGTGCAGGTACTGATCTACGTCGGTTCCGTCGTCGTTCTCCTTCTCTTCGGGCTGATGCTCACCAGGGCCCCCATCGGCCGCTCCCCGGACGCCGACTCGGGCAACCGCTGGGCGGCCCTCGCCGTGGCGGTCGCCGCCGCCGGCGCGCTCGTCTGGGTCGTCGTCGACGCCTTCCGCACCACCTGGATCGACCTGGACGGACCGGCCCAGGGCTCGACCGAGGCGACCGGCTCCTTCCTCTTCCGGCACTGGGTGCTGCCCTTCGAAGCGCTCTCCGTCCTGCTGCTCGCCGCCCTCGTCGGCGCGATCGTCCTGTCCCGCAAGCGCGGTAAGGAGCAGAGCTGATGCACCTCGCCTATCCCGCCGTGCTCGCCGCCCTCCTCTTCTGCACCGGGCTGTACGGAGTGCTCGCCCGCCGCAACGCGATCCTGGTCCTGATGTCCGTCGAGCTGATGCTCAACGCCGTCAACCTCAACCTGGTCGCCTTCGACGTCTGGCTCCGCGACGCCCTGCACTCCGGCCAGGCCCTCACCCTCTTCACCATCGCCATCGCGGCGGCGGAGATCGGCATCGGCCTGGCGATCGTCCTCGCCGTGTACCGCAACCGCGGCAGCTCGGACGTCGACCGGCTCCGCGACACCGCCGAGACCGACGCCGCCGAAGCGCTCCCGGACGACGACACCGACACCGGCACCGAAGACCAGGCCACTGCTGCGGCAGGGAAGGCAAAGAAGGCAGAGGCCACCGCGTGACCACCACGACCCTCGCCGTCCTCGTCCCCCTCCTCCCGTTCCTCGGTGCCGCAGCCGGCCTGCTCCTCGGCCGCACCGCCCCCGGCTACGTACGCCCCCTCGCCGTCCTCCCCACCCTCGTCGCGGCCGTACTCGCCGTCGTCGTCGCCGCACGCCAGGGCGGCGGCCCGGCCATCGACGCCGCGACCCAGCTCACCCCCACCGGCTCGGTCCCGATCGACCTCGCCCTGCACCTCGACGGCTTCGCGGTCCTCGTCGCCGTCCTGGTCGGGCTCGTCGCGAGCTGCGTGCAGATCTACTCGACCGCCTATCTGCGCGACGACCCCCGCTACCCCTCGTACGCGGCCCTCGTCTCCCTGTTCACCTCCGCGATGCTGCTCGTCGTCTACTCGGGCGACCTGATGGTGCTGCTGGTCGGCTGGGAGGTCATGGGCATCTGCTCGTACTTCCTCGTCGGCCACTACTGGGAGACGCCCGAAGCCCGTGCCGCCTCCCTCAAGGCCTTCCTGGTCACCAAGCTCGGCGACGTCCCCTTCCTGATCGGTCTGTTCGCGCTCGCCGCCGACACCGGCACCTTCCGCATCACCGGCATCCTGGGCGCCGTCGCCAACGGCGGCCTGGACCACCCCACCCTCATCGCCCTGCTGCTCCTCGCGGGCGTCGCCGGCAAGTCGGCGCAGTTCCCCCTGCACACCTGGCTGCCCGACGCGATGGCCGGCCCCACCCCCGTCTCCGCGCTCATCCACGCCGCGACGATGGTCGCCGCCGGCATCTACTTCGTGGCCCGGCTCCTCCCCGTCTTCGCCGAGTCCGGCGCGGCCCTCGTCGTACTCGCCGTGATGGCGGCGGTCACGATGATCGGCTCAGGACTCGCCGCCCTCGCCCAGGACGACATCAAGCGCGTCCTCGCCTACTCGACGATCGGCCAGCTCGGCTACATGGCCGGCGCCCTGGCCGTCGGCGACCGCGGGGCCGCCGTCTTCCACCTCCTCTCCCACGGCGCGTTCAAGGCCGTCCTCTTCCTCGCGGCCGGTGTCGTCATCCACGCCGCCGGGACCAACTCGCTGGCCGCCATGTCCCGCATGGGCGGGCTGACGAAGCGCGTCCCGGACGCCTACTGGACGATGACCGTCGCCCTGCTCGCGCTCGCCGCCATCCCCCCGTTCGCCGGCTTCTTCTCCAAGGAAGCCGTCCTCGTCGCCGCCGAGCACACCGCGCTCGGGGAACGGCACGTCGCCCCGGCCGCCGCGGGCTGGACCGTACTCGTCGCCGGACTGCTCGCCGCCGTCCTCACCGCCGCGTACGCCACCCGCCTCTGGCTCCTCGCCTTCCGGGGCCGCGGTGCCGAGGCACCCGACCACGGCAGGCAGCCCGTCGCGATGACCGCCGTCCTGTGGGTACTCGCCGTCCCCACCATCGCCTTCGGGCTGACCGTCGGCACGATCACCGACTGGTTCGACGGACACGCCCTCATCCCGTCCGTGACCACCGCCGTCCTCTCCACGGGCGTCGGCCTCGTCGGCGGCCTCGTCACCTACGGCGCCTGGCGCCACACCTCGGCGCTCGCCGCCCGCACCCCCGCCGGCACCGTCGTCGCCCACCCCGACGCCGAACCCGCCCTCGTCGAGGCCCAGGCCATGACGGCACACACCGCTGCCTACGGAGCCGTCGGGGACGTCCCCGACCCGGCCGACCCCGGCCGCCTGCTGCTCGGCCCGCTCCACCGCCCGGCCGCAGCCGGCTTCCACCTCGACGCCCTGTACACCGCGCTGTTCGTCCGCCCCGTCCAGGCCGCGGCGAGCCTCGTCCGCTTCCTGGACCGCGAGGTCGTCGATACCTACGTACGAGGCTCCGGAGCCGTCGCACGCGGGCTCGGCGCCGCCGTCCGCCGCGCGCAGACCGGCAACGTGCAGACCTACCTCAGCGCACTGCTCGCCGGTTCGCTGGTCCTGGCGATCGCCGCCGTCGTCTTCGCCAACGTCAACGCCGGGTCGTGAGCCGTGATCGATATCAGTGAATCCGTGATGCAGTTCCTTCTCGCGTTCATCGTCGTCATCCCGCTCGTCGGGGCCGTGGCCGCCCTGCTCCCGGCCCCGCCGGGACTGAAGGGCACCAGCCCCGACCAGGCCGTGCTCCGCCACGGCGTGACCGTGACCGGCGCGATCCTCGTCGCCGCGATCGTCCTCGCCGCGGGCTTCGACCACGACCACCCGTCGAAGATGCAGGCCACCACCGACATCAGCTGGATCCCGGCGCTCGACGTCCGCATCCATCTCGGCATCGACGGCATCTCGCTCCCCCTTCTCGTACTGACCGCGCTGCTGACCTTCCTCTGCGCGCTCTACAGCCACTTCAAGCCGCCCACGGGCCCCTCCCCGAAGGCCTTCGTCGCTCTCCTGCTCGTCCTGGAGTCCGGCACCCTCGCGACCTTCGCCGTCCTCGACCTGCTGCTGTTCTTCCTGGCGTTCGAGATGGTGCTCATCCCGATGTACTTCCTCATCGCCCGCTGGGGCGGTGCGCAGAGGCAGGCCGCCGCCTGGAAGTTCATCCTCTACACACTGCTCGGCTCGGTCGTCATGCTGCTGGGCCTGCTCCTCATCGGACTGAAGAGCGGCACCTTCGACATGGTGGCACTCGCCACTGACAACGGCCGCGGGCTCACCTCGTCCGTGCAGGTCATCGCCGTTCTGGCGATCGGCATCGGGCTCGCCGTGAAGACCCCGATGTGGCCGCTGCACAGCTGGCTGCCCGACGCCCACACCGCGGCCCCGACCGTCGGCTCGGTCCTGCTCGCGGGCGTCCTGCTGAAGATGGGCACGTACGGATTCGTCCGCATCCTGCTCCCCATCACCCCCGACGGGATGCACACCTTCGCGCCGTACCTCGCCGCCTTCGCGGTCGTCGGCATCATCTACGGATCGCTGGCCTGCCTGGCACTGGTCCGCCCCGGCTCCAAGGGCGACCTCAAGCGCCTGATCGCGTACTCCTCCGTCGGCCACATGGGCTTCGTGCTCCTCGGCATCGCGAGCATGACACCCACCGGAGTCAACGGCGCGCTCTTCGCCAACATCGCCCACGGCCTCATCACCGGCCTGCTGTTCTTCCTGGTCGGCGCGGTCAAGGACCGGTACGGCACCGCCGACCTCGATACCCTCTCCGGGGCCACCGGAGCAGCGCTCTACGGCCGGGCACCCCGCCTCGGCGGCCTCCTCGCCTTCGCCGCCGTCGCCTCCCTGGGCCTGCCGGGCCTCGCCGGGTTCTGGGGCGAGATGCTCGCCCTGTTCGGCTCCTTCGACCCCGCCGACGGCCTCAGCCGCCCGGCCTTCCTGACCTTCATGTCGATCGCCGCGTTCGGCACCCTGCTCACCGCCGCGTACATGCTCATGGTCGTACGCCGGGTCTGCATGGGCGAGAAGCGCGAAGAGCCGCAGCTCGCCGACGTCCAGACGTACGAGTTCGCCGCCTGGACCCCGCTCGTCGCGCTCACCGTCCTCGCCGGTCTGTGGCCCGCCGCCCTCCTCGGCCTCACCGACCCGGCCGTGCAGAAGCTCCTCGCAGGAGGCAAGTCGTGACCCCAGCCGTTGTCATCCCGGGCGTCGTGACACCGGCCGCCACCGCGGGCGCCGCCGCCCCGGACCTCGTCACCACCGCGGCCGAGAACACCACCAGCCTCATCCAGTCCGTCGACTGGCTCGCGATCGCACCCCCGGTCGTCGTCGCGGCCATGGCCCTGATCGTCCTGGTCACCGACCTCTTCCTCCCCGACCGCCGCAAGCCGCTCCTCGGCGCGCTGACCATCGCCGGGCTCGTCGCCGCCCTGGCCCTCCTCGTCCCGCTGCGCGACGGCGACCGCTCCACCTTCTGCCTCGACGCGGCGGCCACCGGACCCGGCTCCGCCGGTGCCTGCAGCTACACCGCCGACCACTTCGCCCTGGTCATCCAGGCCCTCGTGCTCGGCGGCGCCCTGCTCACCGCCCTGCTCTCGCTCGGCGACACCCGCAAGCTCCCCGCCGGCGAGTTCTGGTTCCTGCTGCTGTCCTCGGCGTCCGGCGCCGCACTCCTGCCCGCCGCCCGGGACCTCGCCACCCTCGTCGTCGCCCTCGAAGTCGCCTCGCTGCCCGCGTTCGCCCTCGTCGGCATCAAGCGCGGCGACCGGCGGTCCTCCGAGGCCGCACTGAAGTTCTTCCTCTCCTCCGTCGTCGCGACCGCCGTCATGCTGCTCGGCGTCAGCTTCGTGTACGCGGCCACCGGCACCCTGCACCTCACCGAGATCGCCGCCCGGCTCGACGACGTACCCGGTCAGCTGGACACCCTCGCCAAGGCGGGCGTCGCCCTCACCCTGGTCGGCTTCGCCTTCAAGACGGCCGCCGCGCCCTTCCACTTCTGGGTTCCCGACACCTACATCGGCGCCCCCCTGCCGATCGCCGCCTACCTCTCGGTGGTCGGCAAGGCGGTCGGCTTCTCCGGCCTCATCCTCGTCACCGTGATCGCGTTCCCGGCGTACGCCGACGTCTGGGGACCGGCGCTCGCCGTCCTCGCCGCGCTCACCATGACGATCGGCAACGTCGCCGCCCTGCGCCAGAACGCCGGCCGGGCCCGCAGCGCCGTACGCCTGCTCGCCTGGTCGTCCGTCGCCCAGGCCGGCTACCTCCTGGTGCCGATCGCCGCCGCCGCGTACTCCAGCGACGAGCACATCGGCTCCACCGTCGCGTACGCCCTCATGTACGCCGTGGTGAACCTCGGGGCCTTCGCGGTCGCCGCCCTGGTCGCCCGTACCAGCCCCGGCAACCGGCTCACCGACTACCGCGGCCTGTACGCCACCCGCCCGCTCGCCGCCCTGGCGATGGCCTTCTTCCTGCTCTGCCTGGCCGGCCTGCCGCCCGGCATCATCGGCCTCTTCGCCAAGGTCACGGTCTTCTCAGCGGCCGTCGACGCCGGGCTCGGCTGGCTCGCCGTCGTCATGGCCGTCAACGTCGTGATCGCGCTCTACTACTACCTCCAGTGGACCGCGACGCTCTTCCGCGCCCCGGAGGAGGCCCCGGAGGAAACCCCGGCGGCGGCGGTCCTCGAAGAGACCTCGGCACAGGACGCCGTACGCGCCCCCACCAGGCACGGAGTCCCGGCCTCCCTCGCCGTCGCCATCGCGCTCACCGCCGCGGCGGGCGTGGTGCTGTCGGGCGCTCCGCAGGCGGTCCTCCGGTTCGCCGCCGTCAGTCTCTTCTGACATACCGAAGATCGGTTTGCCCGGGACGGTCCGTACAGGGCAAGGTCTTGCCCGCACACCCCCCCACACGTACGCATTCCAGAGGAGCAAGAGCGGTGCTGAACGGGTTCAAGGACTTCATCCTGCGTGGAAACGTCATCTCCATGGCCATCGGGCTGGCGGTCGGATCGGCGTTCACCGCGGTCGTCACCGGATTCAGCACGGCCTTCATCACCCCGCTGATCGGCCTCGCCACCGGATCCGTCGGAGACTTCAGCTCGGCGGAGTTCTCGGTCGAGGGCACCATCTTCCCGTACGGGAAGTTCCTCGCCGCCGCCATCGCGTTCCTGATCACCGCCGCCGTTCTCTACTTCTGCGTCGTCGTGCCCATGGCGAAGGTCCAGGCCCGCTTCACCAAGGCGGAGAAGCTCGACATCAAGGCCGCCACCCGCGACTGCCCCCGCTGCTACAGCGAGATCCCGGCCATCGCCTCCCGCTGCGCCCACTGCACCAGCGAGATCAAGCCGGACCCCGAGGCCCTCGCGGTCGCCGGACTTCCCGCCCAGCGCTGAGTCACCCCGGGGCGGACCGGCACACGTACAGCCACTGACCCGTACGGCCCAGAGCCTGATCCGGCCACAAGAGCCGGACAGGCCCGGCCCTGCGGCGGCGCGCACAAGGGAACTAGCTCCTCTCGCCTGGCGTTGACCGGTACGGGAGGCTCCACTGGAGGAGTGGAGACCACCAAGCAAAGGGTTCCCCTGCTGCACCACTTGGAGGGCGTACCATGCACCGCCGGCACAACGGGCTGAGAACCGCCGTACTCCTCGGGGGCCTGTCCGCACTCATCATCGTCATCGGAAGCTTCTTCGGACGTACAGGCCTGATCGTCGCGCTCTTCGTAGCCGTCGGCACCAACGCCTACGCGTACTGGAACAGCGACAAGCTGGCGCTCCGGGCCATGCGGGCCCGCCCCGTCAGCGAATTCGAGGCGCCACAGCTCTACCGCATGGTCCGCGAGCTCTCCACAGCCGCCCGCCAGCCCATGCCCAGGCTCTACATCTCCCCGACGCAGGCCCCCAACGCCTTCGCCACCGGCCGCAACCCGCGCAACGCGGCGGTCTGCTGCACCGAAGGCATCCTGCGGATCCTGGACGAGCGGGAGCTGCGCGGCGTACTGGGACACGAGCTGAGCCATGTCTACAACCGGGACATCCTGATCTCGTCCGTCGCCGGGGCGCTCGCCTCCGTCGTCATGTTCCTGGTCAACTTCGCCTGGCTGATCCCGGTGGGCCGGTCCAACGACGACGACGGACCGGGCATCTTCGGGATGCTGATGATCATGATCCTCGGCCCGATCGCGGCCTCCGTCATCCAGTTGGCCGTCAGCCGCTCCCGGGAGTACGAGGCGGACGCCTCCGGCGCCCAGCTGACCGGCGACCCGCTGGCCCTGGCCAGCGCCCTGCGCAAACTCGACGCAGGAACGAAACAGCTGCCGCTGCCCCCGGAGCCGAGGCTCGAGACCGCGAGCCACATGATGATCGCGAATCCGTTCCGCCCCGGCCAGGGCATGTCCAAGCTGTTCTCCACCCATCCGCCCATGGCCGAGCGCATCGCCCGACTGGAGCAGATGGCCGGCCCCCGCTCCTGAAGCCGTTCGTTCCCGCTGCGCGACGGAGGCTCAGCGGGCTCCGAAGGCCTCGTCGCTCGGGACGATCTCGCGGCCCAGCGGCATGAGCGAGATCGGGATCATCTTCAGGTTCGCCCAGCCGAAGGGGATGCCGATGATCGACACGAACAGCGGGATGCTGGTGATCAGGTGCCCCAGCGCGAGCCACCACCCGGCGAAGACGAGCCAGATCACATTGCCGAGGAAGGAGGGCGCCCCCGCGTCGGGCCGCTCCACGGTCGTCCGCCCGAACGGCCACAACACGTAACCGGCGATCCGCAGGGAAGCGATGCCGAACGGAATCGTCACGATCAGCACGAAGCAGATGATCGCGGCGACGACGTACCCGAGGGCCATCCAGAACCCGCAGAACACCACCCACAGGATGTTCAGGATCAGCTGTATGAGCTTCATGGTCACTCGCCTTCCGGGGGTCGCCCGTCATCGCTGCTCTGCATGGTCAGTATCAGCCCTGGTCGCGGGGGAGAGCAGCCGGAGCGGGCCCGTGGAGTGACCGCCCCGCCACCCCACCGCCGCCGCTCCGCCGTCCCGCCCGGTTGTCAGTGCCGTCATTGACCATGAACGCAGGAATGGCACCGAGCAGTTGCTCGCAGCCCGTTCACAGCCTGCTCACAGGCCGCGCGGGCAACCGCCCGACCGGCGCGAACGTCTTGGATTCCAGGAACGAGTGACGGGTAGGTTCGCACGCATGAGCATTATCGGATGGATCATTCTCGGACTGGCGGCCGGAGTCATCGCCAAGATCCTGCTCCCGGGCCGTGACCCGGGCGGTCTGATCGGCACCACCCTCATAGGGATCGTCGGTGCCTTCCTCGGTGGCTGGATATCGTCGCGCTTCCTCGACCGCCCCATCACCAACGACTTCTTCGACCTGGCCACTTGGATCGCTGCCATCGGCGGTTCGCTGGTCCTGCTGATCGCCTACCGGCTGCTGTTCGGGAACTCCCGCGAACGCCGCTGACGCCCGTCCGTACCGAAGGCCCCCAACCCGGTCTCGCGCAGGGTCAGATTGAGCCTGCCGCGACTCATCCCCGTCGCGGGATCGGCGGTACCGGGGCAGACCTTCGGCACGCCGTGGAAGGCGAAACGCGAGGGCCCGCCGAAGACGAACAGATCGCCGGAGGCCAACTCCACATCCGTGTAGGGCCTTCCACGGTTCTCCGTGTTCCCGAAGCGGAAAACACAGGTGTCGCCGATGCTGAGCGACACCACCGGAGCGCCGGACCGCTCCTCCTTGTCCTGGTGCATGCCCATGCGCGCCGCCGCGTCGTAGAAATTGACGAGCGCGGTGTCCGGCGCGTACGTCCGTACCGGGCTCTCGTCCCCGTACGCCGCGACCAGCGCCTCTCGCCCCAACTCGGCCAGCCAGTCGGGGAATGCGGCCACCCGCGCCCCGTTCACGTCGTCGGCCGTGCGCGAATACCGGTACGGCTGCCAGTGCCACCCCACGCAGACCGTCTGCACGGACATCACCCCGCCGCCAGGCAGGACCGTGTGCCGCAGCGGCACCGGACCGCGCGCCCATTCCCGGCAGGCCGCCACCAACTCCCGCTGCCGCTCCGGCGACAGCCACTCGGGCACATGCACGGCCCCCGGCGCGACGACGGTGCGGGGTCTGGGGAAGAGTCCGGACATCTCAACGCACCGCCAGGGCGCCTTCCAGCCGCAGGAGCCGCTCCTTGCGCTCCAGGCCGCCCGCGTACCCCCGCAGCGCCCCGTCCGAGCCGATCACCCGGTGGCACGGCCGCACGACCAGCAGCGGGTTGCGCCCGATCGCCGTCCCCACGGCGCGCACGCCCGCTCCCGGGGTGCCGATGCGTTCGGCGATCTGTCCGTACGACACGGTCTCCCCGTAGGGGACGGCGTCCAGGGCGGTCCACACCCGGCGCTGGAAGTCGGTGCCCACGCCGTCCGCGTACACGATGTCGAAGCGGGTCAGCCGGCCCGCGAAGTACTCCCGCAGCTGGGCGGCGATCCCCGCGAACGCCTCCGGTGCGCGGACCCATCCGTCCCGGACGACCGCAGCGCCCTTCTGGCCGGGCAGCGAGAGCGAGGCGAGCGCCACCCCGCCGGTGGTCGCCTCGCCGACCAGCAGCAGTTCACCCAGCGGGCTGTCGACCGTTGCGTACATGGTCATGACTCGTCCCTTTCCTGCATGTCATGCCGCGATTCGACCGGACCGTCGCCCGACATGGACAAGTCTGCGTTCCCCGATCCGCCATGACCGGCGGTTTTCGGACATCACACCCCGGGTGCGGAGCGGTGCTCCCGCTCCGCACTCCGGCGAAGGGCGGGACCTACCGGTAGTTCACGAACTGCACGGCGAAGTCGAAGTCCTGGCCCTTCAGCAGCGCCTGCACGGCCTGCAGGTCGTCCCGGCTCTTCGAGCTGACCCGCAGCTCGTCGCCCTGGACCTGCGCCTTGACGCCCTTCGGGCCCTCGTCGCGAATGATCTTCGCCACCTTCTTGGCGTTCTCCTGGGAGATGCCCTCCTCGATCGTGGCGAAGATCTTGTACTCCTTGCCGGACAGCTGCGGCTCGCCCGCGTCCAGCGACTTCAGCGAGATGCCCCGCTTGATCAGCTTGGACTGGAAGATGTCGAGGATCGCCTTGACCCGCTCCTCGCCGTTCGCCTCCATCAGGATCTTCTCGCCGGACCAGGAGATCGAGGCGTTGGTGCCCTTGAAGTCGTAACGCTGCGAGATTTCCTTGGCGGCCTGGTTGAGGGCGTTGTCGACCTCCTGCCGCTCGACCTTCGAGACGATGTCGAAACTGGAGTCGGCCATGACGTGTGGCTCCTTGTATCGGGGATGCGGAAACGGGGGTGCATACGTACCGGCGGCGGGCCTTCCGGCCCCGCGACGCCGATCAAAGCCTAAGGGCTGTCCCGTAATCCCTGGTGGGCGTGCGACGACAGCCACGGCACCTCGCCGCGTTGTCGGAACGCCCGGATACATCCAGTATTCGGGCGTCCCTCCGCCTTGCAATGCACCGCGTCCGACGCCGCACGCTGATCCACCAGGGATTACGGGGCGGCCCTTGGCCACCCGCGCCCGATCGGGCCGCTGATCAATCCGGTGGCGAAGCACCCCCGGGCATCGGGTATCGTTTACGTCGTTGCCAGGGAGCGCCGCCGAAAAGCGGTTCTCACGGCAGCAATCCCCGGCGGTGTGCCCGAGTGGCCAAAGGGAGCAGACTGTAAATCTGCCGGCTCAGCCTACCCAGGTTCGAACCCTGGCGCCGCCACAAGGTAAGGCCCCTGTCTCAGACAGGGGCCTTCTTTGTTTCTGCCGCGCGTCCTCTGTCACTTCTGCCGCTTCTGCCGCGAGGGGTCCGGACATGGAATCCGTACTGGTCAGCGCCTGTCTGCAGGGTGTGCCCTGCCGCTTCGACGGCCGCGGCAAGGCCTCCGCCGAGGTGACCGCGGCCATCGGCGACCGCCGCCCCGTGGCCTTCTGCCCCGAGGTCTCCGCCGGACTCCCCACCCCGCGCCGCCCCGCCGAGATCGTCGGCGGCGACGGCCATGACGTGCTGGACGGCCGCGCCCGGGTCGTCGACGACACCGGACACGACGTGACGCAGGAGTTCGTGGACGGCGCGGGACGGGCGCTGGAGGCCGCGCGCCGGGCCGGGTGCACCGAGGCGCTCCTGATGGCGCGCAGCCCGTCCTGCGGGCGCGGAGCGGTCTACGACGGTACGTTCACGGGCGGGCTCCGCGAGGGCGACGGCGTCACCGCCGCGCTGCTGGAACGCCACGGCATCACCGTCCGCCCGGCACCGCGCGCCTGAGGGCCGCGCCCCGCGCCCCCGCCCGCGGGTCAGTTGCCCGCGATGTCCTTCACCGCGACCGCCAGCGGCACGTTCCCCGAGATGAGCTCCAGCGTCAGCCCCGCCGTCGCCGGGGTCTCCAGCAGCTCCAGCAGCGCCGCCGCCACGTCGTCGCGCGGCACCGGACCGCGGCCGGTCGACGCGGTCAGCAGGACCGCCCCCGTGCCCGCGTCGTTCGTCAGCATGCCGGGACGCAGGATCGTCCAGTCGAGCCCGGTCCTGGAGCGCACGTACGCGTCCGCAGCCCCCTTGGCCCGCAGATACGCGTCGAAGACCTCGTCGCCCGGGTGGTCGGGGTCGGCGCCCATCGACGAGACCACGACGTACCGCCGTACGCCCGCCAGTTCGGCGGCGTCGGCGAAGAGCACCGCCGCCCCGCGATCCACCGTCTCCTTGCGTTCCGCGCCGCTGTTCGGGCCCGCGCCGGCCGCGAAGACCACCGCGTCGGCGCCGCGCAGCACCCGGGCCACCTCCTCCACGGAGGCGGATTCGAGATCCAGGACCACCGGCTCCGCACCCACGGCCCGGAGGTCCTCGCCCTGGTCCGGATTGCGGATGACGCCCACCGCCTCGTCCCCGCGCGCGGCGAGCAACCGCTCCAGCCGCAGCGCGATCTGACCATGTCCACCTGCGATGACAATGCGCATGGTTTCGACCGTACGCCGCGACGGCCCGCCGCGCTCAGGGCCCGCCGCAGGAACCGGAATCCGGCCTCCCCTGGCGGGGCAGGCCGAGGGCGACGACGGTCTCGGAGTCGCAGTACTCGCGCACCGCGCTCGTCCGTGCCACCACCCGGCCGCGATGCACCACGACCCGGCTGTAGGCCAGCGACAGCACCCCCTCCAGCTGCTCCCCGCGCACGGCGAGCAGCTCGGCCGGGAAGCCCGCCTCGACCCTGACCCCGGGCAGCCCCAGCACCGTCCTGGCGGCCGAGGACACCGCCTCGTACGCCTCCGCGGCCGGCAGCCCGTGCTGCGAGGCCAGCAGGTAGGCGGCCTCCAGCGGATCACCGCGGCCCACGGGGTTCGCGACGTCCCGCAGCGCCCCGCTGCCCGCCGCGACCCGCACGCCGGCCGCCCGCAGCAGCCGTACGGGGGCGGTGCCCCGGCCCTCCATGCCGCAGCAGCCGCCCTGGGGGAGGCAGATCACCGTCACGCCGCCCGCGGCCAGCTGGTCGGCGGCGCGGGCCGCGGCCTGCGCGGGAAGCCGGGAGAGGCCCGCGCACGGGCCGAGGGAGACGCCGGTCCGCAGCCCTCCGGCCATGGTGGCCAGCCGGCCGAGCCGGGCCGGGTCGTCGCCTTCCGTGTGCAGGTCGACGGGGCAGCCCTGCTCGGCGGCGACCTCCAGCACCGCCTCCGCGTACCCCGTCGGGTCCGGATCGAGGTCCGGACAGCCGCCGACCGCGCCGGCCCCCATCTTCACCGCGTCGCGCAGCATGGCCAGGTTGCCGGCGCCCGCGACGCCGGTGAGCAGCCGGGGCACGGCGACGGGGGTCAGGTCGGCCAGCCCGCGCAGCGAACGGCGCGCCTGCAGTACGGCTTCGAGCGGGGCGAGGCCCTGGACGTCCCCGATCCGCACGTGCGAGCGCAGCGCCGTGGCGCCGTGGCCGAGCTGCAGCAGGGCGGCCTCGGTGGCGCGGCGCCGGATGTCCTCCGGGCGGTGCGACGCCGGTCCCGGGACGCCGGGGCCCGCGCCGTCGGCGGTGAGCGCGGTGTCGCTGTGGGCGTGGGGTTCGACGGGGGCGGGGAGCAGCAGGTAGCCGCGCAGGTCCAGCCGCGGACCGGGTGCGGTCAGACTGCCCGCCGTGCCGACGGCCTCGATGCGGCCGCCGCCGAGCCTTACGTCCACGACGCGGCCGTCGGTGAGCCGGGCGCCGCAGAGCACCAGGCCGGCCCCGGCCGGGGCGGCGGTGTCGTGGCTGCCGGTCGCATCGGCCGCGTCGGCGGCCCGGTCGTCCGGCTGCCACGGCTGGCTGTCGGGCATCGCGCTCCTGGGAATGGGGACAAGATCACGCAGAGTGAGTCGAGCCTAGGGGCGTGTTCGGCCCGGTTCGAGGAGGAGCGAAATAGTCGTACCGGTGTGGCCCTGGGTGCGTGTGGGGCGTGCGCGTACGACTGTGACGGCGGTGCCCCGCGGGGAGACCGAGGCGCTGCTCAGGCGGCCGACGGGCGGTTCCGGAGGCTGTCGGCCGAGGGATCGGCGGGACGTCGATCAAGGGTTCCGGAGGGGGCTCCGAATCGGATTTGGGCGATCGGCGAGAGACCGTGTAATGTCTTCATCGCTCGCCCCAATAGCTCAGTCGGTAGAGCGTCTCCATGGTAAGGAGAAGGTCTGCGGTTCGATTCCGCATTGGGGCTCTGGTGATCGGGAAACCCCGCTTCGGCGGGGGGACTCATTCATCAAAGCGGTGTAGCTCAGTCGGTAGAGCAAGCGGCTCATAATCGCTGTGTCACCGGTTCAAGTCCGGTCACCGCTACTTACGGTAGCCGATTGTGGGGTCGGTCCTTCGATCGGCTACTCTTTTTTGCGTTCATCCGTCCATCCGTCCGTCCAAGGAGCACTCACGTGGCTGCCACCGACGTCCGCCCGAAGATCACGCTGGCCTGCGTGGAGTGCAAGGAGCGGAACTACATCACCAAGAAGAACCGGCGTAACAACCCGGACCGTCTTGAGATGAAGAAGCACTGCCCGCGCTGCAACTCGCACACTGCGCACCGCGAAACGCGCTGAAACAGGCTCGTACACGAGGCCGTCCCCATTGGGGGCGGCCTCGTGTCGTTGTATGAAGGCTGTCCTTCGGCCTGTTCATCATTTCTTCGGCCTGTTCATCTTTCATCAGGAGGTAGCGAGCTCATGGCGCTCGACCAGTCCTTCGTGGGGCGGACCTATCCGCCCACCCCGCCGTACGAGGTCGGCCGGGAGAAGATCCGCGAGTTCGCCGAGGCGGTGGGCGACGCGAATCCGGCGTACGTCGACCCCGAGGCCGCCAAGGCGCTCGGCCACAGCGATGTGATCGCGCCGCCGACGTTCGTCTTCTCCATCACGTTCAAGGCGGCCGGGCAGGTGATCCACGACCCGCAGCTGGGCCTGGACTACAGCCGGGTGGTGCACGGCGACCAGAAGTTCGCCTATGTGCGTCCCGTACGGGCGGGGGACCGGCTGACGGTCACCTCGACGATCGAGGCCATCAAGTCCCTGGCGGGCAACGACATCCTGGACGTCCGTGGCGAGGTCCACGACGAGTCCGGTGAGCACGTCGTGACCGCGTGGACGAAGCTGGTGGCGCGCGCCGCCGAGGAGGCGTGATGACGGCGAAGATCGCATACGAGTCGGTCGAGGTCGGTACGGAGCTGCCGGCGCAGTCCTTCCCGGTGACCCGGGCGACGTTGGTGCAGTACGCGGGTGCTTCCGGCGACTTCAACCCGATCCACTGGAACGAGAAGTTCGCCCGCGAGGTCGGACTGCCGGATGTGATCGCGCACGGCATGTTCACCATGGCCGAGGCGATCCGGGTGGTCACGGACTGGGTCGGCGACCCGGGAGCGGTCGTCGAGTACGGGGTGCGGTTCACCAAGCCGGTCGTCGTGCCGAACGACGAGGACGGCGCCCTGATCGAGGTCAGCGCCAAGGTGGCAGCCCTGCTGGACGACAAGCAGGTGCGGGTGGACCTGACGGCCATGAACGAGGGCAAGAAGGTGCTGGGCATGTCCCGCGCCGTGGTGCAGCTCGGCTGAGGCCGTACCGCGCGGCAGGTATGCCGGTATGAGGGGCACGGTCCACGGGGCCGGGCCCCTCATCCTTGCCCGTGGGCAGGTTGTGCCCGGCTTCCCGGCCGGGCGCCGGGTCCGGTCGGGGCTCTGCGGCGAGGCCGGTCCGTGCCCCGCCCGAGCGGTGGGGGCACGGACCGTACCCTTGTCCCCGTGCAGGAACTCCATGACGCCCCCCTCGCCCCCCTGACCACCTTCCGGCTGGGCGGCCCCGCCGCCCGCCTCCTCACGGCGACCACCGACGCCGAGGTGATCGAAGCCGTGCGCGAGGCCGACGGGAGCGGCACCCCGCTCCTCGTCATCGGCGGCGGCAGCAACCTGGTCATCGGCGACAAGGGTTTCGACGGCACCGCCCTGCGCATCGCGACCAAGGGCTTCGCACTGGACGGCACGACGCTGGAGCTCGCCGCCGGCGAGCTCTGGACGGACGCCGTGGCCCGTACCGTCGAGGCCGGCCTCGCGGGCATCGAGTGCCTGGCCGGAATCCCGGGGTCCGCCGGTGCGACGCCGATCCAGAACGTCGGTGCGTACGGCCAGGAGGTCTCCTCGACCATCACGGAGGTCGTCGCCTACGACCGGCGCACCGAGGAAACGGTCACCATCCCGAACGCCGAGTGCGCGTTCTCGTACCGGCACAGTCGCTTCAAGGCCGAACCCGACCGTTTCGTGGTGCTGCGTGTCCGCTTCGAGCTGGAGGACGCGGGCGGTCTGTCCGCGCCGCTGAGGTACGCCGAGACGGCCCGCGCCATGGGCGTCGAGCAGGGCGAGCGGGTGCCCGCGGCGGCCGCCCGCGAGACCGTGCTGGGGCTCCGCGCCGGCAAGGGCATGGTGCTGGACCCGGAGGACCACGACACCTGGTCGGCCGGCTCGTTCTTCACCAACCCGATCCTGGAGGAGGCGGAGTACGAGGCGTTCCTCGCCCGCGCCAGGGACCGGCTCGGCCCGGAGACGACGCCCCCCGCCTTCCCCGCGGACGGGGGACGCGTCAAGACCTCCGCGGCCTGGCTCATCGACAAGGCCGGATTCACCAAGGGGTACGGCACGGGACCGGCCCGTATCTCCACCAAGCACACCCTCGCCCTCACCAACCGCGGCGAGGCGACCACCGAGGACCTCGTCGCACTCGCCCGCGAGGTCGTCGCCGGGGTCCGCGAGGCGTTCGGCGTCACGCTCGTCAACGAACCGGTGACGGTCGGCGTGAGCCTGTAGGACGGGCAGGTCCCGCCCCGCTCAGTACGCCACGCCCACGCCCTGCTTCACCGACGCCGGGTCGTCGATCAGCGCCAGCATCGCGTGGGCCACATCGGCCCGCGCGATGGTCCGGCCGCTGCGCGGAGTGCTGCCGACGGCGGTCCGGTACTTCCCCGTCAGCGGCCCGTTGGTGAGCTTCGGCGGCCGTACGGACGTCCAGTCCGTCGCGCTGCGGGCCAGCGCGGCCTCCATCAGCGTCAGGTCCGCGTAGACCTCCTTGAGGACCGCCCCGACCACCTTGCGGACCAGCCGGTCCAGGAGCGGGTCGTCGGCCGGTCGCGGGCCGACCGGGGCCGCGCTGACCACCAGCAGCCGCCGCACCCCCTCCGCCTCCATCGCCGCCAGCACCGATCCGGTGAGCCGCTCGGCGACCCCGTCCGCCTTCCGGCCGCGCGAGCCGAGCGCGGAGAGCACCGCGTCCCGGCCCGCGACAGCCTCGCGCAGCGCCTCCGGCTCGTCCATGTGCGCGACCGTGTGCACCTGCACTTCGGAGAGCGGGACGGGCAGCCGCGCCGGGTCACGGACCACCACTGTCACCTCGTGGCCCGCCGCCAGTGCCTGGCGGACGATCTCCTGACCGACGCCGCCCGTGGCGCCGAACACCGTGATCCTCATTGCACACCCTCCCAGGGTGGGTAAGTATTCACTCACCCATAGAGTGAGTGGATACTCACCACCTCGTCAAGCTTCGTTGGAGTGTGCATGGAGCAGAAGCCGGCCCGCGTCCGCATCATCGACGCCGCCCATCAGCTGATGCTCACCATCGGCCTGGCCCGCGCCACCACCAAGGAGATCGCCAGAGCCGCGGGCTGCTCCGAGGCCGCGCTCTACAAGCACTTCGCGAGCAAGGAAGAGCTGTTCGTCACCGTGCTCAAGGAACGGCTGCCCAGGATCGACCCGCTGCTGAAGCAGCTCGTCGCGACCTCGGGCCCGGAGGAGCGGACCGTCGAGCAGAACCTCACCGAGATCGCCCGCCGGGCCGCGCTCTTCTACGAGCAGGTCTTCCCGATCGCCGCCTCGCTGTACGCCGAGCCCAGGCTCAAGGCGCGCCACGACGACGCGATGCGGGAGCTCGGCACCGGCCCGCACATGCCCATCAGGGGCCTGGACGCCTATCTGCGCTCCGAACAGGACGCCGGCCGGGTCCGGGCCGACGCGGACACCTACGCGGCCGCGTCGCTGCTGCTGGGAGCCTGCGCCCAGCGGGCCTTCGCCTACGAGGCCACGGCGGACGGAGAGCCGCCGCAGACCCTCGACGAGTTCGCCGCCTCCATGGCGCGGACGCTGATGCGGGGCATCGGGGCGTAACCCGGACCCGCCCCGCGCTACCCCGCGGGCTTCGCCAGCCAGTCGTCGACGCCCGCCAGGAGCTGGTCCCGCACCGGGGCCGGCGCGGCGGAGCCCCGTACCGACTGCCGCGCCAGTTCGGCCAGCTCCTCGTCCGTGAACGCGTGATGGCGCCGCACCAGGTCGTACTGCGCGGCCAGCCGCGAACCGAAGAGCAGCGGATCGTCCGCGCCCAGCGCCATCGGCACCCCGGCCTCGAACAGTTTGCGCAGGGGTACGTCGGCGGGCTTCTCGTAGACGCCCAGCGCCACGTTGGACGCCGGGCAGACCTCGCAGGTCACCTGGCGCTCGGCCAGCGTGCGCAGCAGCCGGGGGTCCTCGGCGGCCCGTACGCCGTGCCCGATCCGGGCCGCGTCGAGATCGTCCAGACAGTCCCGCACGCTGGCGGGGCCGGACAGCTCACCGCCGTGCGGCGCCGCCAGCAGGCCGCCCTCGCGGGCGATGGCGAAGGCCCGGTCGAAGTCCCGGGCCATCCCGCGGCGCTCGTCGTTGGAGAGCCCGAATCCGACCACGCCCCGGTCCACGTACCGCACCGCGAGCCGGGCGAGCGTCCGGGCGTCCAGCGGATGCTTCATCCGGTTCGCCGCGATCACCACCCGGATCGGCAGCCCCGTATCGCGCGACGCGCTGTCCACCGCGTCCAGGATGATCTCGATCGCCGGGATGAGCCCGCCGAGCAGCGGCGCGTACGAGGTGGGGTCGACCTGGATCTCCAGCCAGCCGGAGCCGTCCGCGACGTCCTCCTGGGCCGTCTCGCGGACCAGCCGCTGAATGTCCTCGGGGGCCCTGAGACAGGACCGGGCGATGTCGTAGAGCCGCTGGAAGCGGAACCATCCGCGCTCGTCCGTGGCCCGCAGACTGGGCGGTTCGCCACTGGTGAGGGCGTCCGGCAGACGCACGCCGTACTTGTCGGCGAGTTCGAGCAGGGTCGTCGGCCGCATCGACCCGGTGAAATGCAGGTGCAGGTGGGCCTTGGGCAACAGCCGTACATCACGCTCCATCCCAAGATCCTGCCGCACACCCGGGGTTCAGCGGTAGCCGCTTTCCCCATCGGATTGCCCCTCGAACAAGCAAACGACCCCCGGCGGGAGCCGGGGGTCGGTCACTGAGTTCAGCAGCTGCTACGCCTTGGCCTCGCCCAGCAGCTTCTGGAGCCGCGACACGCCCTCGACGAGGTCCTCGTCGCCCAGCGCGTACGACAGACGCAGGTAGCCCGGCGTACCGAAGGCCTCGCCCGGTACGACCGCGACCTCGGACTCGTCCAGGATCAGCGCCGCCAGCTCGACCGAGGTGGCCGGGCGCTTGCCGCGGATCTCCTTGCCGAGCAGCTCCTTCACCGAGGGGTAGGCGTAGAACGCGCCCTCGGGCTCCGGGCACAGCACCCCGTCGATCTCGTTGAGCATCCGGACGATGGTCTGCCGGCGCCGGTCGAAGGCGGTACGCATCTCGGCGACCGCGTCCAGGTTCCCGGAGACGGCGGCCAGCGCGGCGACCTGGGCCACGTTGGAGACGTTGGACGTGGCGTGCGACTGGAGGTTGGTCGCGGCCTTGACCACGTCCTTCGGGCCGACGATCCAGCCCACCCGCCAGCCGGTCATCGCGTACGTCTTGGCGACGCCGTTGACCACGATGCACTTGTCACGCAGCTCGGGCACGATCGCGGGCAGCGAGGTGAACTTCGCGTCGCCGTAGACCAGGTGCTCGTAGATCTCGTCGGTCAGCACCCACAGGCCGTGCTCGACGGCCCAGCGGCCGATCGCCTCGGCGTCGGCCTCGCTGTACACGGCACCGGTCGGGTTCGAGGGCGAGACGAACAGGACGACCTTCGTGCGCTCGGTGCGCGCCGCCTCCAGCTGCTCGACGGAGACCCGGTAGCCGGTGGTCTCGTCGGCCACGACCTCCACCGGGACACCGCCGGCCAGCCGGATCGACTCGGGGTAGGTGGTCCAGTACGGGGCGGGGACGATGACCTCGTCGCCCGGGTCGAGGATCGCGGCGAACGCCTCGTAGATGGCCTGCTTGCCGCCGTTGGTCACCAGGATCTGCGAGGCGTCGACCTCGTAGCCGGAGTCGCGCAGCGTCTTCTCCGCGATGGCGGCCTTGAGCTCCGGGAGCCCTCCTGCCGGGGTGTAGCGGTGGTACTTCGGGTTGCGGCAGGCCTCGATCGCGGCCTCGACGATGTAGCCGGGGGTCGGGAAGTCGGGCTCACCGGCACCGAAGCCGATCACCGGACGGCCGGCCGCCTTGAGGGCCTTGGCCTTGGCGTCGACGGCGAGGGTGGCGGATTCGGAGATGGCACCGATGCGGGCGGAGACCCGGCGCTCGGAGGGGGAAGTTGCAGCGCTCATGTTCCCCATGGTTCCAGACCGTGATCCCAGTCGGCACAGCGGTTTCAGGGACCGGACACGACTCGGACAGCATGCGGACAACATGCGATCAGGAGCGGTCGGGAGCTATCTGTTCGACGCCGGGCCGCTGAACACGTACACTCACCTGTCGTTGGCCTTCACCAGCCGCACCGTTCCTGCACCCGGACCATCCGGGGAGATGCGGTAGGTTGGTGGAAACCACAAAGGGTCGTAGCTCAATTGGTAGAGCACTGGTCTCCAAAACCAGCGGTTGGGGGTTCAAGTCCCTCCGGCCCTGCTACACACTCCTTCGCCAGGATGTGTGCGCATGTACGTACTTCAATGCACCGCCGTGCGGCTCCACCGGGCGCGGCACGGCCATGACCCGGAATCAGGTGAGAAGCGTGACGGACGCCGTGGGCTCCATCGACATGCCTGATGCCGAGGATGAAGTACCCGAGTCGAAGAAGAAGACCCGGAAGGGCGGCAAGCGCGGAAAGAAGGGCCCTCTGGGCCGCCTCGCGCTGTTCTACCGCCAGATCGTCGCCGAGCTGCGCAAGGTCGTCTGGCCGACTCGCAGCCAGCTGACGACATACACCAGTGTGGTGATTGTCTTCGTCGTCGTCATGATCGGTCTGGTTACCGTGATTGACTTCGGATTCCAGCGGGTCATCAAGTACGTCTTCGGCTGATCCCGCGGAGGGCGCCTCATGGGCGCCCCTTTCGCATGTTCCACCCATTTGTATCCAGGAAGAAGCAGCCACCGTGTCTGACCCGAACCTGAACGACGCCGTCGAGCCGACGGCGGGCGCCTTCGAGTCCGCCGAGGACGAGCTCGACATCGTCGAGGCGGCGGACGCCGAGGAGCCGGACCAGGCCGAAGCTGCCGACGACGCCGCAGGTGAGCCCGCCGAGCAGGCCGCCGTCCACGACGAGGACGACGACGAGGACGACGAGGACGACGAGGACGAGGACGAGGCCGCGGAGGCCGACGCCGAATCCGAGAGCGACGAGGACGACGAGGAAGAGGCCGAGCCGGCCGAGCCCGTCGACGCCGTCACCGCCCTGCGCGACGAGCTGCGCGGCCTTCCCGGCGAGTGGTACGTCATCCACACGTACGCCGGTTACGAGAAGCGTGTGAAGGCCAACCTGGAGCAGCGCGCCGTCTCGCTCAACGTCGAGGACTTCATCTACCAGGCCGAAGTGCCCGAGGAAGAGATCGTCCAGATCAAGAACGGCGAGCGCAAGAACGTCCGCCAGAACAAGCTCCCGGGCTACGTCCTGGTGCGCATGGACCTGACGAACGAGTCCTGGGGCGTCGTCCGCAACACCCCCGGCGTCACCGGCTTCGTGGGCAACGCCTACGACCCGTACCCGCTGACCCTGGACGAGATCGTCAAGATGCTCGCCCCGGAGGCCGAGGAGAAGGCCGCCCGCGAGGCCGCCGAGGCCGAGGGCAAGCCGGCTCCGGCCCGCAAGGTCGAGGTCCAGGTGCTCGACTTCGAGGTCGGCGACTCGGTCACCGTCACCGACGGACCGTTCGCGACGCTGCAGGCGACGATCAACGAGATCAACGCCGACTCGAAGAAGGTCAAGGGCCTCGTCGAGATCTTCGGCCGCGAGACCCCGGTCGAGCTCAGCTTCGACCAGATCCAGAAGAACTAGCGGCTTCCCGCCAGTTTCTGGACACATGCCTACCGAGCAGGTCAGACCGGCTGAGAAGCCCGTCTGACCTGCTCGGTTTTTGGTCGCGCAGCTATACCCGTTATCGTTGTGCGGTATGCCTCCATCCGGATGATCCGGAAGGCGGCGAAACACTCTCACTAGGACCCGGAGAGAGCAATGCCTCCCAAGAAGAAGAAGGTCACGGGGCTTATCAAGCTCCAGATCAACGCTGGTGCGGCCAACCCGGCCCCGCCGGTCGGCCCCGCGCTCGGCCAGCACGGCGTCAACATCATGGAATTCTGCAAGGCCTACAACGCCGCGACCGAGTCGCAGCGTGGCATGGTCGTGCCGGTGGAGATCACGGTCTACGAGGACCGTTCCTTCACCTTCGTGACCAAGACTCCGCCGGCCGCGAAGCTGATCCTCAAGGCTGCGGGCGTGGAGAAGGGCTCCGGCGAGCCGCACAAGACCAAGGTCGCCAAGCTGACGGCTGCCCAGGTCCGTGAGATCGCCACGACGAAGCTCCCCGACCTGAACGCCAACGACCTCGACGCCGCGTCGAAGATCATCGCTGGCACCGCCCGTTCCATGGGCATCACGGTCGAAGGCTGATTCAGCCCCTCACATCCCCAGTGGTAGGGCCAAGCGCTGGCCCGCACCACGACTCCACACCCTGAAACCAACAGGAGTAGAAGTGAAGCGCAGCAAGAACCTCCGCGCTGCGGACGCCAAGGTCGACCGGTCGCGCAACTACGCGCCGCTCGAGGCCGTCCGTCTCGCCAAGGACACCGCCTCCACCAAGTTCGACGGCACCGTCGAGGTCGCGTTCTGCCTGGGTGTCGACCCGCGCAAGGCCGACCAGATGGTCCGTGGCACCGTGAACCTCCCGCACGGCACCGGCAAGACCGCCCGGGTCCTGGTCTTCGCGACCGGTGACCGCGCTGCGGCCGCGGAAGCCGCGGGCGCCGACATCGTCGGCGCCGACGAGCTCATCGACGAGGTGGCGAAGGGCCGTCTGGACTTCGACGCCGTCGTCGCCACCCCGGACCTCATGGGCAAGGTCGGCCGCCTCGGCCGGGTGCTCGGTCCGCGTGGTCTGATGCCGAACCCGAAGACCGGCACCGTCACCCCCGATGTCGCGAAGGCTGTCAACGACATCAAGGGCGGCAAGATCGAGTTCCGCGTCGACAAGCACTCGAACCTGCACTTCATCATCGGCAAGGTCTCGTTCGACGACACCAAGCTGGTGGAGAACTACGCGGCGGCGCTGGAGGAGATCCTCCGTCTGAAGCCGTCCGCCGCCAAGGGCCGCTACATCAAGAAGGCCACCCTGGCCACCACGATGGGCCCCGGCATCCCGCTGGACGCCAACCGCACCCGTAACCTCCTCGTCGAGGAGGACCCGGCCGCCGTCTGAGCCCCAGCGCTCGGCAGCAAGCCGCGTCACGTGTGACATTGACGGGCCCCGCAACCTTTCGAGGTGCGGGGCCCGTCCTTGTATCCGTATTGCCGGAGGCTGTGTCGGACCTGTGCGTTAGCGTGAGGCCCCGACAGAGCCGAACGAGGGGTGGAAGCTGACATGAGGACCAGTACCGTGCGACGCGTGTGTCTGTCGGTGGCAGCGGCAGCGGCGCTGACGTCGGTCGCGGCCTGCAGCGGATCGGACAGCGGCAAGAGCGACAAGAGCGACAAGCAGGGCAGTGGCGTCGTCAAGGCCGACCCGATAGCCGCGCTGCGCGCCGTGGAGAAGAAGACCGGTGGGGAGAGCTCGGCGAAGGTCGAGGGCACCACGCAGATGGGCACCACGATGTCCATGGAACAGAGCGGCACCATCGACTGGACCGACGGTCTCACCGGCGCCATGGAGATCACGTACACCGGCGGCAGCATGGCGGACGCCATGAAGCAGTCCGGTGGCACCGGCACGATGCAGGCCCGCTACTTCAAGGACGGCTACGTCGTCAACATGGGCGACGGCTTCGCGAAGCAGACCGGCGGCAAGCACTGGATCTACTACGGCTACGCCGACCTCGCCAAGATGGCGGGCGCCTCCGGCGAGGCGATGAAGCAGCAGATGCAGAACACCACCCCTGACCAGGGCGTGAAGTCGCTGCTGGCCTCCGGGGACGTGAAGAAGGTCGGCAAGGAGGACGTCCGCGGCGTATCCGCCACGCACTACTCCGGGACCATCGACGTCGCCGCTCTGACCGCGAAGAACTCCGAGCTCGACGCCGCCCAGCTGGAGCAGCTGAAGAAGCAGCTGAGCGACGCCGGCATCACCACGGAGACGATCGACATCTGGGTCGACGACAACGACCTGCTGGTCAAGAAGAGCGAGCGCGGCCAGATGAAGACCGGCGAGCTCAACTCCACGGTGTACTACAGCGATTACGGGACGAAGGTCTCCGTCGAGCAGCCGCCGGCCGCCGACACGGTGGACTTCGCCGAGCTTCTCAAGCAGCAGCAGGGGGCGGGTTCGGGCGCGTCCTGAACCTCCCGTGCCGCCCCGGGCGGGACGGATTTGCTCGGCGCGACTCCGGTCGCGTACTCTCCTACAGAAGCCAAAGACCGCTGGTCGTTGCTGTGCTCTCGCAAGAGGGGACAGCGACCGAAGGATCCGTTGAGTACGGGCGACCTGCGCAGGTGACTGTGGAAAGCTCCCGGATTTTTTCGGTCGAGCTACGCCCTGGCGCCTGCGCCGGGGCGTTTCGTCTTTCCCGGCCCCTTCTGAGCGGTCCTCATCACCCGGAAGGAGGCCGACGCTCATGGCAAGGCCCGACAAGGCTGCCGCGGTAGCCGAGCTCGCGGACCAGTTCCGCAGCTCGAACGCCGCTGTGCTGACCGAGTACCGGGGTCTCACCGTGGCGCAGCTCAAGACGCTGCGTCGTTCGCTCGGTGAGAACGCCCAGTACGCCGTGGTGAAGAACACGCTGACCAAGATTGCGGCCAACGAGGCCGGGATCACGTCGCTGGACGACCAGTTCACTGGTCCGACGGCGGTTGCCTTCATCACCGGTGACCCGGTGGAGTCGGCGAAGGGTCTTCGTGACTTCGCCAAGGAGAACCCGAACCTGATCATCAAGGGCGGTGTCCTTGATGGCAAGGCGCTGTCCGCCGATGAGATCAAGAAGCTTGCGGACCTCGAGTCCCGCGAGGTTCTGCTCAGCAAGCTGGCCGGTGCCTTCAAGGGCAAGCAGTCTCAGGCTGCTTCGCTCTTCCAGGCGCTGCCGTCGAAGTTCGTCCGCACCGCGGAGGCGCTTCGCGTCAAGCTCGAAGAGCAGGGCGGTGCCGAGTAACTCGGCTCGCGCAATGATCGTCGCCCACTAGGGAGACGGTCGCAGCGGGCCGAACGTACGCCCGCCTACATGTACATCCGGCACCTGCCGAATTAGTGGAAGGACGCCATCATGGCGAAGCTGTCCCAGGACGACCTGCTCGCGCAGTTCGAAGAGATGACCCTCATCGAGCTCTCCGAGTTCGTGAAGGCCTTCGAGGAGAAGTTCGACGTCACCGCCGCTGCGGCCGTCGCCGTCGCCGGTCCGGCCGGCCCGGGCGCCGTTGCCGAGGCCGTCGAGGAGAAGGACGAGTTCGACGTCATCCTCACCGGCGCCGGCGAGAAGAAGATCCAGGTCATCAAGGTCGTGCGTGAGCTGACCTCGCTGGGTCTGAAGGAGGCCAAGGACCTCGTCGACGGCACCCCGAAGCCGGTCCTCGAGAAGGTCGCCAAGGAGGCCGCCGAGAAGGCTGCCGAGTCCCTCAAGGCCGCCGGCGCTTCCGTCGAGGTCAAGTGACTCAGGGAGTCTGCTGACTCCTTCTGACGCCTCCTGCCGTACGGCACGGACGTCATCACACGAAGGGCGATCACCCATCCGGGTGGTCGCCCTTCGGCGTACCCGAGGCGGCTGCCTTGCTCTTCCGGCGGCGACGAGTATGGTGATCTTCGCCGTTGCCTCTCCGGAGCGGCCGACCGGCGCCGGGAGGCGGTCGGGTGCGGACCTCGGGGCGTTGTCCCCGCAGGGGGGCCTTGACGAACCGCACGCGGCGCGCAATTCTCAGGACGCGTCGTCACATCGATCCGAATCCGAGGCATGGATCGTGGGCGAAGCGGGCAGTAAAGAAGAGCGCAGCACGCGCAAGGGCTAGCCATAGGTGTTGAGAACAGCTGTTGAGAGCAACGTGGGTCTCTGAGAACCCCGACTGGACATCAGTGTGCCGTTTGGCTACACTGACCCTTTGCGCTGCCTGTTAGCTGCCTCCTGCCCGTCACCAGGGGCATGCCCTCGCTTGAGCACCGATGACTGATCGTCTCTGACCTGGCCTTATTCGGTCGAATCAGGAACCGACTGCCATCGTGTCCGGCTTGGGACCGGTACGCGCGTAGTGAGTCCGAGCCCTCGGAAGGACCCCCTCTTGGCCGCCTCGCGCAACGCCTCGACCGCGAATACGAACAACGGTGCCAGCACCGCCCCGCTGCGCATCTCCTTTGCAAAGATCAAGGAGCCCCTCGAGGTTCCGAACCTCCTCGCGCTGCAGACCGAGAGTTTTGACTGGCTCCTCGGCAATGCCGCATGGAAGGCTCGCGTCGAGGCTGCTCTGGACAGTGGACAGAACGTCCCGACCAAGTCCGGCCTGGAAGAGATCTTCGAGGAGATCTCGCCGATCGAGGACTTCTCCGGGTCGATGTCGCTGACTTTCCGCGACCACCGCTTCGAGCCCCCGAAGAACTCGATCGACGAGTGCAAGGAGCGCGACTTCACGTTCGCCGCCCCGCTCTTCGTCACCGCCGAGTTCACCAACAACGAGACCGGCGAGATCAAGTCCCAGACGGTCTTCATGGGCGACTTCCCGCTCATGACCAACAAGGGCACCTTCGTCATCAACGGCACCGAGCGTGTCGTCGTGTCGCAGCTGGTCCGCTCGCCGGGTGTCTACTTCGACTCCTCCATCGACAAGACGTCCGACAAGGACATCTTCTCCGCCAAGATCATCCCGTCCCGGGGTGCCTGGCTGGAGATGGAGATCGACAAGCGCGACATGGTCGGTGTCCGCATCGACCGCAAGCGCAAGCAGTCCGTCACCGTTCTCCTGAAGGCTCTCGGCTGGACGACCGAGCAGATCCTGGAGGAGTTCGGCGAGTACGAGTCCATGCGCGCCACCCTGGAGAAGGACCACACCCAGGGCCAGGACGACGCGCTGCTCGACATCTACCGCAAGCTGCGTCCGGGTGAGCCGCCCACCCGTGAGGCCGCTCAGACGCTGCTCGAGAACCTCTACTTCAACCCGAAGCGCTACGACCTCGCGAAGGTCGGCCGCTACAAGGTGAACAAGAAGCTCGGCGCCGACGAGCCGCTCGACGCCGGTGTGCTCACCAGCGACGACGTCATCGCGACGATCAAGTACCTGGTCAAGCTGCACGCCGGTGAGACCGAGACGGTCGGCGAGTCCGGCCGCTCGATCATGGTCGAGACCGACGACATCGACCACTTCGGCAACCGTCGTATCCGTAACGTCGGTGAGCTCATCCAGAACCAGGTCCGTACGGGTCTCGCCCGTATGGAGCGCGTCGTGCGCGAGCGCATGACCACCCAGGACGTCGAGGCGATCACGCCGCAGACCCTGATCAACATCCGGCCGGTCGTCGCCTCCATCAAGGAGTTCTTCGGCACCAGCCAGCTGTCCCAGTTCATGGACCAGAACAACCCGCTGTCGGGCCTGACGCACAAGCGTCGTCTCAACGCGCTGGGCCCGGGTGGTCTCTCCCGTGAGCGGGCCGGCTTCGAAGTCCGTGACGTGCACCCCTCGCACTACGGCCGCATGTGCCCGATCGAGACGCCCGAAGGCCCGAACATCGGTCTGATCGGCTCGCTGGCCTCCTACGGCCGGATCAACGCGTTCGGTTTCATCGAGACGCCGTACCGCAAGGTCGTCGAGGGCCAGGTCACCGACGAGGTCGACTACCTGACCGCCGACGAGGAGGACCGCTTCGTCATCGCGCAGGCCAACGCGCCGCTGAGCGACGAGCTCCGCTTCGTCGAGAACCGCGTGCTGGTCCGCCGCCGCGGCGGCGAGGTCGACTACGTGCCCGGCACGGACGTCGACTACATGGACGTCTCGCCGCGCCAGATGGTGTCCGTCGCGACCGCGATGATCCCCTTCCTGGAGCACGACGACGCCAACCGTGCCCTCATGGGCGCGAACATGATGCGTCAGGCGGTGCCGCTGATTAAGTCGGAGGCCCCGCTCGTCGGCACCGGCATGGAGTACCGCTGCGCCACCGACGCCGGCGACGTGCTCAAGGCCGAGAAGGACGGTGTGGTCCAGGAGGTCTCCGCGGACTACATCACCGTGACCAACGACGACGGCACGTACACCACGTACCGCATCGCCAAGTTCATGCGCTCCAACCAGGGCACCTCGGTCAACCAGAAGGTTGTCGTCTCCGAGGGCGACCGGGTCGTCGCCGACCAGGTCCTCGCCGACGGTCCGGCCACCGAGAACGGTGAGATGGCCCTCGGCAAGAACCTGCTCGTGGCGTTCATGCCGTGGGAGGGTCACAACTACGAGGACGCGATCATCCTGTCGCAGCGCCTCGTGCAGGACGACGTCCTCTCCTCGATCCACATCGAGGAGCACGAGGTCGACGCCCGTGACACCAAGCTCGGCCCGGAGGAGATCACCCGGGACATCCCGAACGTCTCCGAGGAGGTCCTCGCCGACCTCGACGAGCGCGGCATCATCCGTATCGGTGCCGAGGTCGTCGCCGGTGACATCCTCGTCGGCAAGGTCACGCCCAAGGGTGAGACCGAGCTGACCCCCGAGGAGCGTCTGCTCCGCGCGATCTTCGGTGAGAAGGCGCGCGAGGTGCGCGACACCTCGCTGAAGGTGCCGCACGGTGAGATCGGCAAGGTCATCGGCGTCCGCGTCTTCGACCGCGAAGAGGGCGACGAGCTGCCGCCGGGCGTGAACCAGCTGGTCCGCGTCTACGTCGCGCAGAAGCGCAAGATCACCGACGGTGACAAGCTCGCCGGCCGTCACGGCAACAAGGGCGTCATCTCGAAGATCCTGCCGATCGAGGACATGCCGTTCCTGGAGGACGGCACCCCGGTCGACATCATCCTCAACCCGCTGGGTGTCCCGTCCCGAATGAACCCGGGACAGGTCCTGGAGATCCACCTCGGCTGGCTCGCCAGCCGCGGCTGGGACGTCTCCGGCCTCGGTGACGAGTGGGCCAAGCGCCTGCAGGCCATCGGCGCCGACCAGGTCGCCCCCGGCACCAACGTCGCCACCCCCGTCTTCGACGGTGCGCGCGAGGACGAGATCTCCGGTCTCTTCGAGGCCACGATCCCGAACCGCGACGGTGACCGCCTGGTGCAGCCCTCCGGCAAGGCCAAGCTGTTCGACGGCCGCTCCGGCGAGCCGTTCCCGGACCCGGTCTCGGTCGGCTACATGTACATCCTCAAGCTGCACCACCTCGTCGACGACAAGCTGCACGCTCGTTCGACGGGTCCGTACTCCATGATCACCCAGCAGCCGCTGGGTGGTAAGGCTCAGTTCGGTGGTCAGCGATTCGGTGAGATGGAGGTGTGGGCCCTTGAGGCATACGGTGCCGCATACGCCCTCCAGGAGCTCCTGACGATCAAGTCCGACGACGTGACCGGCCGCGTGAAGGTCTACGAGGCCATCGTCAAGGGCGAGAACATCCCCGAGCCCGGCATCCCCGAGTCCTTCAAGGTGCTCATCAAGGAAATGCAGTCGCTCTGCCTCAACGTGGAGGTGCTGTCCTCGGACGGCATGTCCATCGAGATGCGCGACACGGACGAGGACGTCTTCCGCGCGGCGGAGGAGCTCGGTATCGACCTGTCCCGGCGCGAGCCGAGCAGCGTCGAAGAGGTCTGACGGGTTGGCCGGCCGGATCCCAGTGATCCGGCCGGCTCTCCCCGGACCCGTTCAGACCATTGCTGAAGTGCCCCGATTTCTCGCCTGACGCGAGGGGGCTCGAACCCCCGAAAGAGGGATTGACGACAAGTGCTCGACGTCAACTTCTTCGACGAGCTGCGGATCGGCCTTGCCACCGCGGACGACATCCGGACCTGGTCCCACGGCGAAGTGAAGAAGCCGGAGACCATCAACTACCGCACGCTCAAGCCCGAAAAGGACGGACTCTTCTGCGAGAAGATCTTCGGTCCGACCCGGGACTGGGAGTGCTACTGCGGCAAGTACAAGCGTGTCCGCTTCAAGGGCATCATCTGTGAGCGCTGTGGCGTCGAGGTCACGCGCGCCAAGGTGCGCCGTGAGCGCATGGGCCACATCGAGCTTGCCGCTCCCGTCACCCACATCTGGTACTTCAAGGGCGTCCCGTCGCGCCTGGGCTACCTCCTCGACCTCGCGCCGAAGGACCTCGAAAAGGTCATCTACTTCGCCGCGTACATGATCACGTTCGTGGACGAGGAGCGCCGTACGCGCGACCTGCCCTCGCTGGAGGCGCACGTCTCCGTCGAGCGTCAGCAGATCGAGAACCGCCGCGACGCCGACCTCGAAGCCCGCGCCAAGAAGCTCGAGACCGACCTGGCCGAGCTGGAGGCCGAGGGCGCCAAGGCCGACGTGCGCCGCAAGGTGCGCGAAGGTGCCGAGCGCGAGATGAAGCAGCTGCGCGACCGTGCGCAGCGCGAGATCGACCGTCTCGACGAGGTGTGGAGCCGCTTCAAGAACCTCAAGGTCCAGGACCTGGAGGGCGACGAGCTGCTTTACCGCGAGCTGCGTGACCGCTTCGGCACGTACTTCGACGGCTGCATGGGCGCCGCCGCCCTGCAGAAGCGCCTCGAGTCGTTCGACCTCGACGAGGAGGCCGAGCGCCTCCGCGAGATCATCCGTACCGGCAAGGGCCAGAAGAAGACCCGTGCGCTCAAGCGCCTCAAGGTCGTCTCCGCGTTCCTGCAGACCAGCAACAAGCCCAAGGGCATGGTGCTCGACTGCGTGCCGGTCATCCCGCCGGACCTGCGTCCGATGGTGCAGCTGGACGGTGGCCGCTTCGCGACCTCCGACCTGAACGACCTGTACCGCCGCGTGATCAACCGCAACAACCGCCTGAAGCGCCTTCTCGACCTCGGTGCCCCCGAGATCATCGTGAACAACGAGAAGCGCATGCTCCAGGAGGCCGTGGACGCCCTCTTCGACAACGGTCGTCGTGGTCGCCCGGTCACCGGTCCCGGCAACCGCCCGCTCAAGTCCCTCAGCGACATGCTGAAGGGCAAGCAGGGTCGATTCCGTCAGAACCTTCTCGGTAAGCGTGTGGACTACTCCGCGCGTTCCGTGATCGTCGTCGGCCCGCAGCTCAAGCTGCACCAGTGCGGTCTGCCGAAGGCCATGGCGCTGGAGCTCTTCAAGCCGTTCGTGATGAAGCGCCTGGTCGACCTGAACCACGCGCAGAACATCAAGTCGGCCAAGCGCATGGTCGAGCGCGGCCGCACGGTCGTGTACGACGTCCTGGAAGAGGTCATCGCCGAGCACCCGGTTCTCCTGAACCGTGCGCCGACGCTGCACCGCCTCGGCATCCAGGCCTTCGAGCCGCAGCTGGTCGAGGGCAAGGCCATCCAGATCCACCCGCTCGTCTGCACCGCGTTCAACGCGGACTTCGACGGTGACCAGATGGCCGTCCACCTGCCGCTCTCCGCGGAGGCGCAGGCCGAGGCCCGCATCCTGATGCTGTCCTCGAACAACATCCTGAAGCCGGCCGACGGCCGTCCCGTCACCATGCCGACCCAGGACATGGTGCTGGGCCTGTTCTTCCTCACCACGGACGAGGAGGAGCGCAAGGTCATCGGCCAGGGCCGTTCCTTCGGCTCCACGGCCGAGGCGATCATGGCCTTCGACGCCCGCGAGCTGTCGCTCCAGGCGAAGGTCGACATCCGCTTCCCGGTGGGCACCATCCCGCCGCGCGGCTGGGTGCCGCCGGTCGCCGAGGAAGGCGAGCAGGAGTACCAGCAGGGCGACACGTTCCGGCTGCGTACGTCCCTGGGCCGCGCGCTCTTCAACGAGCTGCTGCCCGAGGACTACCCGTTCGTCGACTACTCGGTCGGCAAGAAGCAGCTCTCCGAGATCGTCAACGACCTCGCCGAGCGCTACCCCAAGGTCATCGTGGCGGCGACGCTCGACAACCTGAAGGCGGCGGGCTTCCACTGGGCGACCCGTTCCGGTGTCACCGTGGCCATCTCCGACGTCGTGGTCCCCGAGGCCAAGAAGGAGATCGTCGCCGGCTACGAGGCGCAGGACGAGAAGGTCCAGAAGCAGTACGAGCGCGGTCTGATCACCAAGGACGAGCGCACGCAGGAACTCATCGCGATCTGGACCAAGGCGACCAACGAGGTTGCCGAGGCGATGAACGCGAACTTCCCCAAGACGAACCCCATCTTCATGATGGTTGACTCGGGTGCCCGAGGAAACATGATGCAGATGCGTCAGATCGCCGGTATGCGTGGTCTGGTGTCCAACGCCAAGAACGAGACGATCCCGCGTCCCATCAAGGCGTCCTTCCGTGAGGGCCTCACCGTTCTGGAGTACTTCATCTCCACGCACGGTGCCCGTAAGGGTCTGGCGGACACCGCCCTGCGTACCGCCGACTCGGGTTACCTGACCCGTCGTCTGGTGGACGTCTCGCAGGACGTGATCATCCGCGAGGAGGACTGTGGCACCGACCGCGGCCTCAAGCTGAAGATCGCCGTCAAGGGTGCGGACGGTGTGCTCCGCAAGACGGAGGACGTCGAGACCTCGGTCTACGCCCGCATGCTCGCCGAGGACGTCGTCGTCGACGGCAAGGTCATCGCGCCTGCCAACGTCGACCTCGGTGACGTCCTGATCGACGCCCTGGTGGGCGCCGGCGTCGAGGAGGTCAAGACCCGTTCGGTCCTGACCTGTGAGTCCGCGGTCGGCACCTGTGCCTTCTGCTACGGACGCTCGCTCGCCACCGGCAAGCTGGTCGACATCGGTGAGGCGGTCGGCATCATCGCCGCCCAGTCCATCGGTGAGCCCGGTACCCAGCTGACGATGCGTACCTTCCACACCGGTGGTGTGGCCGGTGACGACATCACCCAGGGTCTGCCCCGTGTCGTCGAGCTCTTCGAAGCCCGTACGCCCAAGGGTGTCGCCCCGATCTCGGAGTCCGCGGGCCGGGTCCGGATCGAGGAGACCGAGAAGACCAAGAAGATCGTGGTCACGCCGGACGACGGCAGCGACGAGATCCCCTTCCCGATCTCGAAGCGCGCCCGTCTGCTCGTCGGCGAGGGCGACCACGTCGAGGTGGGCCAGAAGCTCACCGTGGGTGCCACCAACCCGCACGACGTGCTGCGCATCCTCGGCCAGCGTGCGGTCCAGGTCCACCTGGTCGGCGAGGTCCAGAAGGTCTACAACTCGCAGGGCGTGTCGATCCACGACAAGCACATCGAGATCATCATCCGGCAGATGCTGCGCCGCGTGACGATCATCGAGTCCGGCGACGCGGAGCTGCTGCCGGGCGAGCTCGTCGAGCGCTCGAAGTTCGAGACCGAGAACCGTCGTGTGGTCACCGAGGGCGGTCACCCCGCCTCCGGCCGTCCGCAGCTGATGGGTATCACCAAGGCCTCGCTGGCGACGGAATCCTGGCTGTCGGCCGCCTCCTTCCAGGAGACGACCCGAGTCCTGACGGATGCGGCGATCAACGCCAAGTCCGACAGCCTCATCGGCCTCAAGGAGAACGTCATCATCGGTAAGCTCATCCCGGCCGGTACGGGTCTGTCCCGCTACCGCAACATCCGGGTCGAGCCGACCGAGGAGGCCAAGGCCGCGATGTACTCGGCCGTCGGCTACGACGACATCGACTACTCGCCGTTCGGCACGGGCTCCGGCCAGGCCGTTCCGCTGGAGGACTACGACTACGGTCCGTACAACCAGTAAGCGAGTCGCTTGACCGACCGGAGGGCGGTCACCCCGTTTCGTACGGGGTGGCCGCCCTCCGGCGTTTTCCGGTGTGCGGGGGCGGGGCGCGGCTACAGGTAGTGCCGCAGGTGGTGCAGCCGGGTCGGGTAATCGGGGTGGGCGGAGAGGAGCCGGGCAGGTGTCGAATCGCGCTCCGCCCGCTCTTCCGCGGCGGCGAGCGTCATCTGCCGCGCCCGGGTCTCGCCCGTGTGCATCATCTCCAGCACCTCGGCCAGTTCCGGCGCGAATCCGAGCGCGGCGGCGTGGCGGTCGGCCCGCAGTTCGGCACGGCGTCCCACCGCTGCCGACAGATACGGGAGCACCAGAAGCAACGGAAACCCGTACAGGACGGCGGCTGCGGTGGAGGCGAGCCCGCCGATCGCAAGGAGCAGGACGCCGACGGCCAGGTAGACGGCACACCGGGCAGGCGTGACGACGGAGCGGGCCATCGCGCGCAGGGCGCGCCAGAGAGCCCGGCCCGGCAGCCCGTACCACTGGCTCAGCAGCGACGACCACGCATGACCGCCGGTGTGGTGACCCAGTTCATGGGCGAGTACGGCGGCCAGTTGGCCGCTCGGCAGCTGCTCCAGTGCGAACCGGGTGACCCCCACGATGTGGCCCGCGGCGGCGTACGCGTTGAGGTCGTCGCTCTCCTCGACCCAGAGCTGATACGGCGCTCCGTCGATCCCGGCGATGGCCGTCACCTCCCGCCAGACCGGCTCCAGCCGGGCGGCCTCCTGGGGCATCGGGCGGCGGAGCCCGAGCAGGTATCGGGCGAGGAGATCCTCCGTGGGCCGGTGGAAGACCAGGGCGCCGGACGCAAGCCAGAGCACGGCCGGTATCCAGAACGGCAAGCCGAGGCAGCCGTCCAGGATCGTGCTCACGAGCAGCACCACGAGCGCGCTCGTCAGGAAGGCGGGCAGGGCCAGCGCCAGCTGCCCGAGTGCGGTGATGTCGACACTCCGCTGGTGCGCCGTGTAGTACACACGTCGGCCCGGTCCGTGCTCGTAGACCAAGTCATCAGGTGGGTGCGGTGCTGCGGCGTTCAGGTGTGGGCCCGAGGGCGGCACGGGCCCGTCGCCCGGGTCCTGGGGCTGAGCCGGCGGTGGATTCATGATCATCCTTTGGCAGGAGGAGTGTCAGCCGAGGAGCAGCGAGGCGGGGAGCAGGAAGGTGCCGATGGAGTAGGCGAGCAGCCCCGCACGTATCCACTGGTGTTTGCAGACGGCGATCCGGCTGGTTTCGGTCAGGGCCGTGACGAGTGCCGTGGTCCGGGCACTCTCGGTGGCGTCGAGCGCTTCCGGTATTTGGTTCTGCCGGGCGGCGCGCCGGATGTCCCCGAAGTAGGTGAGCGGGGCCCCGGGAACCCAGGTACTGCTGCGGTAGCGCGGGAGTACGGCCATCAGCATGGAGAGCAGCGCGGCCGCCAGCCCGCCGGTGCCTGTCCACCACAGGGCCGTGCCGGGGGCGGAGAGCGCGCTCGGTCGCCACTCGCTGCCCGCCAGCCAGCCGCTGATCACGCCTGCGGTCATGCCGAGCGCGGCGACCAGTACGGACGCCTTGCTGTCGGCCCGTGCGATCTCGGACCGCAGATCGAGGAGGAGCCGCGTCCCGGCATCGGTGTTCCGGACCGGTGATCCGTCGGTCATGTGACGTGGTCCTCCTGGCCCGGCGCTCCTGCCACGTCCGTGGCCCGGGGCGTGTCCGATGTGCCCGGCGGATTCGCAGCCTCGGCCGCGTCGGTCGTCCCGTCCCGGTCAGCCGTTCCGATGGCCTCCGCCGTCGTGTCCGCGTACACGTCCTTCGCGCCGGCCGACGGCGTGGCGGCCGCCGGCCTCAGAGGCGAGCTGCCATAGCCGGGCGGCGGCTGCCAGCCCTGGAAGGGAATCGACGGAGCGGCCGCCTCCGGATCCGCCCCGCGGACGGGCGTCCCGCCGAGCCGGTGCTCCCGCACGCCGTCGGCCGGATCGAAGCCCGGCCGGGACGTGCCCCGGACGACCGCTTCCGGCACCGCTCTCGGTGTGTCCTGCGGCATCGACACGGTCAGCCGGCCTTCAGCCGTGCTCTGCGCGGTGACCCCGGGAAGGTGCTGGTTCAGTACGTCGATCAATGCCTGGAGGGCCCTCTTCTTCGGCGCCTCCAGCTCGTGGCTCTCCGCGCTGTCGCCCTTCAGCAGCTCGCCCGCCAGCTCCATCTGCGCCTTGATCATGTGCAGTTGGTCCTGGCGCAGGCTGGCCACCACGGTCTTGGTGTCTTCGGGATGGTCGGCCAGGTGCAGCGCCCAGGCCCGGACCCCGCCCTGCTCCAAGTGCTTCTCGTAGAAGGAGATCTTCTCCGCGTTCACCTGCTGCAGCTCCATCTGGCGGCGGGCCCGGTCGACCGCCTCCGTGTGCTGCCGCTTCTGCTGTTGCAGCCTCAACTCGTGCTGGAGCTCCTCGAATTCGGTCGCGCGGCCCCACTGCAGCGCGTCCTGCTCCCTGACGCGCCGGTCGATCGCGGCATCGTGCTCCCGGCCGCGCCGCTCGGTGTGGACCTGCTCGGTGGCCGCATGGTCGATGGCCCTCATGCGCCGCACATGGTCGACGACCCCCTGATCCCCGCGCAGCCGTACGGTCCAGGTCGCCGCGAGTCCCGCCCGGGTGCCGAGTGCGCCCTGTGCGCGCACTTCCCTCAGCAGCGCCTCCTCGGCCTCCGCGCTCCGGGAGGCGGGGTAGCGGCGGGTGACGGACCGGGCCGACTGCTCCAGTTCGCCGATCAGCAGCCGTGGTACGTCACGGTGCCGGCTCGCCACGAACAGCGCGGGATCGACGACCTGCCACGACAGCTCGACGACCACTGCGAACTCGAAGGCGTCGTCGTCGCTCGGCAGGCCGATCACCTCGCGCACGGGATGGACACCCATGTCGACCTCGTACACCGAGGTGTATCGCTTCGCGGCGGCTCCGGCCCGGGTGGGGCGGAGCGGCGGGAGGTAGGTGTCGTACGAGCCGTCCGGGGCCGAGAAGACCAGGGCGTGGTCGATGCGGGTGAGCGGGCGGCGGGCGAATCCGAACCGGGACAGCTGCCGGACCGTGACCACCGGGTCGGTCAACCGCGTTGCACGGTCGGCCCGTTGGTCCCAGTCGGGTGCTCGGCGGAATTCGGGCATGGGCACTCTCCTGTTGCCGTGTGTGGGATCGCAGGTCAGGGATGAGGCAGGACGGCCAGTAGCCGGCCTGCCACGGGCGGGGGATCGGTGCCGTCCTCGCCGGGCATCGTCCGCAGGAGATGGCTCAGCCGCTGGTGCTCCGACGACGTGGTGGCGAGCGGGGGCAGCAGGGCGGCGAGCGCCCATTCCGTGCCGGGGTCGTAGTCCGCCGACAGCACCCAGCGGCGCAGTACGTCCAGGGCGTCCCGGGTGTGGCCGCGGCTTCCCAGAGCGGTGCGCCACAGTTCGACGATGGCGGTGGCGGCCGGTGTCCGCGCCTCCGACGCCCGTGCGTACCAGGACAGAACCCGCGGCTGTCCGTGGCGTTCGTCCTGCTCGCTCCGACGGCAGGCGCTGATGAAGCCACCGAGTGCGAGTTCGGTCGCCGGGCGGTCGTCGTGCAGCGTCTTGAGCAGCCCCGCGAGTACGTCGTCGCCCGCTGATGACAGCAGCAACAGCTCCACGGACTCGGCCAGTTGCCCCGAGAGATCCGCGTCGGGCTCCGGCTGTCCTGCCTGGTGCCGGGCTGCCGCGCGAAGCGCCGCCAGGGTCTCGAAGGGGCGTTCCGGCCCGATCAGTCCATGGGCGCGGATGGCCACCCAGCGCAGCGGCGGCTTGTCGCTCTCGCACCAGGCGTCGAGGATGCGCGGCACGTTGGGAGTGCCCAGCACGTGGGTGAGCGTGAGCGCGTTGACGGCGACGAGGCGGTGCCGGTAGAGGTGCGAGGAGGCCCACGGCTCGATGACCAGCGCCATGGCGGACGGCAGATCGGTATGGGCGAGCACGGCGACGGTGGAGGCGGCGCGGGTCCGTACGAACGGCCGTCCGTCCCCGGCCAGCCGTTGCAGCCAGTGCACGAGTGCGGGCCGTGCCGAGGGGTGCCCGGTCCAAATCTCGCGCAGCAGCACGAGTGGGGCCCGCTCGTCCAGGTAGGCGGCCTTCACCTGTCGGACCGGACCCCACTCGGTGGGCTCCTCGGCCTCGAACCGCCGGGCACGGGCGAGCTGGAGCCGCTTGCCGATGTGTGTGCCGAAGACCGGGACGGTGGCGGACCGCATCCCGCTCTCGATTTCGTGGAGGAAGACGTAGAGCAGATCGCTCAGCTCCGCCGTCAGGGCGTACGGGCCCTCGTCGAAGGCGGCCAGGGCGACGAGGAACGCCTTGTCCCGCAGGTGCAGTACCGTCCCGTCGTCCTCGAACCACTCCTGGACCTGGTTCTCCAACGCGACCAGGGAGAAGGCCCCGAGCTTGGCGGCATCGGTCTCCCCGGTCTCGTACCTCGCCAGGAGCCGGGCGAACTCGGCGGCCTCGCGCGGCTGATGGCTGCGTTCGAGGAACGCGGTCACGGCGGGCAGGGCCAGCAGCTCCGACACACGGTCCTCGCCCACCAGCACCCCCAGGTGCGCGGCGAGGACATCACCCGGCGGGGGAGCCTGCCAGCTCACCACCGGTACGTCCTCCAGCAGGGCCGTCGGCCCCACGGTGATCACCAGATAGGCGTCCTCGCCGAGCTCCTTGCGGGCGGCCAGCAGGTCCGCCTCCCGCAGTGGCCGGCCCGGCTCGGTGATCAGATCGCACAGGACATGGCCGGTGGTCCGGCCGTCGCGCGTCTCGCAGCCACCGAGACCGGCCGTGAGCTGCCCGGGGGTGGTGTCCCGGCCGATCGCCTGGACCGGATCTGCGCGGAGCCGGTGCAGCAGCATGAGTGCGGCGGTCCGCCGACCCGCGAAGTACGGGCCCGAGACCACCAGGACATGCTGCTCGCGCAGCCGGTCGACCAACGCCTCGAAGTCCGCGCACGCGGGCACGAAACAGGCCGACAGCTCCTCCAGGGTGGACTGCGAGATCTCGCCCGAGGCGTGGAGTGAGGAGGACGCGCCGAACTGGTAGATGATCTCGGTCCTGTCGAGCAGGATGTCCCCGTAGAAGGTGCCGCCGCCGATGCCGTGGTTGGTCCCGCCGAAGACGCCCCCGCCGACCTGGGCGCCGTCCCCGAATCCCATGGTCCGCGGGGTGTGGTTCTCCAGGTCCCGCCGGGCCGCCCAGGCGGGCTGCGGCTGGTCGGTCTCCTCGGTCGCCTCCCCGTCGGCCTGGCGGCCGTCCGGCGCCTCGGAGGACTGGTCCCCGCCCGCCGGGGGCTGGGAGCCGTGCGGCTGTTCCTCGGCGCTCAACGGCTCTCCCCCCGGCCTCCGCCGCCGAGGTGGATGTCCCCGGAGAAGGTGCCGCCGCCGATGCCGTGGTTGGTCCCGCCGAAGACACCTCCGTTGACCGTGGCACCGCCGAAGTCGAAGGCCCGGGCCGGTTGCTGCGGCGTGGCCGGGGCGATGCCGGAGGCCGAGGGGGCGTCAGCCTTCCCGCTCGCGGGGTGCGGACGCTCACTCGGAAGCGGGCCGTGCAGCCATGCGGCGAGCGGACCGTTCTTGCTGTCCACCGTGAGGGAGCGGAACTCCTCGGCCGGTACGCCGGTGTGGCTGTGCCGCACGACGCCCCGGTAGACCGGATCGGACACGCACAGCGCGAAGTCGTCCGGGCGTTCCCGCAGCGCCGTCCTCAGCAACTCCGCGTCCAGCAGCCTGCACGCGTGGTTCAGATCGCTGCCGACCCATCCGTCGAGCCCGTCCACGGCGACGTACCCCGAAGCGACCACTCCACGAAGCCGCATCTGAGCCGAGGCGGAGGCACGCCGGTTCTGGCTGCGCAACTGGGCCGGCACCTCGGTCAGCAGCGCCCGCAGCAGGGCGATCACCGAGCAGTTGGCGTCGATCAACTCCATCACGGAGTCGCCGCGGTCCGCCCGCCTGCGCCGGGTCTCGTCGATCCCGGCGGCGAGCAGTGCCCGGTCGGTGAGGTCGTAGAGCATGCGGCGCAGATACGCCTGCTCGACATCGTCCCGCTCGCTGTACTTCTCGATGTCGAGCAGCAGGATCGTGCTGTTCACGGGATCGTTCATGGGGTGCCTCTCGCTCGGGTCTCCGTGGGCCGAAGGCACGAGCGTGAGGCTGATGGGACTGTGGTGGTGAGGGCGGATGACTCACTTCGAGTGTGACCGTGTGCACAGAGTCATCTGCGGCCGCGTTCCCTCCGCGGAGCGCACGGAGCCTCTCTACGGAGAGAACGGGGCTTCGTGGCGGACGACAGGTCGGGCGGAGTCCTGCGCCCGTGCGATCCGGCGGAGCGCGTCCGGCCGCACGATCACCATCGCCCGCCGCCCCGTCAGCACGATGCCCCGTTCACGCAGGTCCTTCAGCAGCCGCTGGACCATTTCCCTGGAGGCACCGACCGCCCCGGCCAGTTCCTGTTTGCTGAGCGGTATGTCGAGTTCGATGCCTTCGTCGGTACGGCAGCCGTGGGTGTGTGCCAGATCCAGCAGCAGAACGGCGAAGCGCTCCCGTACCGTCATCGCCGCGAACTCCAGGCTGCGCCGGTCCGCAGCGCGCGTACGGTCGGCGGTCAACGCCAGGAGCGTGAGCGAGACCCTGGCGGAGCCTGCCACGAACGCGCGGAACTTCTCGTGCGCCACGACCACGGCCCGCACGGGGGAGAGCGCGGTCACCGTCGCCGAGCGTGGCCGGCCGGTCAACGCGGCCGATTCGCCCACGATGTCGCCGGGGCCGCGCAGCGCATGCAACGCCTCGTAACCGTTCGGCGCGGATGTGGTGACCTTCGTCCAGCCGTTGACGATCAGCAGGACGTACGCGGACGGCTCGTCCTGCCTGAGCAGAGGGGCCCGGGAGGCGAAACTCAGCTCGCGGCCCAGTCCGAGCAGGGACACCCGGTCCTCGCGCTCCAGGCGGGCCAGGAAGGGCACCCGGTCGTCGAGCCCGTCGCCATCGGGTACGTACGCCGCCATCCCGCCCCCCCGATCGTCCACCGCGCGGTTCAATGTACTGAGAACGCGTATTACCGGACCGACAAGGTCGTTTTCCTGCCGCGCGTCCGTGGACGGCTGTCTCAATTCCGTCGGCCGTGAGCTGCGGAAGTCCGGCGCGTCGCGGCGGACAGCATTTGTTTTGACCGGAGTCGGTGAGGTAGGTACGCTCAGACCTTGTGCCTGGGGTGTGCCTGGGCTCGTGTGCGTGTCCTCAACCGCATGGCGAGTCCGTCAGTGGCCACCGCAATCTGCGCTCCTTCTGCCTTGCGGCAGGAGCTTGCAGTATTCGACACACCCGACCGCGTGGGTCGGTGACGTTCCAGGTTAGTTTCACGAACGGCACACAGAAACCGGAGAAGTAGTGCCTACGATCCAGCAGCTGGTCCGGAAGGGCCGGCAGGACAAGGTCGAGAAGAACAAGACGCCCGCGCTCGAGGGTTCGCCCCAGCGCCGCGGCGTCTGCACGCGTGTGTTCACGACCACCCCGAAGAAGCCGAACTCGGCCCTCCGTAAGGTCGCGCGTGTGCGTCTGACCTCCGGTATCGAGGTCACGGCCTACATCCCGGGTGAGGGGCACAACCTGCAGGAGCACTCCATCGTGCTCGTGCGTGGTGGCCGTGTGAAGGACCTGCCGGGTGTTCGTTACAAGATCATCCGCGGTTCGCTCGACACCCAGGGTGTCAAGAACCGCAAGCAGGCCCGCAGCCGCTACGGCGCCAAGAAGGAGAAGTAAGAATGCCTCGTAAGGGCCCCGCCCCGAAGCGCCCGGTCATCATCGACCCGGTCTACAACTCTCCTCTTGTCACCTCGCTGATCAACAAGATCCTGCTGGACGGCAAGCGTTCCACCGCCGAGCGGATCGTGTACGGCGCCATGGAGGGCCTCCGCGAGAAGACCGGCAACGACCCGGTCATCACGCTGAAGCGCGCGCTTGAGAACGTCAAGCCCTCGCTCGAGGTCAAGTCCCGCCGTGTCGGTGGCGCCACCTACCAGGTGCCGATCGAGGTCAAGCCCGGTCGCGCCTCCACCCTCGCGCTGCGCTGGCTCGTGGGCTACTCCCGCGCCCGCCGCGAGAAGACCATGACCGAGCGCCTCATGAACGAGCTGCTCGACGCCTCCAACGGTCTTGGCGCTGCCGTCAAGAAGCGTGAGGACACCCACAAGATGGCCGAGTCCAACAAGGCCTTCGCGCACTACCGCTGGTAGTCGCTACCCACATCGAGACCGAGAGAAGATTGAGCCTTATGGCCACCACTTCGCTTGACCTGGCCAAGGTCCGCAACATCGGGATCATGGCCCACATCGACGCGGGCAAGACGACCACCACTGAGCGGATCCTCTTCTACACCGGCGTTTCGTACAAGATCGGTGAAGTCCACGACGGCGCTGCCACGATGGACTGGATGGAGCAGGAGCAGGAGCGCGGCATCACGATCACGTCCGCCGCGACGACCTGCCACTGGCCGCTCAATGATGTTGACCACACCATCAACATCATCGACACCCCGGGTCACGTCGACTTCACCGTCGAGGTGGAGCGTTCGCTCCGCGTCCTCGACGGCGCCGTCACCGTGTTCGACGGTGTCGCCGGTGTCGAGCCGCAGTCCGAGACCGTCTGGCGTCAGGCGGACCGCTACGGCGTGCCGCGTATCTGCTTCGTCAACAAGCTCGACCGCACCGGTGCCGACTTCTTCCGCTGCGTCCAGATGATCACGGACCGCCTCGGCGCGACCCCGATCGTCATGCAGCTCCCGATCGGTGCCGAGGCCGACTTCACGGGTGTCGTCGACCTCGTGACGATGAAGGCGTTCGTCTACCCCGTCGAGGCGACCAAGGGCGAGGCGTACGACATCGTCGACATCCCCGCGAACCTCGTGGAGAAGGCCGAGGAGTACCGCGGCAAGCTCCTCGAGGCCTCCGCGGAGAACGACGAGGCGCTCATGGAGCTCTACCTGGAGGGCGAAGAGCCTTCCGTGGAGCAGCTCTACGAGGGCATCCGTCGCATCACCATCAACTCGGGCAAGGGCGGCGAGACGACCGTCACCCCCGTGTTCTGCGGCACCGCGTTCAAGAACAAGGGCGTCCAGCCCCTGCTCGACGCCGTCGTGCGCTACCTCCCCTCCCCCCTGGACGTCGAGGCCATCGAGGGCCACGGCGTCAAGGACCCGGAGGAGGTCGTCAAGCGCAAGCCGTCCGACGACGAGCCGCTCGCGGCCCTCGCGTTCAAGATCATGAGCGACCCGCACCTCGGCAAGCTCACCTTCGTCCGGGTCTACTCGGGCCGCCTGGAGTCCGGCACCTCGGTGCTGAACTCCGTCAAGGGCAAGAAGGAGCGCATCGGCAAGATCTACCGCATGCACGCGAACAAGCGTGAGGAGATCGAGTCGGTGGGCGCCGGCGACATCATCGCCGTCATGGGCCTGAAGCAGACCACCACCGGTGAGACGCTGTGTGACGACAAGAACCCGGTCATCCTGGAGTCCATGGACTTCCCGGCGCCGGTCATTCAGGTCGCCATCGAGCCCAAGTCCAAGGGTGACCAGGAGAAGCTGGGTGTAGCCATCCAGCGCCTCTCCGAGGAGGACCCGTCCTTCCAGGTGCACTCCGACGAGGAGACCGGCCAGACCATCATCGGTGGTATGGGCGAGCTTCACCTCGAGGTGCTCGTCGACCGCATGAAGCGCGAATTCCGCGTCGAGGCGAACGTCGGCAAGCCCCAGGTCGCGTACCGCGAGACGATCCGCAAGGCCGTCGAGCGCATCGACTACACCCACAAGAAGCAGACCGGTGGTACCGGTCAGTTCGCCAAGGTGCAGATCGCGATCGAGCCCATCGAGGGCGGCGAGGCCTCGTACGAGTTCGTCAACAAGGTCACCGGTGGCCGCATCCCCCGTGAGTACATCCCCTCGGTGGACGCGGGTGCTCAGGAAGCCATGCAGTTCGGCATCCTGGCCGGTTACGAGATGGTCGGCGTCCGCGTCATCCTTCTCGACGGTGGCTACCACGAGGTCGACTCCTCCGAGCTGGCGTTCAAGATCGCCGGTTCGCAGGCGTTCAAGGAGGGTGCCCGCAAGGCGTCCCCCGTGCTCCTCGAGCCGATGATGGCCATCGAGGTGACCACGCCCGAGGACTACATGGGCGATGTCATCGGTGACATCAACTCCCGCCGTGGCCAGATCCAGGCCATGGAGGAGCGCAGCGGCGCTCGCGTCGTGAAGGGCCTCGTGCCCCTCTCGGAGATGTTCGGCTACGTCGGAGACCTCCGCAGCAAGACCTCGGGTCGCGCAAGCTACTCGATGCAGTTCGACTCCTACGCCGAGGTTCCGCGGAACGTCGCCGAGGAGATCATCGCGAAGGCCAAGGGCGAGTAACTCTCCCGAGCTCACGCTTTAGGCTTGTCACCGGAGCCTGGTGGGGCATTCCTCGCAGAGCGAAAGCAATGTGTTGAATGCCCCCGGCCCCGGCATCCCAGCAAAGATCACCTGGCGCCGATGAAGCAAGGCGTACAGAACCACTCCACAGGAGGACCCAGTGGCGAAGGCGAAGTTCGAGCGGACTAAGCCGCACGTCAACATCGGCACCATCGGTCACATTGACCACGGTAAGACGACCCTCACGGCCGCCATTACCAAGGTGCTGCACGACGCGTACCCGGACCTGAACGAGGCCTCGGCCTTCGACCAGATCGACAAGGCTCCCGAGGAGCGCCAGCGCGGTATCACGATCTCGATCGCGCACGTCGAGTACCAGACGGAGTCGCGTCACTACGCGCACGTCGACTGCCCGGGTCACGCGGACTACATCAAGAACATGATCACGGGTGCCGCGCAGATGGACGGCGCCATCCTCGTGGTCGCCGCCACCGACGGCCCGATGCCGCAGACCAAGGAGCACGTGCTCCTGGCCCGCCAGGTCGGCGTTCCGTACATCGTCGTCGCCCTGAACAAGGCCGACATGGTGGACGACGAGGAGATCCTGGAGCTCGTCGAGCTCGAGGTCCGTGAGCTCCTCTCCGAGTACGAGTTCCCGGGCGACGACCTGCCGGTCGTCAAGGTCTCGGCGCTCAAGGCGCTCGAGGGCGACAAGGAGTGGGGCCAGACCGTCCTCGACCTGATGAAGGCCGTCGACGAGAACATCCCGCAGCCCGAGCGTGACGTCGACAAGCCGTTCCTGATGCCGATCGAGGACGTCTTCACGATCACCGGTCGTGGCACCGTCGTCACCGGTCGTATTGAGCGTGGTGTCCTCAAGGTCAACGAGACCGTCGACATCGTCGGTATCAAGACCGAGAAGACCACCACCACGGTCACCGGCATCGAGATGTTCCGCAAGCTGCTCGACGAGGGCCAGGCCGGTGAGAACGTCGGTCTGCTCCTCCGTGGCATCAAGCGCGAGGACGTCGAGCGCGGCCAGGTCATCATCAAGCCCGGTTCGGTCACGCCGCACACCGAGTTCGAGGCCCAGGCCTACATCCTGTCGAAGGACGAGGGTGGCCGTCACACCCCGTTCTTCAACAACTACCGCCCGCAGTTCTACTTCCGTACCACGGACGTGACCGGCGTCGTGACCCTCCCCGAGGGCACCGAGATGGTCATGCCGGGCGACAACACCGTCATGAGCGTCGCGCTGATCCAGCCCGTCGCCATGGAGGAGGGCCTGAAGTTCGCCATCCGTGAGGGTGGCCGGACCGTGGGCGCCGGCCAGGTCACCAAGATCGTCAAGTAATTACCTGACTGTCTGACCTGGTTGCTCCGCACAGAGCACCGAGAAGGGCCCCGGCCCGCCGCGCAAGCGGTGGACCGGGGCCCTTCTTCATGCTTCATGTGCAGGGGGACATCGCTCAGGGGCGCCAGATCCAGGGCAGGGCGTCGGGCCCCACGGCCACCACCGCCGGCCGGCCGTCCCGGCCGACGTGCAGGGCCGGGCCGTCCAGTGCCACCGGCCCGCGCCGCCGTACGGAGAGCCCTTCGGGGGTACGGAGCTGGACGAGGCCCTCGGCGGTGCGGCCGAGCAGCACCGGGGCGGCCGACGACCCGGCGGCGGCCACCGGCCCGTACCCGTCGAAGCCCGCCGGGTCCGGGATCCGGCGGGCGTAGCCGTCGATGCCGGTCTCGTCGACCGTCTCGCCGGTCCGTACGGTCGTCAGGGCGGCCTTCGCCGCCGCGCGGTAGAACAGCTCGATGCTGCCGTCGGCCCCCGGCAGCGCGGCCGGTCCGTCCCCGGGCACCGGCACCCCGGTGATCTGGGTGCGCGCGGTCACCGCCTCGCCGGGCGCGTCCTGCGCCCAGTGGTGCACCGCGAACCGGCCCGCCGCGAAGACATGGACGCACCCCTCGGCGTCCACCACGGCACTCAGCCCGTCCTGGATCTCGCCGCCGCCCATGTCCGCCCACCCGCTCCACCGGCCGGCCGTGTCCCGTACCCGGGTGCTGAGGCCCTTCTCCGCGTTCCGGACGAAGAGGTGCACCTGCCCGTCGGGGGCGGCGACCGCGACCGGAACACCGATCCGGCGCCCGTCGTCGTGGCCGCGCTCCGGGTTCCCCAGCCCCTGCCAGGCGCGGAAGGCGCCGCCGGGGGAGCGCTGCTCCAGCGCAACGATCTCGCGCTCGTTGTCCGCGCCGTGCCCGCCGAGCGCCGAGAACCGCAGCCCGAAGAGCAGATGGCGCCCGTCCGGCAGCGTCGCGCTGCCCAGCACCGGTGCGAGCGGGCCGCCGCCGAGGTCGTCCGGCGCGTCCCACACCCCGCTGCCCGGTGCGCTCTCGCGCCGCCGTACCGCCCGCAGGCCCAGCACCCCGTACGTGACGAGCCGGCCGTCCGGTTCGGCGGCCACGGCGGGCCGGGGGCCGGGGTAGCGGTAGTGGGTGGAGCGCACCCAGCCCTTCCGGTTGGTCAGCGGCCGGTTGCCGCCCACGTTGTAGTCCCCGCAGCCCGCCGGATTGCCGCACCGCCAGTCGGCCGAGCCGCCGTACGGCACCAGGTGCGAGGCCTTCTCGGCCAGCACGGCGGGCGGCAGGTTCTTCGGCCAGTGCCGGTTGTAGTAGGCCCGGAACGACGTGGTGGCGAAGCTCGGTATCTCGCCGCCGCTCCTGGTGGTCCGCGCCACCCAGCGGATCAGCGACGCCCAGGTGAACAGCGCGGCGGCGGTGTGGTCGGGATGGTCGGAGTAGCCCTGCTGCTCGCTGTCCCGGCGCCGGACGGCCTCGCTGCTGTGCTGGATGTCGGGGTCCGGGTCCATGGTGTGCAGCACGCTCGGCCGGTACCGCTCGAACAGCCCGGCCAGGACGTCGATCAGCCCGTCGTAGGTGTACGAACCCGCCTTCCTGAGCGGCGAGCCGTCGGCGACGACGGTCGGCAGGACCAGCCGCCGGTCCTGCCAGAGGCTGGGCAGTCCGAGACGCCCGTACGTGGTGTGCATGGCGGTGCTGATGAAGATCAGCTCGACCCTGCGGCCGCGGTGGGCGAGGGTGTTGAGCTCGGCGCGGTGGCCACCGTGCAGCTCGATGACGGACTTCTGCCACGGGGTGAACCGGCCGAGGCCGAGCAGGGTCGCGTATGCCTGGCGCAGCCCCTGGTGACGTGCGGAGGAGTACGCGGCCTTGTCGGGCGGCGGCAGCGGGCGGCCAGGCACACGGTTTATGCCGGTGGCCTCACCGCCGGTCAGATAGACGCAGACCAGCGGGGTGCCGGCGTCCAGCGCCTGCTGGGTGTCCGGGTTCATGAAGTACAGGTCGTCGTCCGGGTGGGCGAGGACCTGCATCATCAGCGCCGGGTGCGAGGTGCTTATCGGCAGTCCGGGCATCGGGTCCGCGGCCGGATCGCGGCGGCGGGGCGGCGAGGGGGCCGTGCAGGCGGTGAGGCCCGCCAGACCGGTCGCACCGGCCGCCGCCAGCAGGGTGCGCCGCGGCACTCCCGGGCGGGATGCGCGCGAGGCGGGTCGATCCGTCACACCGTGCTCCGTCCACTTCCCCCGCAGCGGGCGGGCGGCCCTGTGCTGCGTACCGAATCAATGCAGGTCGCGGCGGGTGGCGAGCCGCTGCTGCGGGGGGATAGACGGAGATTCACGGAGGCGGGTTGCCTGGATATCCGATGATGTGACCCAGACAGTTCAACGCACGGGTGTACGCACCATGAACACATCGATCGGGTCCTGGCGCTCCTCGGTGAACCCGTGCCGTTCGTAGAGCGCGCGGGCGGCACTGCCCTGGAGCACGTCCAGCCGCACGGTCGCGCCCGCCTCGTCGGCCCGCGCGAGCAGCGAGCGGAGCACCGCGGTGCCCGTGCCGCGCCCGTGGAGCGCGGGGGAGAGGTAGAAGTTCTCCAGCCGCAGCCCGCCGTCGACCGGGCGCAGGGTGACGGAGCCGGCGAGCTCGCCGTCCACGACCACGACCGAGGTGTGCTGCGGCACGTACCCGTCCCGCAGCCGCTGCCGTACGCGGTGCTCGTCGTAACGCCCGAGCCGCTCCAGGTCGGGGCGCATCACCACGGCCCTGAGTTCGGCCAGGGCCTCGATGTCCTCGGGCAGGGCGGGACGCAGGGTCCAGGGCGCGGTGGTGCTCGTCGTCATGGACGGATTCTCGCCGACCGCCGTCACCGCAGCTCGGGCGCCTGTCCGCGGTCCGCCCGCCGCAGCCCCGCCTCCGGGATGCCGCGCAGCAGCTCGGCGCCGATCTCCGCGAGCCGGGCCCCGTCGGGCGGGGTGCGGCCCAGGCCGATGGCGTACTGGACGTGGGAGGCGTCGGCGCCGCACGGGCGGGGCCAGGCGTGGGCGTCCGGGGAACCCGCTTCCGCGAGGGCGGCGAGCAGGGCCAGGAGGCGGCCGCGGAAGCGGCCCTCGTCCGCGCCGTGGCGCACGGAGACGATCGCCCAGGCGGCGTGGCGCAGGTGCAGCGGTGGCGGGGTGCGGAGCAGGGCGTGCGGTACGGGGCCGGTGTCGTCGGCGGACTCCAGGATCTCCCAGGCGCGGAAGAGCTCCTCGGTGAGGAGGTCGCGGCCGGCCGGGGAGACCTGCGCGGTGCAGGAGCGGACGGGGGCGGTCGGGGTCAGCACGGTGAGGGGGAGTTCGCCCGCCTCCCCGGAGCCGACCGGCCGGCTCCAGTCCCACGCGGCCCAGGTCGCGAAGAAGTGCCTGAGCAGGGGGAGCGGCGCCAGGTCGCCCGACTCGTGGGCGGTGCGGGCCGCGAGTACGGACCAGGCGAGGCCGGGCAGTCCGCCGCACGGCGCGGAGTCCAGGCCGCGCGCCCGCGCCCAGCCCTTCACCCCGCGGGCGAGCCGGGTGAACGCCGCCCGGTGCGGGTCCGCCGCCGCGAGCACCGCGTCCGCGTCGCTCACCGCGCTGAGCGCCGTGGCCGCCGCCTCGCCCAGCCCGGCGCGCCCGGCCACCGCCTCGGCCGGGTCGAGCGCACCCGTCGCCACGGTCACCAGGTCCATGTTCAGGCCGCCGAGGGCGAAGCGCAGACCCGGTACGCGGGCGCCGGTCACCTCGCGCAGGCCGACTGCGTCCGGCAGGGCAACGGCCAGCCGTTCCCGTACCCCCGGCAGATCCACCGCGCCCGGCAGCGCCGCGACCAGGTCCACGTCCGCACCGGGCAGCGCGCAGCCCATCCGCCGGGAGCCGGCCAGGTGGACAGCGCCTTCGGGCAGGGCGGCGGCCACCCGGCGCACGACATCGGCCGCGCACGCCTCCTCGGCGGCGTCCTCCCACGCCTCCTCCGCCGCGTCCGCGCGGATCTCTTCCGCCGCCTCGGCGGCCAGCTCCACGCGTACCCCGAAGTGGTCCGAGACGTACAGCCCGTCCGGTGCGGGGACATCGCCCAGCAGCACCGCAGATGCGGGGCGCAGCCGCTCCGAGCGGGCCAGGACCCGGTCCAGCCGGGACGCCCGCCCGGACAGGGAGGAGACCGCCGCCAGCGGGTTGACCGACGGGTCGAACGTGGGCGTCCGGTCGTCCGCGCCGTGCACCCGGCTCCAGGCGTCCGCCATCCCCAGCCGGTCCTGCGGGGTGTCCCCGCCGTCGTTGAAGTCGCCGAGCAGCGCCACATCGCCCTCGACCGCCGCCAACCCCGTTGCCAGATCGGCCAGTTCGGCATCGCGCCGGCCGGCGCCGTCGGCCGAGTGGTCGCTGCTGAGATGGGTCACCGCGACCGTGACCGGCCCGTACGGCCCGTCCACCACGACCGCCGCGACCGCCTTGTGCGGGCCGAGTGCATGCAGGCCCGCCTCGCGCACCGGCACCCTGCTGAGCAGCAGCAGACCGCAGTCGGCGACGTCCCGGCCCGCCGGATCGGCCCAGAACGTGTAGCCGTCGCGGACCCAGGGCGCCGCCAGCAGCAGGGCGAGCAGGGCCGGTTCGGCCTCCTGGAGGGCGATGACATCGGCGTCCGCCACGCGCAGGGCGTCGAGCAGGAGCGGGCGGCGCCGGGCGGTGTCGATGCGGTCGCTGTCGTAGCGGTCCCAGAGGGTGTTCCAGGTCAGCAGCGTCAGGGGACCGGAGGCCGGCCCGGGCGGCGGTGCGTCCTCGGGCACGGGCGTCCAGGCCGCCTCGGGCGCGGAGAACGCGTGCGGGGTGCGGGAGACGAAGTACGGGGACGGCAGCCGGCGCGGGGCGCGCACCCGCCCGGCCTCCGTCGCGTCGATCCGGTCCACGCCCGAGGACCGGTCCCACACCACCTCGCCGTCCGCCTCGAAGAACAGCACTCGGTGCCAGGGGATGTCCCCGCCGGGCGTGAAGCGGGGCAGCGGCACCCGCTTGGGCACGGTCCCGCGCTGCGCCACGCCCATCACGAAGCGCGCCGGGTCGAACCGGGAATCCCAGCGGACCCGGTGGTAGATCTCCTCGCTGGTACGCATCTACGCCCTGTCCTCCACCGTTCCGCTCGCGCCGATGTACCAGGTGCGGTGGGCCTGGCCGGGGTACGGGGGCACGAATCTGTGCAGCTGCGCGGTCAGCACCTCGGGTGGTACGGGGTGGCTGCGGCACCCGTTGCGGCGGATCAGCTCCGCCTCGTCGACCAGCGCCACGGCATGGGTCAGCAGCGCGTCCCTGCGCCGGGCCACCGCGTGCACCAGGGAACGCTGGTGGGCGTTGAGCGAGGTGGCGTCCCAGACGACCGCGGAGCCGGCCGCGAGCGCGGTGTCCAGCCGGTCGAGCCCCTCGCGCAGCACGTCCCCGTTGGCCTTCTGGTCGGCGCGCGAGCCCCGGGCCTGGCGCAGGTCGTCGAGCGAGAGGTAGGTGTCGGTGCCGGGCAGGGCGCGGGCGAAGGTGCTCTTGCCGCTGCCGGACGGGCCGACCAGCTGGACCAGGCGCGGGAAGTCCCCGGTCCGCCAGCGCCAGGTCGCGGCGACGGCCTCATCGGCGGTGGTGACCCGGCCCAGGGCGTACGCCTCACGGGCCTGCGCCAGGCAGCGGTCGGCGGCGTCCGGTTCCAGATCCGCGAACGCCTCCCGCAGCCCGGCCGGTTCGCTCACGTCCTCCGCGTGCAGCGCCGACCACTCCACCTGCTCGCGCGCCCCGGCGGTGTCCGCGACCGTGGCGGCCAGCGCGTGCAGCAGCGGCAGATCGGCGGCGAACGACATCCGGACCAGCCCGGTGCGCCGTTCCTCGTCCGGGTACGGGCGGTGCAGCCCGGGGTGCAGTCCGACGAGGTCCGCGACGCGCCGGGCGAGCGGCATCCCGAGCGCGGGGGCCAGCGCGGGCGCGAGCGCCGCGCGGCGGGAGCGGTGCAGCAGCGCGGCGAGCACCCCGGTCAGCCGGTCCTCGCCCGTCCGGCCCGCCGCGTCCAGGGCGTCGCCCATCGCGGCGGCGGCCCCGGCGTCCCCCGCGTCCGTGCCGGTGGCGGCGGCCAGCGCCGCCGCGTCGGCCGGGGCCCCGGACCGTACGGCCCACAGGGCGGCGGCCGGGCCGAGCCCGTTCTCCACGACGGCGGCGTGCATCCAGTGCGTATCGGTCTGTACGTGTCCGGGCCGCACCCACTTGGCCACCAGACGGCGGAAGTCCGCCGCGCCGAACTCGTCCGCGGGCCGCACGACGTAACCCTCCTGCCGGCCGGTGTCGAGCTTCAGCGCCCGCAGCGCCTTCTCGGCGCGGGCGTCGAACACGCCGCGCCACAGCACCGGCGGCACCGGTATACCCAGGTCCCGCAGGAACGCCGCGGTCCGGTCCCAGTCCAGGCAGTGCTCCCCGTCCCAGACGGAGAAGCCGTAGAAGAAGCTCTCCAGCTCCTCGTAGGGGATCGAGTGGCGCGCGAACATGTTCTCGCCGCAGACCCGCCACCCCTCGGGGATCCGCGCCCCGACCCGGCCCTGGAGCGCCTTCACCCAGCCCCGCGAGGGGTGGTGGGCGGAGTCCAGGGAGCGGGCGTGGAGCCCGTCGGCGTAGAGCGTGGTGTTCTCGCCGTCCAGCTTCTCGGTGACGACGACCTCGCGGCCGGTCAGCGCGGCGAGCCCGGCGATCCGCACGTCGTCCGAGGCGGCCCCGGGGGACCAGGGCAGATGGGCCGTGCGCGGATAGTGCGTACGCATGATCGATGCCCCTGGTGACGACGGTTTGCCCGGCCGGTCACTGTAGGCACGGCGGTGCGGTCCGCTCGACCGAATTACGCCGGGGACGCCCGGCACGGCCCCCGCTGCGCGCCCGCGTTTGACCGAGCGACCACGAGGGGTAAGATCCTCGGCCCGATTGGCCAGGCTCACACCCCGTATGGCACACTGACCAGGTTGCTCGGTTGAGTGTCAATGCTGCGCGCCTCCCGCCGGGAGGACCGGAAGCGAGTCCCACAGTACTCGTCGACCCCTCGTGGGTCGGACGTACGGGAATCTTCCGGGAAGCGTCAGTGGGGCACCGGCCAGGCGCCCGGTGGGTGTTTCGCCCCCGGTCCTGCGGTCCTCGGGCCCGCACCCCCTTGGTTGGGAAATCCTTCGGGAGATCTGCGTAGAGGGGATGCGACACGCCCGACCGCGTGGGTCGGAGGTGGAGTCGTTAGAACTCCCGGGTTCCAGAGCGTTATGAGAGACAGGACTACTAGTAGCCATGGCGGGACAGAAGATCCGCATCCGGCTCAAGGCCTACGACCACGAGGTCATCGACTCCTCGGCGAAGAAGATCGTCGAGACGGTGACCCGCACTGGTGCGTCGGTCGCGGGCCCGGTGCCGCTGCCCACTGAGAAGAACGTGTACTGCGTCATCAAGTCGCCGCACAAGTACAAGGACTCGCGCGAGCACTTCGAGATGCGCACGCACAAGCGCCTCATCGACATCCTCGACCCCACGCCGAAGACGGTTGACTCGCTGATGCGTCTCGACCTGCCGGCGGGCGTCGACATCGAGATCAAGCTCTGAGGTGACGCGCGAGATGGCTAAGAACATTAAGGGCGTCCTGGGCGAGAAGCTCGGCATGACCCAGGTCTGGGACGAGAACAACCGGGTCGTCCCGGTGACCGTCGTCAAGGCCGGGCCCTGCGTCGTCACCCAGGTCCGCACCAACGACAACGACGGCTACGAGGCAGTCCAGATCGCCTTCGGCGAGATCGACCCCCGCAAGGTGAACAAGCCCCTCAAGGGCCACTTCGCCAAGGCCGACGTCACCCCGCGCCGCCACCTGGTGGAGCTCCGCACCCCTGACGCCAGCGAGTACACGCTGGGCCAGGAGGTCACTGCCGAGGTGTTCGAGTCCGGCGTCAAGGTCGACGTCACGGGCAAGAGCAAGGGCAAGGGCTTCGCCGGTGTGATGAAGCGTCACAACTTCAAGGGTGGCAAGGCGTCCCACGGTGCCCACCGTGTGCACCGCATGCCCGGCTCCATCGGTGGCTGTGCCACCCCCGGCCGTGTCTTCAAGGGCATGCGCATGGCGGGTCGCATGGGCAACGAGCGTGTCACCACCCAGAACCTGACCATCCACGCGGTTGACGCGGAGAAGGGTCTGCTCCTCATCAAGGGCGCAGTCCCCGGTCCGAACGGCGGCCTCGTCCTGGTCCGTACCGCGGCCAAGGGGGCTTGAGGTAATGAGCACCATTGACATCCTTTCGCCGGCAGGCGACAAGGCCGGTACCGTCGAGCTCCCCGCGGAGATCTTCGACGCGAAGACCAGCGTTCCGCTGATCCACCAGGTCGTCGTCGCACAGCTGGCAGCTGCCCGTCAGGGCACGCACAAGACCAAGACCCGCGGCGAAGTCCGTGGTGGTGGCCGCAAGCCGTACCGCCAGAAGGGCACCGGCCGCGCGCGCCAGGGTTCGACCCGTGCGCCGCAGTTCGCCGGCGGTGGCGTCGTCCACGGCCCGCAGCCGCGTGACTACTCGCAGCGGACCCCGAAGAAGATGAAGGCCGCCGCCCTGCGTGGTGCCCTCTCCGACCGGGCCCGTCACTCCCGCATCCACGTCGTCACCGGCGTGGTCGACGGTGCAGTCTCCACGAAGGCCGCCAAGACGCTGTTCGGCAAGATCTCGGAGCGCAAGAACCTGCTCCTGGTCGTCGAGCGTGCCGACGAGGCCGCGTGGCTGTCCGCCCGCAACCTGCCCCAGGTGCACATCCTGGAGCCGGGCCAGCTGAACACGTACGACGTGATCGTCTCTGACGACGTGGTCTTCACCCAGGCCGCCCTCGAGTCCTTCGTGTCTGGCCCCCAGACCGCTGAGACCGAAGGGAGCGACGCCTGATGAGCGAGGCGACCGTTACCAGCAAGACCTACTCGGACCCGCGCGACGTTCTCGTCAAGCCGGTCGTTTCCGAGAAGAGCTACGCGCTGCTCGACGAGAACAAGTACACGTTCATCGTCGCGCCCGGCTCCAACAAGACCCAGATCAAGCAGGCCGTGGAAGCGGTCTTCTCGGTCAAGGTCACCGGGGTCAACACGATCAACCGGCAGGGTAAGCGCAAGCGCACCAAGACCGGTTTCGGCAAGCGCGCTGACACCAAGCGCGCCATCGTGACCCTCGCCGAGGGCGACCGTATCGACATCTTCGGCGGCCCGACCTCCTGACGGAGGTCGAGTCGTCCGGAATCGGACGAGGACTGAGAAATGGGTATCCGCAAGTACAAGCCGACGACCCCGGGCCGTCGTGGCTCCAGCGTCGCCGACTTTGTCGAGATCACGCGGTCCACGCCGGAGAAGTCGCTGGTCCGCCCCCTGCACAGCAAGGGCGGCCGTAACAACGCCGGTCGTGTGACCGTTCGCCACCAGGGCGGTGGCCACAAGCGCGCCTACCGAGTGATCGACTTCCGTCGTCACGACAAGGACGGCGTGCCGGCCAAGGTCGCGCACATCGAGTACGACCCCAACCGCACCGCGCGCATCGCGCTCCTGCACTACGCGGACGGCGAGAAGCGCTACATCATCGCGCCGCGTGGCCTGGCGCAGGGCGACCGTGTCGAGAACGGCCCGGCCGCCGACATCAAGCCCGGCAACAACCTGGCGCTGCGCAACATCCCGGTCGGTACGACCATCCACGCCATCGAGCTGCGGCCCGGCGGCGGCGCGAAGTTCGCCCGTTCCGCGGGTGCCTCCGTGCAGCTGCTGGCGAAGGAGGGCACCATGGCCCACCTTCGTATGCCGTCGGGTGAGATCCGCCTGGTCGACGCCCGCTGCCGCGCCACGATCGGCGAGGTCGGCAACGCCGAGCAGTCGAACATCAACTGGGGCAAGGCCGGCCGCATGCGCTGGAAGGGCGTTCGCCCGACCGTCCGCGGTGTCGCGATGAACCCGGTTGACCACCCGCACGGTGGTGGTGAGGGCAAGACCTCCGGTGGTCGCCACCCGGTCTCGCCGTGGGGTCAGAAGGAGGGTCGTACTCGCTCGCCGAAGAAGGCATCGAGCAAGTACATCGTCCGCCGCCGCAAGACGAACAAGAAGCGCTAGGAGCGGGTTTAGATGCCGCGCAGTCTCAAGAAGGGGCCCTTCGTCGACGGCCACCTCATCAAGAAGGTGGACGTACAGAACGAGGCAGGCACCAAGAACGTCATCAAGACCTGGTCCCGTCGCTCGATGATCGTCCCGGCCATGCTGGGTCACACCATCGCGGTGCACAACGGCAAGATCCACGTCCCGGTGTTCGTCACCGAGTCGATGGTCGGCCACAAGCTCGGCGAGTTCTCGCCGACTCGCACCTTCCGCGGCCACGTCAAGGACGACCGGAAGTCGAAGCGCCGCTAACGCGGGGTGACTGACTATGACTTACACCGAAGGGACAACCATGGAAGCCAGGGCCCAGGCGCGGTACATCCGCGTCACGCCCATGAAGGCCCGCCGCGTGGTGGACCTCATCCGTGGCATGGATGCCACGGAGGCTCAGGCGGTCCTGCGTTTCGCCCCGCAGGCCGCGAGCGTGCCGGTTGGCAAGGTGCTTGACAGCGCCATTGCCAACGCTGCACACAACTACGACCACACCGACGCCTCTTCGCTGGTCATCAGCGAGGCGTACGTGGACGAGGGCCCGACCCTGAAGCGGTTCCGTCCGCGTGCCCAGGGCCGTGCCTACCGGATCCGTAAGCGGACCAGCCACATCACCGTGGTCGTCAGCAGCAAGGAAGGAACCCGGTAATGGGCCAGAAGGTAAACCCGCACGGGTTCCGGCTCGGCATCACCACGGACTTCAAGTCCCGTTGGTACGCCGACAAGCTGTACAAGGACTACGTCAAGGAAGACGTCGCCATTCGTCGCATGATGACGAAGGGCATGGAGCGGGCCGGCATCTCGAAGGTCGAGATCGAGCGCACCCGCGACCGCGTCCGCGTTGACATCCACACCGCCCGCCCGGGCATCGTCATCGGCCGCCGCGGCGCCGAGGCCGACCGCATCCGTGGCGAGCTGGAGAAGCTGACCGGCAAGCAGGTCCAGCTGAACATCCTCGAGGTCAAGAACCCCGAGGTGGACGCTCAGCTGGTGGCCCAGGCCGTCGCCGAGCAGCTCTCCTCCCGCGTCTCCTTCCGTCGGGCCATGCGCAAGAGCATGCAGAGCTCGATGAAGGCCGGCGCCAAGGGCATCAAGATCCAGTGCGGTGGCCGCCTCGGCGGCGCCGAGATGTCCCGCTCGGAGTTCTACCGCGAGGGCCGTGTGCCCCTGCACACGCTCCGCGCGAACGTCGACTACGGCTTCTTCGAGGCCAAGACGACCTTCGGCCGCATCGGCGTGAAGGTCTGGATCTACAAGGGCGACGTCAAGAACATCGCCGAGGTCCGCGCCGAGAACGCCGCTGCCCGCGCAGGCAACCGCCCGGCCCGTGGCGGCGCTGACCGCCCGGCCGGCCGTGGTGGCCGCGGTGGCGAGCGTGGCGGTCGCGGTCGCAAGCCGCAGCAGCAGTCGGCTCAGACCGAGGCCCCCAAGGCCGAGGCTCCCGCCGCTGCCGCTCCGGCTGCCGAGAGCACCGGAACGGAGGCCTGACCGAAATGCTGATCCCCCGTAGGGTCAAGCACCGCAAGCAGCACCACCCGAAGCGCAGCGGTATGTCCAAGGGTGGCACGCAGGTTGCGTTCGGCGAGTACGGCATCCAGGCGCTGACCCCGGCGTACGTGACGAACCGCCAGATCGAGGCAGCTCGTATCGCGATGACCCGCCACATCAAGCGTGGCGGCAAGGTCTGGATCAACATCTACCCGGACCGTCCCCTGACGAAGAAGCCGGCCGAGACCCGCATGGGTTCCGGTAAGGGTTCTCCCGAGTGGTGGATCGCGAACGTCAAGCCGGGTCGCGTGATGTTCGAGCTGTCCTACCCGAACGAGAAGATTGCTCGTGAGGCGCTCACCCGCGCTGCTCACAAGCTTCCGATGAAGTGCCGCATCGTTCGGCGCGAGGCAGGTGAGGCGTGATGTCGGCCGGAACCAAGGCGTCCGAGCTGCGCGAGCTGGGCAACGAGGAGCTGCTCAACAAGCTCCGCGAGGCCAAGGAAGAGCTGTTCAACCTCCGCTTCCAGGCGGCGACCGGGCAGCTCGAGAACCACGGCCGGCTCAAGTCCGTCCGTAAGGACATCGCCCGGATCTACACCCTGATGCGCGAGCGCGAGCTGGGCATCGAGACGGTGGAGAGCGTCTGATGAGCGAGAAGACTGTGACTGAGACGAACACCGACCGCGGTTTCCGCAAGACCCGTGAGGGTCTGGTCGTCAGCGACAAGATGGACAAGACCGTCGTCGTCGCTGTCGAGGACCGTGTCAAGCACGCGCTGTACGGCAAGGTCATCCGCCGTACGAACAAGCTCAAGGCGCACGACGAGCAGAACGCCGCCGGCGTCGGCGACCGCGTCCTCCTGATGGAGACCCGGCCGCTGTCCGCCACGAAGCGGTGGCGCGTCGTCGAGATCCTCGAGAAGGCCAAGTAATTCCTGAGGGGCATTCCCCTCAGGCAAGTTCCGCCAGGCTCGGCGGGGGCTCGTTCCGGTGACGGAGCGGCCCCCGCCGGGAACCGGCAGACGATCAGGAGATAGACGTGATCCAGCAGGAGTCGCGACTTCGCGTCGCCGACAACACGGGTGCGAAGGAAATCCTCACCATCCGTGTTCTCGGTGGTTCGGGTCGCCGCTACGCGGGCATCGGTGACGTCATCGTCGCCACCGTCAAGGACGCGATCCCCGGTGGCAACGTGAAGAAGGGTGACGTCGTCAAGGCCGTCATCGTTCGCACCGTCAAGGAGCGTCGCCGTCAGGATGGCTCGTACATCCGCTTCGACGAGAACGCCGCCGTCATTCTGAAGAACGACGGTGACCCCCGCGGCACCCGCATCTTCGGCCCGGTGGGCCGGGAACTGCGCGAGAAGAAGTTCATGAAGATCATCTCGCTCGCGCCGGAGGTGCTGTAAGCATGAAGATCAAGAAGGGCGACCTGGTTCAGGTCATCACCGGTAAGGACAAGGGCAAGCAGGGCAAGGTCATCGTGGCCTACCCCGCTCAGGACCGCGTCCTCGTCGAGGGTGTCAACCGGGTCAAGAAGCACACCAAGGCCGGTCAGACCGCTCGCGGTTCGCAGACCGGTGGCATCGTCACGACCGAGGCCCCCATCCACGTGAGCAACGTTCAGCTCGTCGTGGAGAAGGACGGCAACAAGGTCGTCACGCGCGTCGGTTACCGCTTCGACGACGAAGGCAACAAGATCCGCGTTGCCAAGCGGACGGGTGAGGACATCTGATGGCTACCACCACCACTCCGCGTCTGAAGACGAAGTACCGCGAGGAAATCTCCGGCAAGCTGCGTGAGGAGTTCTCGTACGAGAACGTCATGCAGATCCCCGGTCTGGTCAAGATCGTGGTCAACATGGGTGTGGGCGACGCCGCCCGCGACTCCAAGCTGATCGACGGCGCCGTGCGCGACCTCACCACGATCACCGGTCAGAAGCCGGCCGTGACCAAGGCCCGCAAGTCCATCGCGCAGTTCAAGCTGCGCGAGGGTCAGCCGATCGGCTGCCACGTCACCCTCCGTGGTGACCGCATGTGGGAGTTCCTGGACCGTACGCTGTCGCTCGCGCTGCCGCGTATCCGTGACTTCCGTGGTCTGTCGCCGAAGCAGTTCGACGGCCGTGGCAACTACACCTTCGGTCTCACGGAGCAGGTCATGTTCCACGAGATCGACCAGGACAAGATCGACCGGGTCCGGGGCATGGACATCACCGTGGTCACCACGGCGACCAACGACGACGAGGGTCGTGCCCTCCTTCGTCACCTCGGCTTCCCGTTCAAGGAGAACTGACCGTGGCGAAGAAGGCTCTGATCGCTAAGGCCGCCCGTAAGCCGAAGTTCGGCGTTCGCGGGTACACCCGCTGCCAGCGCTGCGGCCGGCCCCACTCCGTCTACCGCAAGTTCGGCCTGTGCCGCGTGTGCCTTCGTGAGATGGCTCACCGTGGCGAGCTGCCGGGCGTGACCAAGAGCTCCTGGTAATTCTCCTTCGCCCTCCGGGCGTTGGGAATTGACGGAAGCTCTCGGTAAGCATCTGGTCGGCAGGAGCCCGCCCTCACATGCCGTAGGCTTGTGGGGTTGGGCGCCTGCCGCCCAAGACCGACTTACTACGCCGTAGGTCCCCGCACCGCACCCGTCCTGCCTCTGAGTGGGGAGAGGGATGGCGCATACAGGAAACCCCGGCGAGAGAGGCCGAAGGCCAATTCATGACCATGACTGATCCCATCGCAGACATGCTCACGCGTCTGCGCAACGCGAACTCGGCGTACCACGACTCCGTCGTGATGCCGCACAGCAAGATCAAGTCGCACATCGCGGAGATCCTCCAGCAGGAGGGCTTCATCACCGGCTGGAAGGTCGAGGACGCCGAGGTCGGCAAGAACCTCGTCCTCGAGCTGAAGTTCGGCCCGAACCGCGAGCGCTCGATCGCCGGCATCAAGCGAATCTCGAAGCCGGGTCTGCGTGTATACGCAAAGTCCACCAACCTGCCGAAGGTCCTCGGCGGCCTGGGCGTGGCGATCATCTCCACGTCCCACGGTCTCCTGACCGGCCAGCAGGCCAGCAAGAAGGGCGTAGGTGGGGAAGTCCTCGCCTACGTCTGGTAGTCGGGAACGGAGGAATAGCTCATGTCGCGAATCGGCAAGCTCCCCATCCAGGTTCCCGCCGGTGTGGACGTCACCATCGATGGCCGCACGGTCGCGGTGAAGGGGCCCAAGGGCACCCTCACGCACACCGTCGCGTCGCCGATCGAGGTCACCAAGGGTGAGGACGGCTTCCTCAGCGTCACCCGCCCGAACGACGAGCGTCAGAACAAGGCCCTTCACGGCCTGTCCCGCACGCTGGTGGCGAACATGATCACCGGTGTGACCCAGGGATACACCAAGGCGCTCGAGATCAGTGGTGTCGGTTACCGCGTCCAGGCGAAGGGCTCCAACCTGGAGTTCGCCCTGGGCTACAGCCACCCGATCCTGATCGAGGCCCCGGAGGGCATCACCTTCAAGGTGGAGTCCCCCACGAAGTTCTCCGTCGAGGGCATCGACAAGCAGAAGGTCGGCGAGACCGCGGCCAAGATCCGCAAGCTGCGGAAGCCTGACCCGTACAAGGCCAAGGGCGTCAAGTACGCCGGCGAGGTCATCCGCCGCAAGGTCGGAAAGGCTGGTAAGTAGCCATGGCATACGGCGTGAAGATCGCCAAGGGCGACGCCTACAAGCGTGCCGCCCTCAAGCGTCGCCACATCCGCGTCCGCAAGCACATCTCCGGTTCGCCGGAGCGTCCGCGCTTGGTCGTGACGCGGTCCAACCGCCACATGGTGGCTCAGGTCATCGACGACATCGCGGGCCACACGCTCGCGTCGGCGTCGACCCTGGACGTCTCCATCCGTGGTGGCGAGGGCGACAAGAGCACCCAGGCCAAGCAGGTCGGCGCCCTGGTCGCTGAGCGCGCCAAGGCCGCAGGCGTCGAGGCCGTCGTGTTTGACCGCGGTGGTAACCAGTACGCCGGGCGGATTGCCGCTCTGGCTGACGCCGCCCGTGAAGCCGGTCTGAAGTTCTGAGCCCGGTTCCTACGCACAGCGGACGTAACAGAGAGAGGTAAATCCAATGGCTGGACCCCAGCGCCGCGGAAGCGGTGCCGGTGGCGGCGAGCGGCGGGACCGGAAGGGCCGTGACGGCGGCGCAGCTGCCGCCGAAAAGACCGCGTACGTTGAGCGCGTTGTCGCGATCAACCGCGTCGCCAAGGTTGTGAAGGGTGGTCGTCGCTTCAGCTTCACCGCGCTGGTCGTGGTGGGCGATGGTGACGGCACCGTCGGTGTCGGTTACGGCAAGGCCAAGGAAGTTCCCGCGGCCATCGCCAAGGGTGTCGAGGAAGCCAAGAAGAACTTCTTCAAGGTTCCGCGCATCCAGGGCACCATTCCTCACCCGATCCAGGGCGAGAAGGCTGCGGGCGTCGTCCTGCTGAAGCCTGCTTCCCCCGGTACCGGTGTTATCGCCGGTGGCCCGGTGCGCGCCGTTCTGGAGTGCGCCGGCGTTCACGACATCCTGTCGAAGTCGCTCGGCTCCGACAACGCGATCAACATCGTGCACGCGACCGTGGCGGCCCTCAAGGGCCTGCAGCGTCCCGAGGAGATCGCGGCCCGCCGCGGTCTGCCCCTCGAGGACGTCGCCCCCGCGGCTCTGCTTCGTGCACGTGCGGGAGCGGGTGCGTAATGGCTCGCCTCAAGATCACGCAGACGAAGTCGTACATCGGCAGCAAGCAGAACCACCGCGACACCCTTCGTTCGCTCGGGCTCAAGCGCCTGAACGACGTGGTCGTCAAGGAGGACCGTCCCGAGTTCCGCGGCATGGCTCACACCGTGCGCCACCTCGTGACGGTTGAGGAGGTCGACTGACATGGCGGAGAACAAGCCGCTGAAGGCCCATGACCTCCGGCCCGCCCCGGGCGCCAAGACCGCCAAGACCCGTGTGGGTCGTGGTGAGGCGTCCAAGGGTAAGACCGCCGGTCGTGGCACCAAGGGCACCAAGGCCCGTTACCAGGTTCCGGAGCGCTTCGAGGGTGGGCAGATGCCCCTCCACATGCGTCTCCCGAAGCTCAAGGGCTTCAAGAACCCGTTCCGCACCGAGTACCAGGTCGTGAACCTGGACAAGCTCGCGACGCTCTACCCCGAGGGTGGAGAGGTCACCGTGGCCGACCTGGTCGCCAAGGGTGCGGTGCGCAACAACCACCTCGTCAAGGTCCTCGGACAGGGCGAGATCTCCGTGGCGCTGCAGGTTTCGGTTGACGCCGTCTCCGGCTCCGCCAAGGAGAAGATTGCCGCCGCCGGCGGCACCGTCACCGAGCTCGTCTGAGACAACTCGATGGCCTGAACATCCGACCGGGGATGCCTCTCATTTGGGGCATCCCCGGTTGGTCGTTCCTAGGGGGGCATGGTCGCCGGTAAGGTGGCGTGCGTTGTTGTGTGGTATCCCTCTGGGCACCCGCCCCGGGGACTTTGACTTTTACGTATTCGTCGATCCTCAAGACCGTCACCTCTACGCTTTGCGCGGGGGTCGCAGGAGGCACCGTGCTCACCGCGTTCGCCCGGGCGTTCAAGACGCCCGACCTGCGCAAGAAGCTGCTCTTCACGCTCGGCATCATCGTGCTCTACCGGCTCGGGGCGCACATCCCGGTACCGGGAGTGAGCTACGAGAACGTCCAGACCTGTGTTGATCAGGCCAGCAAGGGCAACAACAGCCTCTTCGGCCTGGTGAACATGTTCAGCGGTGGTGCACTGCTGCAGATCACGATCTTCGCGCTCGGCATCATGCCGTACATCACGGCCAGCATCATTCTTCAGCTGCTGACCGTGGTCATTCCCCGACTCGAGGCGCTCAAGAAGGAGGGGCAGTCCGGCCAGGCGAAGATCACGCAGTACACGCGTTATCTGACCGTCGCGCTCGCCATCCTCCAGGGCACCGGCCTGGTGGCCACCGCCACCAGCGGCGCCCTCTTCAGCGGCTGCCCGGTCGCCGACCAGATCGTCCCGAACCAGTCGGTCTTCACGACCATCGTGATGGTCATCACGATGACCGCGGGCACCGCGGCCGTCATGTGGCTCGGTGAGCTCATCACCGACCGCGGCATCGGCAATGGCATGTCGATCCTGATGTTCATCTCGATCGCCGCCAGCTTCCCCGGTGCCCTGTGGGCCATCAAGACCAGCGGCAAGCTGGCCGACGGCTGGATCGAGTTCGGCACCGTCATCCTGATCGGCTTCGTGATGGTGGGCCTCGTCGTCTTCGTCGAGCAGGCCCAGCGCCGCATCCCGGTGCAGTACGCGAAGCGCATGATCGGCCGCAGGTCGTACGGCGGTACCTCGACGTACATTCCGCTGAAGGTCAATCAGGCGGGTGTGATTCCCGTCATCTTCGCTTCTTCGCTGCTCTACATCCCTGCCCTGATCGTCCAGTTCTCCAACTCCACTGCGGGCTGGGCGACATGGATCAAGGACAACTTCGTCAAGGGCGACCACCCGTACTACATCACGGCGTACTTCCTGTTGATCGTTTTCTTCGCCTTCTTCTATGTGGCGATTTCGTTCAACCCCGAGGAAGTCGCCGACAACATGAAGAAGTATGGTGGGTTCATCCCGGGTATCCGGGCTGGTCGACCTACTGCCGAGTACCTGAGCTACGTGCTCAACAGGATCACTTGGCCGGGCTCGCTGTACTTGGGTCTGATCGCTCTTGTGCCGACGATGGCGTTGGCAGGCTTCGGTGGTGCGAACGCCAACTTCCCGTTCGGCGGGACAAGCATCCTGATCATCGTGGGTGTGGGGCTGGAGACCGTGAAGCAGATCGAGAGCCAGCTCCAGCAGCGCAATTACGAAGGGTTCCTCCGCTGATGCGAATCGTCCTCGTCGGGCCGCCCGGTGCCGGCAAGGGAACGCAGGCTGCGTACCTTGCCAAGAACCTGTCGATTCCGCAGATCTCCACGGGCGATCTCTTCCGTGCCAACATCAGCCAGGGCACCGACCTTGGCAAGCAGGCCCGCTCCTTCATGGACGCAGGCAAGTTGGTGCCGGACGAGGTCACCATCGGGATGGCCAAGGACCGCATGTCCCAGCCGGACGCCGAGAACGGCTTCCTGCTGGACGGCTTCCCGCGCAACGTGGGTCAGGCCGAGGCACTTGACGCCATGCTCAAGGACGAGGGCACCAAGCTCGACGCGGTCCTGGACCTCGAAGTCCCCGAGGACGAGGTGGTCAAGCGCATCGCCGGCCGCCGTATCTGCCGGAACGACGGCTCGCACGTCTTCCACGTGACGTACAACCCGCCGAAGGCCGAGGGCGTCTGCGACGTCTGCGGCGGCGAGCTGTACCAGCGCGACGACGACACCGAGGAGACGGTGCGCACCCGGCTGGAGGTCTACCACACGCAGACCGAGCCGATCATCGACTACTACCGGGCCCAGAACCTGGTGGTCACCATCTCCGCGCTCGGCAAGGTCACCGATGTGACCGAGCGCGCGATGGAGGCTCTCAAGTCCGACAAGGGCTGAGCGCAGAACCCGCAGTACTCGTGCAGTCGGCCGCGGCGTCCATGGGCGCCGCGCCCGACTGTTTGCGCCGTATCGTTGTGTGCGTACGCCGCAGACATCACCGTTCGATGCAGTCCGATGCAGAGAGGCGCCGCGCAATGGTGCAGATCAAGACCCCCGAGCAGATCGCGAAGATGCGCGAGGCGGGACTGGTGGTCGCTGCCATTCACGCGGCCACCCGCGAGGCGGCGGTGCCCGGCGCCACCACGCTGGACCTGGACCAGGTCGCCCGCAAGGTGATCGCCGATCACGGTGCGAAGTCGAACTTCCTCGGTTACGGCGGTTTCCCCGCGACCATCTGCACCTCGGTCAACGAGGTCGTCGTCCACGGCATCCCGGACGAGAAGACGGTCCTCAAGGACGGCGACATCATCTCCATCGACGCCGGCGCGATCGTCGACGGCTGGCACGGCGACGCCGCGTACACGGCCTTCGTGGGCACCGGTCACGCTCCGGAGCTGGTCGAGCTCTCCCGGGTGACGGAGGAGTCCATGTGGGCCGGTATCGCCGCGATGAAGGTGAACAACCGCCTCGTCGACATCTCGAAGGCGATCGAGTCCTACATCCGCCGCCAGCCCCGCCCCGCCACCGGCAAGTACGGGATCATCGAGGACTACGGCGGCCACGGCATCGGCACCGAGATGCACATGGACCCGCACCTGCTGAACTACGTCGCCCGCAAGCGCGGCAAGGGCATCAAGCTCGTCCCCGGCGTCTGCCTGGCCATCGAGCCGATGGTCTCGCTCGGTACCGCGCAGACCGAGGTGCTCCAGGACGACTGGACGGTCATCACGACGGACGGCACCTGGTCCTCCCACTGGGAGCACTCGATCGCCCTCACCGAGCAGGGCCCCCTGGTCCTGACCGCCCCCGACTGCGGCCGGGCGAAGCTGGCGCAGTACGGGATCGAGGTAGCGCCGGACCCGCTCGGCTGACGACCCCCGGGGGATTTGACCCGCTTGTCGAGGTCTAAGGATCTCCTTCGGTGGGCAAACTTGACGGATTCGTCTTTTGGGGTCCGCTGACGTAGACTGACTCGTCGGCTCTCGTGCATCAGTGTGTCCGCATGCTGTGCCGAAAGTCGATCAAGGTAGCCGATTCGAAAGGCGAAGCGTGGCCAAGAAGCAAGGTGCCATCGAAATTGAGGGCACCGTGATCGAGTCCCTCCCGAACGCCATGTTCAAGGTGGAGCTCCAGAACGGTCACAAGGTCCTCGCGCACATCAGCGGCAAGATGCGGATGCACTACATCCGAATCCTTCCGGATGACCGGGTCGTCGTGGAGCTCTCCCCGTACGACCTGACGCGTGGCCGGATCGTCTACCGCTACAAGTAGATCTTGCCTCCACCTCGCTTCCGCGTGGTGACGGCACTGACCCGGAGAACCTGACATCCCATGAAGGTCAAGCCGAGCGTCAAGAAGATCTGCGACAAGTGCAAGGTGATCCGCCGTCACGGTCGGGTCATGGTCATCTGCGACAACCTGCGCCACAAGCAGCGCCAGGGCTGACGCACGACCCCCTGCATCTCGCAGCACTTCGCGCGACGCACGTAAAACGTACATACGCAGAGTCCGTCCAAGCTTCGGCTGACGACACCTCCGGTGGGGGCCGGGGACCCGGGCGTACCACCTCTCGTCACGAGAGGTCGGCGATCGGGAGCGGCACTGCGGAAGACCCCCGAATTAACAACTGGAGCCATTGAATGGCACGCGTTTCAGGTGTTGACATCCCGCGCGAAAAGCGCGTGGAGGTTGCCCTCACCTACGTCTTCGGCATCGGGCGCACCCGGTCCAAGGAGATTCTCGCCACCACTGGCGTGAACCCCAACACCCGCGTTCGTGACCTGGCCGAAGAGGACCTGGTCAAGATCCGCGAGTACGTGGACGCCAACCTCCGCACCGAGGGTGACCTCCGTCGCGAGATCCAGGCCGACATCCGCCGCAAGGTCGAGATCGGCTGCTACCAGGGTCTGCGTCACCGCCGCGGCCTGCCGGTCCACGGCCAGCGCACCAGCACGAACGCTCGTACCCGCAAGGGCCCGCGTCGCGCGATCGCCGGCAAGAAGAAGCCGGGCAAGAAGTAGTCCTCAGCGGACGCACTGCGGACGTCCGGGCCACCGGTCATCCGCAGCAACCAGCGGTCTTCGCTGTAGGACCGATCACCTCCCCTCTCCATCTGGAGTCAAGACATGCCCCCCAAGGGTCGTCAGGGCGCAGCCAAGAAGGTGCGTCGCAAGGAAAAGAAGAACGTCGCTCACGGCCACGCGCACATCAAGAGCACGTTCAACAACACGATCGTCTCGATCACGGACCCCTCGGGCAACGTGATCTCCTGGGCCTCCGCCGGCCACGTCGGCTTCAAGGGCTCGCGCAAGTCCACCCCCTTCGCCGCGCAGATGGCCGCCGAGTCGGCCGCCCGCCGCGCGCAGGAGCACGGCATGCGCAAGGTTGACGTCTTCGTCAAGGGTCCGGGCTCCGGCCGCGAGACCGCGATCCGTTCGCTCCAGGCCACCGGCCTGGAGGTCGGCTCGATCCAGGACGTCACCCCCACCCCGCACAACGGATGCCGCCCGCCCAAGCGTCGCCGCGTCTGATTTTCTCGGGCTCTGCTCCAGGCAGTAGCTCGTGGGTCCGGGCGGTACGGCCCCTTCGGGGTCGTGCCGCCCGTACCCTTGTCAGTATCTGGGGGCGTCAAATAGTGGGCGCCCACGACTGAAGGAACGCAACATGCTTATCGCTCAGCGTCCGTCGCTGACCGAAGAGGTCGTTGACGAGTTCCGCTCCCGGTTCGTCATCGAGCCGCTGGAGCCGGGCTTCGGTTACACCCTCGGCAACTCTCTCCGCCGTACGCTCCTCTCCTCGATCCCCGGTGCCGCTGTCACCAGCATCCGGATCGACGGTGTCCTGCACGAGTT